>JAWLGN010000169.1:0-11796 GCA_041685075.1 Bryobacteraceae bacterium
TCTTCAGAGGTGGACGGCCCATACCCCGAGTATGCGCCGAAACAATTCTACATAAAAATGGTTTTTGCCAGATCTTTAGGCGGTCAGAGACCTAGTCTGTTGTGAAACCCGTTATTTATTTCGGATAAACCACCCACTTAGAAGAAGAGTGATTTAACACTTATTAATCCGACTCATTTTCCAGGCGCTTTTCGATGGAAGATTATCTGGTTGGACCGGGGAAAGGTCCGCGAGTAAGCGGCGCAAGCGGGTCGGGACTGGCGTGCGACTCGGCCGGCGCCGGCACGTCGGCGACGAGGCGGATCACGGTGTAGTCCACGATGCGGCACGCGATCCCGGCAGCGCCTTCCCCCAGCGGATCCACTCTTACTACTTCGGCCCGGCATTGCAGGCACAAGCGCTCTTCCGGGAAGCCTCCGATCGGGATGGGGATCGCCACCATGCAGTCGAGCCGCTCGCCCGGCGCGATCCATTCGCTCGAGATGCAGTAGAACCCCGCACTGCTGATATCGCGCGTGACGCTCCTCAACATGGCGCCGTTGCCGGCTCTCGACAGTTGCACCGGGCACTGCAGAGCCAGCCGGGCCCGTCCGCGGCGGTCATTTGCACGAGCATGGAAGGTCATAGTCACCCCAGAAGTGTCGCTTCGCACAGTTCCGGTGCAGTTCTAGTACTAATAGCGCCACAGCTTCTGCAGTTCCGCTGCCATCTCCCGTTTCAGCGGTTCACTCGGGCATGGCAACGGGTTGGACAACACCGGTTTTGTTTCGCTTTCTCCGCTACTTACCATCATCCTGCAGGCCATTGGAAGAGACGCGGCGGCATCTCGTAACAGGCATCGCTCCAGGCCGGCAAACAGCCATCGTGCGCCGTATGCGTGGTCGAAGTTATGGCTATCTTTGCAACTGCTCGGGAATGTACGGTTTCCAACGTTGGCAAACTTTGGGACTGGTTTATGCTTTTTGCTGACAAACCAATGTTGGAGTAGGATCTCTTTGCTGACGATTGCAATCATCTCGAACGATTCCCAATTGCACGTACTCTGCCGACAGATACTGGCCGAAGAGGCGGGCGGCGATTGGGAAGTACGTCTGCTTCAACCGGACGGGAATCTGCCGGGCTCGGATCTCACGATATGGGACTTCGATCCGAATCTGGCGATACCTGAGCGAATCCGGACGGAAGCGCACAAGCATCTATTCCTTGTGGAGCGGCGCGAGCTGGAGACATTTCGCACAACTTTCCCGCACTTCTCGGCTGGCATTCTTCTGAAGCCGGTGACCAGGCCCACGCTTCTGGCCTTCGTGGAGCAGCGCATCGGAAAGCGGGCCGGCGCATCGCGAGAACAGGCCACCCCGGGCGGGCTGCGCGCGGAGCGCGACGAGGTGCTGCAGTCCCTGATCGTCACCTGCCTGAAGCTGCAGGAGTACGATCAGGACCGCACCCGCTTTCTCACCCGGGCCGTTCACGATTTTCGCGCGCCGCTCACGGCCATATCGGGCTACTGCGGGATGTTGTTGCGGGAACAGTTGGGCCCCCTGACCGGCAGCCAGCGAGAGGTTGTGCAGCGGATGCAGGAGAGCACCAGGCGGCTTTCCCGCATGTCCACAGCGATGTTCCAACTGGGGTTGGCGCGCCGCCTGGAACCCAACCCGGTGCTCCGGGCCGGCAATCTCGACGACTGCGTCGACCAGGCACTGAACGAGTTCATGCATACGCTGGACGAAAAGGACGTGGCGGTCTCAGTGGACCTGCTCCCGCCGCCGGGGATCCTGTTGTTCGACCATTCGCAGCTTGTGCAGTGCTTCGTCAACCTGCTGGACAACGCGTTCAGATTCACCCCGCGCAGGGGGACCGTGGAGATCAAGGGATATCCGTTCTTCTGGGAGCGCCGCTTCACTCCGTCCGGCAGCTTCAGTGTCCACGCGGAAAGGCGCAGCACCGACAGCTTCGCCGCCAACTCGTACCGGGTGGACGTCCTCGATTCGGGGCCGGGCATTCCGCCCGAACATCTCGATCGGATCTTCGAGGAGTACACCTCCTACTCCGGCGGGAGCGACCGGTCCGGAGGCGGACTGGGACTGGCCATCTGCAAAATGATCGCCACCCGGCACAGGGGCCGCATTTGGGCCGAGAACGGCCCCGGGGGTGCCATTTTCTCGCTGGCTTTGCCGCTCGGAGCAGACACAGCGCAGTGCAACTCGGATAGGGAAACCGCAGGACTGAGGATGGGCCGTGGAACTTGTGCGTAATCGCAAAACAATACTCGTAGGTGAAGACGATCCGGAAGTGCGGAAGTACCTGGAGATGGCCTTGAAGTACCAGGGCTACGCCGTTGAAATCGCCAGGGATGGGGAGGAGGCGTTGAGCCTCTATCAGGAGCATGGGCCGCGCATTTCGGCCATCCTGCTGGATCTCATCATGCCTCGGAAAGACGGCATGCAGGTGTTGCGGGAGATCCGCCGGATGGACGGGTCGGTGCCGGTGATCGTAGTGTCCGGCGCATCCACGCCGCTGAACGTAGTCGAGGCGATGAAGGCCGGCGCCACCAATTTCGCGAGCAAACCCCTGAACCACGACGACCTTTGCCGGATGGTGCGGGATGTGCTCGCGGTGGACGATGTCCCCGAGATCTCGCCCCTGGAGAACGACAACTCCCAGGTCTTCCTGAGCAACAGCCCGCGCATGCGCGAGATCCACCGCACCCTGGCGCGGATCGGCAACGCCGAAGTCCCCGTGCTGATCACGGGCGAGACGGGCTCCGGCAAAGAGGTGATCGCACGGCAGTTGCACGCGCAGTCGCCCCGGTCGAAAAAGCCGTTTCTGAAACTGAACTGCGCCGCCCTGCCTTCCGAGCTGGTGGAAAGCGAGCTGTTCGGCTACGACCGCGGAGCTTTCACCGGCGCCTTCCAGAGGAAGCCCGGCATGTTCGAGTTGGCCGACCAGGGAACCATGCTGCTGGACGAGATCGGCGACATGGACTTCAAGCTGCAGGCCAAGCTGTTGCAGGTGCTGCAGGACAGCGAGTTCCAGCGGCTGGGCGGCAAAGACACCATCCGGGTGGATGTCCGGATCATCGCGGCCACGCACCGCGACCTGGAACGGGCCATCGCCGAAGGCACGTTTCGCGAAGACCTCTACTATCGGCTGAACGTCATCGGATTGCGCATTCCGCCTTTGCGCGAGCGGGTGGACGAAATTGTTTCCCTGGCGCAGTTTCTGCTCCGGAAGCATACGCCGGCGGGGACGGTGCAGCCCGCCATCACCCCGTCGTTGAGGCAGGCGCTCTTGAGCTACCGCTGGCCGGGAAACGTGCGGGAGCTGGAGAACGTGATGCGGCGCTTCATCATCATGCGGGACGCCGAGGTGATTGCAGCCGAGTTGCGCGCCAAGGCCGCCGAACGCCTCGAGACCGGCCGCGGGCTGGGCGCCAGAAACGGATCCGATGCGGTCGCGCCGATCTTGGAACAGGTCGCCAAGGCCAAACACGAGGCCGAACGGAGCGCCATTCTCAACGCTCTCGACTCCACTCGTTGGAACCGCAAGAAGGCGGCGGCAATCCTCCGGATCGATTACAAGGCCCTGCTGTACAAGATGAAAAAGCTCGGCATCGAGGACAAGACCGTCACCCCGTTTGCCGGTCACGTCTCCCGGACCGACGACCCGGACGGGTTCGTCGAAACCGCCTGGGCAGGAAAAGCGTAACCCCCGTCTTTCCGAATCAGCCGCCAGCGTCAGCTTTTGGATGAGGTTCGCCGCCGATCCCCGGGCGGCAGCAACCGGCGGAAGCCACCCGGATGCTTGCTTGGGGCAGGCTGTGGATTGGAAACCGCCGGCTGATCCGCAGCGCCGTCAAGACGCCGGCGAAGCGGCTTCGTGAGCTGATGGCTGGCGGCTGGTGGCTGACAACCTGGTGGTGGGCCGCGGCGGCGCTCCCGCGGACGCCGGGTGAACGGCGGTGAGGGTCGAAAATCGAAACTCCCGAAGCAGGCGCTCCAGCTTGGCCTCCATTCTGCCTACCCCGGTATACGTGCGCAGGTTCGAGATCCAGCGGGCGCCCAGCCGCGGCTGAGCCGGGTCCAGTTCCCAGGGGTGGAAGTAGACGCAGGCTGGCAAACCGCCCCTGGTGTTCAGCCGGCGGATGCCCGCCGCCGTGTACCGGTAGGGCAACAGCCGCAGATACCCCCCGCCGCCCACCGGCAAGCGGTTCCCCCATACCTGAACGGTGGCGATGGGCACTTCCATCAGGCTGCCGGATGGCGTGGGAAGCATCCGCGCGGCCGTGCCGAAGCCCGGGATGCCATACCGGTCGTGGGTGATGGGATAGATGCTGGAGTCGTGCGTGAAGCCGTTAGCGGCCAGCAGGTCGAGAGCCCAAAGCGACCGCGAGGTAATCGAGTAACTCGGGGCCCTGTAGAGGCGAGGACGCACTCCGGCGGCATCTTCGATGGCGCGGACCGCCGCGGCAGTGTCTTCTTCGAACTCCGCGGGCGTGAGGTCGTACACCAGCCGGTGCCGATGGCTATGGCAACCCAGTTCGTGTCCGCGGACCGCAATCTCGCGCACCAGGGCCGGGTGGCGCTCGGCGATCCAGCCGAGCACGAAGAAGGTGGCCTTTACCGAGTGCCGGTCCAGGAGTTCCAGCACGCGCTCGACTTGCGGTTCGATACGGGAGGGCAGCCGGTCCCAGCCGGAAATCGGCGCGCCGATTTCGCTGGCGTGAAAACACTCCTCCACATCGACGCTGAGGACGTTAGTCATCCACCGTCAACCCGGAGCCTGGAGCCGCTTCCCCAACCTCAACAGCATTACGGCGAGATGGAAGAGGAACCCGCAGCACCACAGGACGCTCACATCGACAGCTCTCTGCCGCATCGTCCCGTTCACAGCACGTCGCATTCCGCCGGCCCGGGCGCGCCGCGCCGTTGCCGGCCGCCGGGGCCCATAGCGGCGCATGCCTTGCTCTGGGCTGTGTTTTGCAGCCGGAAGGCCGTTTGCAACCGCCGCGGCGCCCACCGGTTCCATCCGCCGGCGAGGCGAATCTTTGGAACAATCTCCCACTCCTTTTGACCGCCGGGCCGAATTTCAAGCGTTCCAACGACATCTCGTTGCTGGTCCCCAAAATGCAGCATTGAATGCCGCTTATGCGGAAGGCATTTACATACTTAGCCCTGTTATGCGCGGGACTTCTTCCCGCGCCGGCCTTTCAGTCCACGGCGCCCAAGGAACTGCTGGAGTTCATCCGGGAGGCGAAGTCGTTTGGCATGACCGATCCGGAGATCAAGAAAAGCGCCGTGGATGCGGGCTGGCGCCTTTCGGTGGTCGAGAAGCTCCTGACCGAGAACAGCCCGGTGGAGAAGCCGCCGGTTCCGGACGCCACGCCCGGCGTCCCCACTCACAGGATCGGCGCCGGAGATGTCCTCCAGGTGGTGGTCTGGAAGGAGCCTGAAGCTTCCGTGCCGGAGGCCGCGGTGCGCCCGGACGGCAAAATTACGCTTCCCCTGCTCAAGGAGGTGGATGTTGTGGGTCTCACCCCCTCTGAGCTCGAAACGGTGCTGGCCGAAAAGCTTAAGGAATTCATCAATGCCGCGGACGTGACGGTTGTGGTCAAGCAGGTCCGGAGCAGAAAGGCCTACCTGGTGGGCGCGGTCAAGAACGAGGGACCCATTCTGCTGAACTCGCCGATGACCGTTCTTCAGGCCATCGTCGAAGGCGGCGGCCTCACCGACTACGCCAAGAGAAAGCGCATCTACATCCTGCGAAACGAGAACGGCAAGCAGGTCCGGCTGCCGTTCGACTACACCGCGGTAATCCGGGGCGAGCGCATGGAGCAGAATATCCTGGTGCTGCCGGACGACACCATTGTGGTGCCCTGACGAGCATGCCCTTTCCACGACGCCTTCTGGCCCTGTTGCTTACCTCGCTGGCCGCGGCCGGCACTTCCGGGTGCGCCCGCTCGCCGGAGGAGCAGGAGGCGCGATTCCTGGACCGCGGCAAGAAACGGCTGGAAGAGCGCGACTATACCCGTGCCGTGCTGGAGTTAAACAACGCGCTTCGGGCTAATCCCCAAAACCCCGAGACGCATTACCAGATGGGCATGGCATACCTGGGTTCGGGCCGCGTCCGAGAGGGAGCCACGCACCTGCAGAAGGCCGTCTCCCTGGACCCCGGGCATTCCGCCGCGCAGCTCAAGCTGGCGGAACTGATGCTCCTCTCGCGGGACGAAAGTCTTGTGCCGGATGTGGAAGAGAAGGTCCAGGACGTACTGCAGGTGGATCCGGAGAACAGCCAGGCGCTATTCGTCCTGGCGGCCTCCCAGGTGCGGTCGGGAAAACCGCAGGAGGCCGAGAAGTACCTGCGGCAGGCACTGGAGAAATCGCCGGCGCACCTCAGATCGTCGCTGGCCCTGGCCCAGATGAAGATCGGGGAAAAGGACCTCGCGGGCGCTGAAGCCGTCCTGGCCGAGGCCGTCCGGCAGGACCCTCATAGCACCGACGCGCTGGTGGCCCTGGGGGTCTTCTACGCCGCGACGGGAAAGCCCGCGGAGGCGGAAGCGCGTTTCCGGCAGGCGTTGGCGGCGGACGCGAAGTGCGCGCCGGCGCTGCTCCAGCTTGCCGCGCTCGAAGTGCGCCAGGGGAAAAAGCAGGAGGCCGAACAGTCGTACCGGCAGCTCTCTACGTTGGGCCTCGAAGAGTTCCAGCCGGCGCTGGGCATCCACTACATCCAGGAGGGGCGCCTGGATGAGGCCATCGCCGAGTTCGAGCGCCTGGCGAAGGCCAACCATCAGGACCGCGCCGCCCGCAGCCGCCTGGCAGCGGCCTATATTGCCGCCCATCGCATCACCGATGCGGAAAGGCTCTTGGGAGATGCTCTCAAGCGCAACCCGAAAGACGTGGACGCCCTGGTGCAGCGCGCCGGGCTGTACCTGCGCGGCGGCGATGCGGAGAAGGCCCGCAACGACATGTCGGCGGTCCTCAAGCTCCGGCCGGATTCCGCCGAAGCGCATTTCCTCATGGCCGCCGTGCACAAGGCCACCCGCACGGCGTTTCAACACCGCCAGGAATTGAACGAGGCGCTCCGGTTCGATCCGGCATACCTGCCCGCGCGGCTGGACCTCGCCGCGGCGCTGGTCGCAGGCGGCGAGGCGAAGGCGGCGCTGGATCTGCTCGACGCCGCGCCTGAACCCCAGAAGCAGTCGCTCCCGCTGCAGGTGGCCCGCAATTGGGCGCTCATCGGGGCGGGCGATGCCGACGGAGCACGGAAGCTGGTCGAAGCGCTGCTGGCCCACACGAAAACCCCGGACCTTCTGCTGCAAGACGCGGTGTTGAAGGCGGCGGCGAAGAACTGGACCGGCGCTCGCACCGCGGCCGAGGAGATCCTCGACGCGAACCCAAAGGATTTGCGGGCACTGCGCCTGCTCGCCGGCGTCTATGCCGCCCAGAAGCAGATCGCCGCCGGGACGGAAAAACTGAAGCAGTACGCCACCCGCAGCCCCAACTCGCCCCCTGTGCAGATCCTGTATGCGCGATGGCTTCTCGAAGCCGGGCATCCCGCCGAGGCGAGGGCGGCGCTGGAAGCGGTGAAGGCCACCCCGGCGGTTCTGCTTCTGGCGCAAATGGACGTGCGGGAGGGCCGGCTGGACACGGCGCGCCAGAGGGTCCGGAACCTGCTCGCCGCAAACGAGAACGACCTCGCGGGCCGGCTCTTGCTGGCCGGCATCGAGGAGAAATCCGGCAACCGGACCCAAGCCATAGCGGAATACGGCAAGGTGCTTCAGGCCGATCCGTCGAATGTGGTGGCGCTGAACAACCTGGCCTACAACCTGGCCGCCGACGGCAGCCGGCTGGACGAGGCGCTCCGGCATGCGCAGACGGCCATCGCGCTCGCGCCGGAAAGCGCCGCCGTGATGCACACTCTGGGGTGGATCTACTACCGCAAGGGCCTCTACAGGCTGGCGCTTCCGCAGTTCGAGAACGCCGTGACGAAGGAGCCCCGGCCGCTTCGGAAGCTCCACCTGGGAATGACGTATCTCCGCTTGGGAGACCAGCGGGGCGGGCAACAATGGGTTAGCGAAGCGCTCACCGCGGATCCGAATCTCCCCGAAGCGGCGGAGGCGCTGCAACTGGTTGCCGCGGCGAAGTAAGCCAAGCCTGCTCTTACAAATGCGGCGGCAGCCTCGACACCGCGCGGTCCCGAAGAATCGGGTTTCTTCCCGAGCTTTCGTGCACCCGCCAACCCGCCCTGGCGGCTAAACCCTATGAAATGCTGGGCCACCACTTTGGACGCGGGCGTGCATTGCGCTTTCGCGGGAGATACTTGTGAAGAGAGCTTCGCTACTGATCGCTGCGATGGCCCTGGCCGTTCCGCTGGCCCAGGCCGACAGCTACATTTTTGACTTGACCTTCGAGTTCACCGGCGGCACGCCGCCGGTCGGCACGGCACCCTGGCTCCGCGCCACCGTGACCGACACCGCACTAAACACAGTCGAACTGAAAATGGAAGCGCTGAACCTGACCGGCAGTGAGTTCGTGTCGAAATGGTATTTCAATCTGGATCCCTTCGCTGCAGGCCCTTCCGCATCTTATGGCAGCGGTGTGATGGCCAGCGCGGTGAGTTTCGGCCTCGACGCTAACAAGTCGGGCGCAGGCCATTCTTTCGATCTCGTCTTCGCTTTCCCTACGGCAAACCAGGGCGGAAGGTTTGGCGCAGGATTGGAGTCGGTGTACACAATCACCGGCAGCGGAATCGACGCCGCCGACTTCCTCGCCTTCAGCCAGAAAAAGAACCAGACCGGCTTCGCCAGCGCCGCGCACGTTCAGAGCATCGGCACGAGTGGGAGCGGCAGCGGCTGGGTTGCGGGGCTCCCGGGCTACACTCCTCCGGATGATGTCGTCCCCGAGCCGACTTCAATCCTCTTACTGGGCACGGCGCTTGCCGGCCTGGTGTACGGCTTGCGGAAACGGCAATCCGCTTAGTATTTATCCGCCATTGCAGCTTGATATGACCGGCCGCCGGTAGCCACCGGAGGCCGGTTGTTTTTTGTGCCGAGCATGTTCGACAGCTTGGGGTGAAGGTCCCTCGACACCCTGCCGGGCGAGCGGGCAAATGACCGCGCAACCGTAGCCATCAAAGGCACTGGCTTTGTCCCGCGTCGCGTGCGAAAGCGGGCGAGCTTACCTCGGGAGGTCTGCCGGCTGTCTGGAAACGGGGCTGAGGGTGAAGCGGCAGCGGATGCGTTGAATCGATCATGGGCCGAAGCAGCGCTGGAGTTCGGGGATGACATCGGCGGCGAAAGAGGTGGCTGCTTCGGAGGCGCCGGGAAGGTCGGGAAGCGTAATCCTCACGATAGATCCCGCGGTCCTGCCGTCGAACAGGGCGTCCCGCACCAGCAGGATTTTGCCCAGGTATTCGCTGGCGATGATGCGCCCCCGGGACTGATACCAGTACAGCATCAGGTAACGCTGGCCGGCGTTTTGAATCGAGTATTGGTTGATTTTGGCCGGCTCGCCGTTGAAGGGCGCCGTTGCCGAGCCCTGCTTCCAGATCTCCCAGCCGCCGCCGGGCAGGCAGTGCTTGGGCGAGTGCATGCTTTCTCCGGCCCGCTGCTGGGCGTAGAACGCGACGAACAGGTCCAGTTGCCGGCCGTCCTTCATGTACGACCGGGAGATGTAGGAGGTGGGAGCCAGGGCGCGCAGAACCCCGGCGCCCAGTTCACTGGACTTGACTTCGGTCCAGCCGGCCAACTGGCGAGGAATGGTCTCGAGCGGCGCAGCCAGCGCGTCGGGCCGATCCCGCTCGTTCCAGGCCGCGATGCCCAAGGTGGCCCCCAACATCAATACCATGGCCGCGTAACGGCCGGAAACCACGCCTTTCATGCGGCCCTCCTGCCGAAAGTTCGGTCCAGCAGCCAGGCCGCCCCGTAGAGTCCCGCAAAGCCGGCCACGAACACCAGCCAGCCCGAGAAAGAATGATAGAAACCCATGGCGTATTCGTAGTTGTAGTCCGCGATAATGGCGGTCCCGGTGACCCGCACGATGTTCACCGCGATCGACAATGGAATGGCGAAAAGAAACAGGACGGCTCGGGTACTGAGCCGCGAACATTGCAGGAATCCGAGCAGCAGGCTGGCCACCAACAGGGCGGATAGAGAGTTAAGCCCGCTGCAGGCTTCCGCCACGCCCAGCGAAGTGCTGGCCAGTTGGATGATGTTGCCGTCGCGGTAAACGGAAATGCCCAACGCCTGGGCCGCGCGCGTCGAAACATCCGATGCCAGGAGTTGTAGCGGGGCGGCCAGCGTATTGAAAACCAGGGCGGGCAGCGGAACCATGGTGGCGAGCAGCAGAAACGGAAACGCCAGGGTTCGCAGCCGCGCCATCCCCCAGAACGTCCAGGTGATTCCTGCCAGCAGAAGGACAAACGATATGCGGGCCAGGAAGAACTCCGCCCCCAGCTTGCCGAGCAGGACGGTAAGGCAAGCGAACGCTATCAATGTAAGACCCCGGTTATCCGGTACAGCGGGCTGCGCCAGGGTGAGGCCGCGGCGCAGCCACGCGACATAGGCCGCGAGTGGGGGGATCAGCAGACCCTGGGACAGGCTGGGGACGGTCCACCAGTCTATGGCCATGTCCTTAAGAATCGGAGCGTATAGCACTGCCATGAGCACTACCGCCAGGGCCGTTTTTGGCGTCGTAAGCCTCGCCGGCATCTCCGCTCGCTGTTTTTCTGTTGCCGTTGCCCACATGGATCGAATCGCGACTGCATTTACAGGGCCGCAGTGCCGCCGGCGCGCGCAGTCGCCGCACTGCAATCTTTGTGGCGCGGGCGCCTTCGCCCTCCCGGCGCCCTGGCCTGCGGCGCTCTACGGGCGTCGAGATATGTCCGGACAAAAAGTTTGGGAGCAGAAGCCGAAAGATTGGGATTTCTCCCATCTGCGCCGCAGCTATAAGACCCCGCACCTGCCCGTCTGCCCTTTGGACGGCAAATTGCCGATGCCCAAGGGATAGGAGAGAAACAATGAAAACCGGATCGCTGTCGTTCCGCAACGCAATCGTCTATCTCGTCTCGGCGCTCGTACTGGCGTGTTTCGCCTGCACTAGTCCTCCGGAGGTCAAGAGCGCCCGGCACATGGAAGCAGGCAAGAAACTGATGGCGAAGAACGATCCGGTGCGTGCGGCGCTCGAGTTTCGCAACGCCGTGCAGGCAACCCCCAAGAACGCGGACGCCTATTACCACCTCGGAATAGCGCTGCTGACTTCGGGAGATCTGCTGCAGGGGGTCAAGGCGCTTCGCGCGGCGCTCGAGCTGGATCCCGGGCACGCCGGCGCGCAACTCCGCATGGCCCAGTTGGAGGCCCTCTCCATCGACCAGGAGAATTGGGAGGCTGCGCGGGGGCGCCTGCAGGCTCTGCTCCAGGACGGGGAGGACAATCCGGAAGCGCTCCATACCCTGGCGCTCACGGAGTTGAAACTGGGGGAGCCCCAGGAGGCCATGCAGCACCTGACGCAAGCCATCGCGGCGGCGCCGGCCGAGCTGGTGCTGGCCGCCACCCTGGCGCAGGTAAAGCTGCAGCAGAAAGATCCCGCGGGCGCAGAAACCGTCCTGGTGCAGGCCTGCCAAAACTCGCCGAAATCGGCCGACGCCGTGGTCCTGCTGGGCAGGTTCTACGGTTCTCAGAAACGATTCGCGGAAGCCGAACAGCAATTCAAGCGGGCACTCGGCATGGAAGCCAACTACGGGCCGGCCCTCTTGAGTTTAGCCTCCCTCTATAGCGGGACCGGCCGCAAGCAGGAGGCGGAG
>JAWLGN010000170.1:0-11735 GCA_041685075.1 Bryobacteraceae bacterium
TTCTATGACGACGATCCGCTGGAGCGCGAGCCGCCTCCCGTAGCGGTGACAACCGTCAAGAGCCGTTCTCTGAACGAGTACTACGATTTCCTGCGCAAAACCTTCTCCACACCGGGAGAGGAACTGCGGAAGGAGGGCGCCGTTCCGCCCGCGGGAGCCGTGAACACGCTGGGCGAAGTGCCCGACAGCGCCTGGTACCGGAACCGCGACGTCACGAAGATGAGCCTGGCGGAGCTGGTGCGGGGTCCAGGAGACGACCACCCGCCGGAGCCGCCCTGGACGGTAGTGGCGGGCAAGACCGAGGGCATCATGCCCGGCCTCATCATCCGGGACGCGCGCGGCCGCCGGTACGTGCTGAAGTTCGATCCGCGCCGCTTCCCGGAGATCGCCTCCGCGGCCGACCTGATCGGCGCCAAATTCTTTCACGCGCTGGGCTACAACGTGCCGGAGAACTACCTGGTCCACTTCACGCGCGACCAGTTGCGCCTGGCGCCGGACGCGCGTATTGTCGATCGCCGCGGCGTCGAGCGCCTCATGCGCCGGCACGATGTGGACGACGTGCTGGCAGAGGTCAGGCCCGAGCGCAATGGCGCCTATCGCGCTCTCGCCAGCCTCTACGTGGAGGGCGAACCGGTCGGCCCCTTCCGCTTCCACGGCGTGCGCGGCGACGACCCCAACGACATCGTGCCCCACGAGCACCGCCGCGACCTGCGCGGCCTCTCTGTCTTCGCCGCCTGGCTGAATCACACCGACGCCAAGGCGCTCAACACCCTGGACACCATCGTCGAGGAGGATGGCGTGCGTTACCTCCGACACTATCTCATCGATTTCGGCGCCATTCTGGGGAGCGACAGCTTCGAACCCAAGTCGGCGCGCGGAGGGCATGTCCACTGGATCGACCTGAAACCCGCCGCTGCGCAGCTCGCCTCCCTGGGGCTGTACGTGCCGGAGTGGATGCGGGCCGACTTCCCGGATATCCGCGGTGTGGGTCGCTTCGAGTCTGAGGTCTTCGATCCGGAACGCTGGCGCGCGAACTATCCCAACCCGGCCTTCCTGAACCGCCTGCCCGACGATGCCTTCTGGGCCGCCAAGAAAGTGATGGCCTTCCGCGACGGCCAGATCCGCGCGCTGGTCGAAACCGGCGAGTACTCCGATCCCCAGGCCGTGGATTGGATCACGAAACAACTGATCGTGCGGCGCGATAAGATCGGCCGCGCGTTCTTCCAGGACGTGCTGCCGCTCGATGAGTTCGCCGTGCGGAACAACCGGCTGGAGTTCACCGACCTGGCCGCCCGATACGGCTTCATCGCGCCGCGCACGTTCCAGGTACGCTGGTTCCGGTTTGACAACCATAGCCGCGAGAAGACGCCGGTTCCGGGGGCATCCTTCGAAGTGCCCGCAACGCTGCGCGCGCCGGGCGCCTATGCCACCGCCGAAATCCGCGGCACGGATCCCGCTAAGATGGTTGATGTGTACCTGCGCTACCGCGAGGGCCAATGGGAGGTAGTGGGAGTCGAACGCACATGATAACGATCCTGAAAACCCTCCTCGCGCTGCTGTTGACCGCTGCCGCGTGCGCGCCGCAGCAGAACTTTCACGTCTACGTGGGGCAGTTGAGCCACGATTCCGCCCTGATCGCCTGGGGCCACACCTCCGGAAGCGGGAACACCATCGGTCGCGAGTCGGGCTCCCACGGGAAAGCCGAGTTGCGGGTGGGCGATCGCCGGATCGAGACCGAGAACAACTGGGCGCGGGTGGAGGGCCTGGACCCCGATACCACCTACCCCTACGAGGTGAAGCTCAACGGGCAGCAGATCGGCACGGGACGCCTGCGTACCTGGGCCGCCGAGAGCGACCGCCTTACTTTCTTCGCCATCGGCGATTTCGGCAACGCCAGTTCCGGGCAGCGGCGCGTGGCCGAAGCCATGTGGCGCGAGTTCGAGCGGCGCGAAGCCGCGGGAGACCACGTCCGCTTCGTAATCACCACGGGCGATAACATATATGCCGATCTGAACCTCGGCTTCGCCAGCATACGCTCGGGCGACAAGGACAGCCACTGGAGATCGAAATTCTTCGAGCCTTACGCCCCGCTGATCGCCCGCATACCGTTCCTGCCCACCCTGGGGAACCACGACGGCAACGCCAGCGAGAACCGCGGGGACCTGGCCGTCTATCTCGACAACTTCTTCTTCCCGGGCGGCGGGCCGCGGCGCTGGTACAGCTTCAACTACGGCGGCCTGGCGGACTTTTTCGCCCTCGATACAACCAAAATCACGGCCTCCGGGCCGCCGGCTCCCGCGTACTTGCCGGAGGGCCAGCAGTTCGAATGGCTTCAGAAGGAGATGGCCGGTTCGCGTGCCCGCTGGAAGATTCCCTACTTCCACAACCCGCTGTTCAACGCCGGCCCGGGACACGATCCCGACCTCTACAAATTGCTGCACTTCTTCGACCTGTTCCGCCGGTCCGGCGTGGCGGTGGCATTCGCCGGCCACGAGCACAACCTGCAGTTCAGCGAGCGCAGCGAGGCCACCGGCAACATGCTGTTCGTGATCACCGGCGCGGGCGGTGAACTGCGCGCCGGAAACGTGCGGAACAAGATGAAGCGCGCCCACATTGCCGCCTGGGCTCCGCAGCGGCATTTTACGGTCGTAGAGATCGACGGGCCAACCATGACCCTTACCCCGGTATCGTACGAGGAGGTGGTGGTGCGGAACGCCGCCGGAGAACGCGTTCCGATGCCCGTGACCGTCAGGCTGCCCTCAGAGAATGTAGCGCGATAGGTCCTGGTCCTTGACGATGTCGGCCAGGTGCTTGCGCACGTAGGCTGCGTCCACCCGGATATTCTTGCGCTTCAGGTCCGGCCCTTCGAAGGAGACCTCGTCGAGCAGTTTCTCCATGATGGTGTGAAGCCGGCGCGCGCCGATGTTCTCGGAGCTTTCGTTCACCTGGGCGGCGAAGCGGGCCACCTCCTCCAGCGCATCGTCGGTAAAGGTGAGCTTCAGGCCCTCGGTTTCGAGCAGCGCGATGTACTGCTTCGCCAGGGCATTCTTGGGCTCCTTCAGGATGCGGATGAAGTCCTCGACGGTGAGGCTTTTCAGCTCCACGCGGATGGGGAAGCGCCCTTGCAGCTCGGGGATCAGGTCGCTGGGCTTGGAAACGTGGAAGGCGCCCGCGGCGATGAACAGGATGTGGTCCGTGCGAACGAAGCCGTAACGCGTGTTGATGGTGGTGCCTTCGACGATGGGAAGGATGTCGCGCTGCACGCCCTCGCGGCTCACGTCCGGCCCGTGTCCGGATTCTCGGCCGGCGATCTTGTCGATCTCGTCGAGGAAGATGATGCCGCTGGTCTCCACGCGCTCCAGGGCCACGCGCTGTACCTGGTCCATGTCGATGAGCTTCTGCTCCTCTTCCTGCACCAGGTAGTCGGCCGCCTCGGCCACCCGCATTTTCCGCTTGCGGGTGCGCTGGTTGAACATGTTGGGCAGCATGTCCTTGAGGTTGATGCCCATTTCCTCGATGCCGGCGCTGGTGGTGATTTCGAACGTGGGGCCGCGGTCCTTGACCTCCACCTCCACCATGCGGTCGTCGAGCTTGCCGTCGCGCAGGCGCTCGCGCAGCTTCTCGCGGGTGCGGTCGCGGCTTTCGGAAGTTTCCGGGCCGGGAGGCATCAGCAGGTCGAGCAGGCGTTCTTCGGCGTTGGCTTCGGCGCGGTCGGCCACTTCATCCAGGCGCTCCTCCCGCACCATGTCGATGGCGATGTCCACCAGGTCGCGAATCATCGATTCGACATCGCGGCCCACGTAGCCCACCTCGGTGAACTTGCTGGCTTCCACCTTTAGGAAGGGCGAGTTGGCGAGCTTGGCAAGGCGGCGCGCCAGTTCGGTTTTGCCGACGCCGGTGGGGCCGATCATGAGGATGTTCTTGGGCATCACCTCTTCGGCCAGTTCCGGCGGCAGCTTCTGGCGGCGGATGCGGTTGCGCAGCGCCACTGCCACGGCGCGCTTGGCTTCTGTCTGGCCGACGACGTGCTTGTCGAGTTCGCGCACGATTTCGCGCGGCGTTAACTCGTCGAGCAGCGGCCCCTCGTCCACCGATTGCGCGGGCAGGTAGATAACCATGGTTACTCCAATTCCTCGAAGGTAATGTTCCCGTTGGTATAGATGCAGACCTTGGCGGCCACGTTCATGGCTTCTTCGGCGATCTGGCGGGCCGAGAGCTGGGTATGGCGGATCAGGGCCGTAGCGGCCGAGAGGGCGAAAGCACCGCCGGAGCCGATGGCGGCCACGCCTTCGTCGGGCTCGATGACGTCGCCGGCGCCGCTCACCACGTAGACGAGCTTATTATCGGCCACCAGCAGCAGGGCCTCCAGGTGCCGCAGGATGCGGTCCGTACGCCATTCTTTGGCCAGTTCCACCACCGCGCGGGACAGGTTGCCGTTGAACTGCTCCAGCTTGGTTTCAAAGCGCGCGAACAACGCGAAGGCGTCCGCCGTGGAACCGGCGAAACCCGCCAGGACCTTATCGTTGTAGAGCCGCCGCACTTTGCGGGCGGTGCTCTTCACGACCTCCGATCCCAGGGTCACCTGTCCATCGCCCGCCATGACGGTCTTGCCGTCGCGGCGCACACACAGCACCGTTGTCGAACGCACCTTCTGTTTCATGGATTCGTACTTTCATTCTATCTCGCGCGCGCGGCGCCCTAACGGAAACAGACCCCGCTGCCCGCGCGGATCACTGTATGCTTCGCTAGCTCCGGCCGTTTCTCGGGAAAATCCAGGCGGTAATGCGCGCCGCGGCTCTCCTCGCGGGCCAGCGCGCAGCGCGCAATCAGGGAGACCACCTGGTGGATGCTGCGCAATTCGAAGCGCGCGGGTGTGGGTTCGCCGTGGGCCAGCGGCACGGCCTCGAGCGTCTGGATGGCCTCGTCCAGCGGTTGCGCCGAGCGTACGATGCCGCACTTCTCCCAGGCCAGCCGCCGCAGCTCCTGCTCGCCGGCACAGGGGAACAGCGGGCGGGGCACTTCGGCGGACTCGAGCAGCGGAGCGCCCGCCCATTCCCGCATGGCGCGGCCGGCGCGGATGCCGAAGACCATGCCTTCGAGCAGCGAATTGCTGGCCAGCCGGTTGGCCCCGTGCACGCCGGTGGAAGCGGCTTCGCCGGCGGCATAGAGGCGCGGCACGCTGGTGCGGCCGTCCAGATCGGCCTTCACCCCGCCCATAGCATAGTGCGCCGCCGGGTGCACGGGCGCGGGCTGGCGCGAGATGTCCACGTTGTAGCGCAGGCAGGTTTCGTAGATGCGGGGGAAGCGCGCCCGGATGAACTCCGCGCCGCGGTGGGTGAGGTCCAGGAAGACGTGCGGCGCGCCGGTGCGCCGGATTTCTTCGGTGATGGCCCGGGCGACCACGTCGCGCGGGGCCAGCTCGTTGGTGAAGCGCTCGCCGGCGGCGTTGAGCAGGTAAGCGCCCTCCCCGCGCAGGGCCTCGGAGAGCAGAAAGCGGGGCGCTCCCTCCACGTGCAGGGCGGTGGGGTGGAACTGCACGAACTCGATATCGGCGATCTCGGCGCCGGCGCGCCAGGCCATGGCCACGCCGTCACCCGTGGCGACGTCAGGGTTGGTGGTCTCCTGGTACACGCGCCCCAGCCCGCCGGTGGCCAGCAGCACGGCGCGCGCGAATACAGGGGTGGTGCGATGGGTGGCCTGGTCGTAGACCGCCACGCCGGCCGCCACGCCGTCGACCATGAGAATGTCGGTGACCGCCGCGTACGTGCGGAACTCGATGTTCGGGATGGTGACAGCTTTCTGGTAGAGGGTGCGGGCGATTTCTCGGCCCGTGGAGTCGCCATGGGCGTGCAGGACGCGGCTGCGGCTGTGCGCGCCTTCGCGCGTAAACGCCAGGCGCCCGCCGCCGGCACGGTCGAACTCCGCGCCCCATTCGATGAGTTGCTGGATGGCCCCCGGACCTTCCTCCACCAGGGTGTGGACGGCAGCGGGGTCGCACAGCCCGTCGCCCGCCTGCAGGGTATCCTGCTCGTGCAGTCCCACCTCGTCGTCGTCGCTGAGCGCCACCGCAATGCCGCCCTGGGCGTACTCGGAGGAGGATTCGCGCAGCGCGTCCTTGGCCACCACCAACACTCGGCCCGCCGCGGCCAGCTCGATGGCCGCACGCAGCCCGGCGACGCCCGCGCCGATCACCAGAAAGTCGGGATGCATGTTCGTACTCTTCAGCTTAGCAGTCCCGAGGCCACACGGCGTTGGCTTGGCAAGTTCCGGGCTGATGGCAGGGGGCTCCGCATCTGCGGACAGGCCGGCCGCCGAGGGACCGGCCGGCGGCATGGTAAAAAAGCTGTATGCCGGTTTTCCGGGTCGATACGGCGCAGCGTTCCTATGAGGCGGTGGTGGAGCGCGGAGTGCTGCGGCACGCCGCCGGGCACCTGCCCGCGGGACGCGGCAAGCTCTTCGTGGTTACCGAAGCCGAGGTGTGGGGGCTGCACGGGAAGCGGCTCGAGCAGGGTCTGGGGGCCGCCTGCCCCGAGGTGATCTTCCTCCCCGGCGGCGAGGAGCAGAAGCGCCTGGCGCCGCTCGAGCGCGCCGCCGAGGAGATGGTGCGCCGCGGCGGCGACCGCAGCAGCCTGGTGGTGGGCTTCGGCGGCGGCATCGTCTGCGACATGGCCGGCTTCCTGGCCGCCATCTTCATGCGCGGCATCCCCGTGCTCCAGGTGCCCACTACCCTGCTGGCCCAGGTGGACGCCGGGGTGGGGGGCAAGACCGGGGTGAACCTGGTCTGCGGCAAGAACCTCATCGGCGCATTCCACCAGCCCGTGGCGGTGCTGATCGATCCGGGGGTGCTGGAGACGCTGCCGGAACGCGAATACCGCGCCGGGCTGTTCGAGATCGTCAAGACCGGCATCATCCGGGACGCCGCGCTGTTCCGCTTCCTGGCCGCGCACTCCCGCGAGGTGCTGGCGCGCGATGCCGCGGCACTCGACAGCGTCATCGCCGATTCGGTGCGCATCAAAGCCGAGGTGGTCTCGGCCGATGAACGGGAGAGCGATCTGCGGCGCATCCTCAACTTCGGCCACACCTTCGGCCACGCGCTGGAGGCCGAAACGGCCTACGAACGCTTCCTGCACGGCGAGGCGGTGGCCTTCGGGATGCGCGCGGCGGTGCACCTGGCGCGCCTGTGCGGGGGGCTTTCCGAGGCGGACGCGCGCGAGATGCTGGAGACCATCGCGCTCTACGGCCCCATCCCGCCGCTGGATGGCATTCGGGCGGAGAACCTGCTGGCGCGGCTGGTGAGCGATAAGAAGACCGTGCAGGGGAAGGTGCACTTCGTGCTGCCGGAGACGGTGGGACGCGTGCGGGTGGCGTCGGGCATCGAGGAGCGGCTGGTGCTGGAGGCCATCCGGACCGCGTTGCAATGAAGGGCGCCGCGCCGCGGGGCGCTTCGGGCGAGAGCGACGCCGCCCGCCGGGTGCGCGCCATGTTCGGCCGGGTGGCGCACCGTTACGACCTGGCCAACCACCTGCTTTCGTTCAACATCGACCGTCGCTGGCGCGCCCACACGGCGGCGCGGGTGCGGCCGCTGCTCGCCCGGCCGGGCGCCTGCGCCCTGGACCTCTGCTGCGGCACAGGCGACCTGCTGCTGGAGTTGGGGGACCGCGCGGTAGGCGCCGATTTCTGCCACCCCATGCTGGTGCGCGCCCGCGCCAAGGGGGCCCGGCGGGTAATCGAGGCGGACGCCCTGCGGCTCCCGCTCCCGGACGGCGCCGTGGACGTGGTGACCGCCGCCTTCGGCTTCCGCAACCTGGCGAACTACGCCGCCGGCCTGGCCGAGATGCGCCGCGTGCTGCGTCCCGGCGGGATGGCCGCCATTCTGGAGTTTTCGCAGCCGCCCAGCCGCCTCTTCGGCGCGCTCTACGGTTTCTACTCGCGGCGGGTGCTGCCGTGGATCGGCGGCGCGCTTTCCGGCGCGCGCGACGCCTACGTTTACCTTCCGGAATCGGTGAGCCGGTTCCCAGGACCGGAGGAACTGGCGGAGCTGATGCGCGAGGCCGGCTTCGTCAACGTGCGCTACGAACGCATGACCGGCGGCATCGTGGCGCTGCACACGGGCGAGGCGATTCGGGACAGTTGAAAAGCGCTCCCTGGCTTCCTGACGACTCGCGCCGACCAACTCAGCCGGCTTCCTCCAGCGCCTTCTCGAAGGCGCGCTCCAGCGCTTCCTTCGAAAGCGCGGTGCTCACGAACAGCTCCTGGCGCGCGCCGGCACTGAGGGCTATGGCCTTCCAGCCGTTCTGCGTGGGAACCGTCACCCGCACCTTCACCTTGCCGCGGGCGTCGCGCACCTGCCGGATGACGCCTGGGATGACGGAGCGGATCTCCGGGTTGGCGGCCAGCAGCCGTTCCAGCACCTCGCGCAGCCCGTCGATGATGCTGTGCTCCACCTTCAACTTGTCGCGCGCGGCACGCAGGCGCATATACATGAGTGTAGAATAAACTCGTGCCGGCACTCGCGATACTGGCGCTGTTGCTGGCTGGAGCACAGGACGCCAGATACGAGATTGTGGGCCGCATCGAGCCGCCGGGCCGTGCCGCGGTCCAGGTCTGGGGGGCCACCATGCCGTTCAGCGCCTCCACCATGACTGGCTCCAACGGCCGCTTCCGGGTCCGTAAGCTCGTTCCGGGCTCCTACACCCTTTCGGTGTTTCTGCCGGGGCGCGGCGAGGCGCGCCAGACCGTCCCGGTGGGACCCGGGTCGGCCGATGATCGGCAGCGCGTGCACGTCACCATCGCGGTGGACGATGCCCGCCTGCAGCGCGACCCCCGCCACGGCACCGTTTCGGCGCGTGAATTAAAGATCCCGCAGAAGGCCCGGCGCGAGTACCGGGAGGCGCTGAAGCTGCTGGCGAAACCCGACGTGGAGGCGGCCGTCAAGCGGCTGGAGCGCGCCGTCGAGTTCGCGCCCGAGTTCTCCGAGGCCTGGAACAACCTGGGCACCATCGCCTATCAATCGGGCGAGTACCAGCGCGCCGAGGAATGCTTTCGCCGCGCCCTGGAGGCCGATCCCAACTCCTACGCGCCGCTGGTCAACCTGGGCGGCGTGCTGGTCACCACGGTACAACTGGATGAAGCCCTCAAGTACAACATCTACGCCGTGCTCAGCCGCCCCAACGACGCCCTGGCCAATTCGCAGCTCGGCCTGACGTACTTCCATCTCAACCGGCTGGACCTGGCGGAGAAGTATCTCAGGACCGCCATCAAGCTGGACCCCGCGCACTTCTCCCATCCGCAACTGGTGCTGGCGGAGGTCTACCTGCGGCGCAACCAGCGCAGCGCCGCGGCCGATCTGCTGGAGCACTTCCTGAAGCACCACCCGGACACGCGATCCGCCGCCCAGATGCGGGAGGCGATCGCCAAGCTGCGCGCGGAACCCTGACGCGCGCTGGCCGCGGCACGCGCCTTACCGCGAGAGCTGCCGGTGGGCTTCCTCGACCTGCCGTTCGAGCGAGTCACCCACCCACGGCCGCACGGATTCGGGCAAATCGAGCGATGCCTTGATCTGTTCCGGCGTTCTGCCGGCCGCGATACCGGCCTGAACAGCCTTGTGGAGTTCCAGCAGGAACTGCTCCTGGCCGGCCAGCAGTTCCTTGCCTCCGGCGGGTCCGTGGCCGGGCAGCACGTGAGTCACCTTGAGCTTGCCCGCGGCGCGGATCACCTCCGGCCATTGGGCCAGGTTGCTGTCGCCCAGGTAGTTGTACGGCCCGTTCACCACCGCATCGCCGGTGATGAGCACCTGCTCCCGGGGCAGGTAGACGAATCCGTCGCCGCGGGTGTGTCCCCAGCCGAAGTGGCGGAACTGAACCTTTCTGCGGCCGTCGCTCAGAACGTGGAGGTCCTCCTTGATGATTTCGGTGGGCGGCTCGGGGCCGGGACGGTTTAACTCGGCGACGTCCTTGCGCTGTTCCGCCGCCTGCCGCCAGCGCTCGGCGCCGGTACGCGCGAGTTCGTCGGCGGCTGCCTGGAACGCCATAGTCGTCGCGCCGGCTTCGGTCCATACCACGCTGCCGAAGGCGTGGTCGCCGTGATGGTGCGTCAGAAACACGTATTTCACGGGCTTGTTCGCCGCGATGCGTTTGCAGTCCGCCAGCGCCGCGCGCGCGCCGCTCGGGAAGTTGGCATCCACCACGATGAGGTAGTCCTGCATTTCGATGATCACGTGGTTGGAATGGCCCAGGTTTTCCAGGTCGCCTTCACGAAACCAGACGCCCGGAGCGATTCGACGGACGGTTTCGGGGCCCGCCTCCAGCGGCGCAACCAGCAACGCCGCGGTGGCCAGCGCCGTAAACGCGCCCAGCAATGCGAGGCGCCTCTTGGCCATGGCGGTAGTGTACATCAGGGCCGCGGGAATGGCGATGCTAAAATTGAATATCCCGGAGGGTTCATGGCGCGAAAAGGCCGCCGCCAGGCGGTTGTGGTGGATGTTGGAGGTGTGAAGGTAGGGGGAGAGCACCCCGTCGTGGTGCAATCCATGACCAACACCGATACCGCCGATGTACCCGCCACCACAGAGCAGGCCGCCGCGCTGGCCCGCGCCGGCTCAGAGCTGGTGCGAGTGACGGTGAACACCGAAGCCGCCGCGGCCGCGGTGCCGCGCATCGCCGAGCAACTGGAGAAGGCCGGCATACGGGTGCCGCTCATCGGTGACTTTCATTACAACGGCCACATCCTGCTCACGAAGTATCCCGAGTGCGCGCGCGCGCTGGCCAAGTACCGTATCAATCCGGGGAACGTGGATATCGGCCGGAAGGAGCACGACAACTTCCGCACCATGATCGAAGTGGCGCTCGAGTGCGGCAAGCCGGTGCGCATCGGGGTGAACTGGGGATCGCTCGACCAGGCGCTGCTCACCCGCATGATGGACGCCAACTCGCGCTCCGCCTCGCCGCGCACCGCGCCCGAGGTAATGCTGGACGCCATGGTGGCCAGCGCCATCGAATCCGCCCGCACCGCCGAAAGCTACGGGCTGCCGCACGACCGCATCATCCTGAGCGCCAAGGTGAGCGGCGTGCAGGACCTCATCGAGGTCAACCGCGCCATGGCCGCGGCGTGCGACTACCCGCTGCACCTGGGGTTGACGGAAGCCGGCATGGGGGCCAAGGGCATCGTCGCCACCACGGCGGCGCTGGCGGTGCTGCTGCAGGAGGGCATCGGGGATACCATCCGCACCTCCCTGACTCCCGCGCCCGGCGGCGACCGCACCGAGGAGGTGCTGGTCTGCCAGCAGATTCTGCAATCGCTGGGCATCCGCAACTTCACCCCGCAGGTCACCGCCTGCCCCGGCTGCGGCCGCACCACCAGCACTTTTTTCCAGGAGATGGCCGGAGAGATTCAGAGCTACCTGCGGCAGCAGATGCCGGTGTGGAAGATGCGGCATCCGGGCGTGGAGGCGCTGAACGTGGCGGTGATGGGCTGCATCGTGAACGGGCCGGGCGAATCGCGCCACGCCGATATCGGGATTTCGCTTCCCGGCACCTTCGAAGAGCCCGTGGCGCCGGTCTTCGTGGACGGGCGTTTGAAGACCACGCTGCGCGGCGACGGCATTGTGGCCGAGTTCATCCGGATTCTGGACGACTACGTGGCCGCGCGGTACAAATGACGACGCTTGCGCTTGCGCTGCTGCTGGCCATGGCCGCCGCCAGTGAACCGCCGCGCCCGCGGGCCCGCGAGATCGGGCT
>JAWLGN010000171.1:0-11632 GCA_041685075.1 Bryobacteraceae bacterium
ATCGACGGCACGCGAATCCCGCCTTCGTAGTAGGCGCCCTTGGCGCCTCGGAACGGCGAGCCTGCCGCGTCCGGCCGGGGCGTCCCATTATCGCTGATGAACCAGAACAGGGTGTCCTGCTGGATGCCGCTCCGTTGCAGCGCGTCGCGAAGGGAACCGATCGCGCGGTCCATGGCAGTGATCTCCCCGAAGCGCTCGGCGAGCCGTTCGGGAACTTTGCCGTGGTAAGGAACGATGTCGTCGTCGGCCGGGGTGTACGGCTCGTGAGGGGAGCCAAAGCTCACCACGGTAAACGTTCGCCGGCCGGACCGCGCCTGCCGTTCGATGAACCGGGCGGCCTCCTGCGCGACGACCTCGCTGCTTTCTCCGGGAAAGCGCCGGGGCGCGGCGCCGTTGTGGGACAACAGCGGACTGTGCCCGAAGAAGTTATCACACGAAATCCACTCATTGAAGCCCATGGCTCCGGGATTGGTCGGGGATCCGGCCCGCGAGGGTCCCAGGTGCCACTTGCCGAAGAGCCCCGTGGTATAGCCGCTCTGCCGCAGCAATTGAGGCAGGGTGATTTCTTCGGGCCGGATCGACCAGTTCGGCGCGAACGCTCCGAAGCGATTGGCATTCCGGCCGGTCATCACGCTGCCGCGGGTGGGCGTACACATGGCAGCCGCCGAATAGAAGCGGTCGAAGCGCACTCCTCGCGCCGCCATGGCGTCCAGGTGGGGTGTCCGGAGCAGTTTGTGGCCGTTGTAGCCCGTCTCATGCCAGCCGAGGTCGTCGGCAATACAGAGAACGATGTGCCCGGGGGCTGTACGCTGCTCGCCGGCCAGCGCCTGCGGCAGGAGCGCCGTCCCAGCGCCTATCGCGGAGTGGTGAAGGAACTTCCGGCGTGTACAGGTCATGCGATCCATGGAATCTCGCGCCGGCAAATCAGGCGTCCACTTTGTAGTGCTTGCGCAGCCTCGCCAGCTCTTCCTTCAACTGCTTCACCACATCCTGGTAGGCTTCGTCGTTATACACGCTGCGCATCTGCCGCGGGTCCCGGGTGAGGTCGTAAAGCTCCCATTCGCCGGTCTCGTAGAAATGCGCCAGGGTGTAGCGGTCGGTGCGGACGCCCTCGTGGGGCGCGACGTTGTGCACGCCCTTTTCGTAGTAGCGGTAGTAGAAACTCCTCCGCCAGTCCGGAACCTGCTGGCCGCGCATCAATGGCAAGAGGCTGGCGCCCTGCATGTCGGCCGGCTGCGGTTGCCCGGCGACGTCCAGGAAGGTCTGGGCGAAATCCAGGTTCGAAACCAGGTGCCGGTTGACGCTGCCGCGTTCGATCACACCCGGCATACGCATCACCAGCGGCGTGCGCAGGCTCTCTTCATAGATCCAGCGCTTGTCGAACCAGCCGTGCTCGCCCAGGTAGAAACCCTGGTCCGAACTGTAGACCACCAGCGTATTTTCGGCCAGTCCCGCCGCGTCCAGGTAACTCAGCACTCGCCCCACGTTGTCGTCAACGGAGGAGATACAGCGCAGATAGTCCTTGATGTAACGTTGATATTTCCAGCGGACCAGGTCTTTGCCCTGCGGGTTATCCTTGAACAGCTTCGCATTGCGAGGCCCGTAGGCGGCGTCCCACTGGCGCTTCTGCTCCGCGGTCATCCGCGCCCACTCCGCGTTGCCGTCCTTGGGTACGGGGGAGCGGTCCGCCCATTCGGGAACCTTCATATCGTGGTTCCATCGCATGTGGCGATCGATCTCCATCTCCTGGAGGCGGGCGGGCGTGGCGCGGCCCGCGTAGTCGTCGAACAGGGTCGGGGGTTCGGGCAGTTGCTGGCCTTCGAACATCCACATCTTATTGGGCGCGGGCATCCAGTTGCGGTGCGGCGCCTTGTGCTGGCTGAACAGGAGGAACGGCTTGTTCGGATCGCGTCCGTTCTGCAGCCAATCGAGGGTCAGGTCGCCGATGATGTCGGTCACGTAGCCTTCCCGACGGTGGCGCCCGCTTTGGGTCAGGAAATTGGGGTTATAGTAGTGGCCCTGCCCGGGGAGCACTTCCCAGTAATCGAAGCCGGTGGGATCGCTTTTCAGGTGCCATTTTCCGATCATGGCGGTCTGGTAGCCGGCTTTCTGCAGCAGCTTGGGGAAGGTCTGCTGGGACCCGTCGAATCGAACCGCGTTGTCAATCACGCCGTTGAGGTGGCTATGCTTGCCCGTGAGCACCACGGCGCGGCTCGGGGCGCAGATGGAATTCGTCACCAGGCACTGATCGAAGCGCATACCCTCGTGCGCGATTCGGTCGATATGCGGCGTCCGCATCAAGCTTTGCCCGTACGCGCTCACTGCCTGCCAGGCGTGATCGTCGGAGAACATCATCAGGATGTTCCACGGTTTGCCGTTGGCGGCGCGTCCGAACCGGGCGGTGAGGGCGGCTGCGCTGAGGCTGGTCAGGAATGCTCTGCGGTCCATAGGTTCATCATAGTTGAAAGCCCTGATCCGACGGTAACAGGTAGCCGCCCGCAATCAACTCCCGCACGGCCGGCAGGCAGGCGCCGGCAACCTGCGCGGCCGGGGCGCGCAGGCGTTCGGCCAGCAGCGCTACAGCCTCTCCCAGGGTGCGGCGGCCGTCGATGTAGTTCAGCAGGTTGAGCAGGTTGGGCGGCAGGGCGCCTTCGTGGCGCGGCCAGCCGTCGAGGCCCAGCCGGGTTTCGAGCAGCCGCCAGCCGTCGGGAGACCATGCGTTTTTGGCGGTCACGCGCGCCTCCGGGGCGATGGCCAGGCGCGCGGCGAGCAGGCTTTCGTCGCGGGCGCCGGCGCCGCGGTGGAGAAAGCCGGCGAGCGACATGCCGCGCAGCACGCCCTCGCCGAAGGGGGCGGAGAGGTGCTCCGGCCAGCCGTCCACGTGGAACCAGTTGCGGCCGCCGGGCGCATAGCGCATGGCGATGAGCCCGGTGGCGATGCGCTCCACCCCGCGGCCCTCGAGATATTCCGCCCAGGCGTCGAACAGGCGCGCGCCGGCGGCGGGGTCGTCGCCCGACTCGGTTTCCCGGACCCACGCTTCGGCATAACGGAGCGGGTCGTTTTCACCGAGCTTGAGAACCCAGGCGTCGCAGCCGGTGCCGTCGAACCACGACGACAGCCGCTCGCGCCAGTCCTGGCCGGCGATGTGGGGCCACTCGCACATGAGCTGGCAGAGGCCGCCCTCTTCGAGGTGCGCGGGCGCTTCCCGCACCACCGCGCGGCAGAAGCCGTCCAACTCGAAGCCGCCGTCGCGGTAGAGGTAGCGGCCGGCCGGCCCGATGACGAAGGGCAGGTTGCCGACCACCTGGTGGAAGCGGCGGCCGCGCACCGGCTCGAAGCGATCTCCCTCCAGGCATTCCACGTTGGAGAGGGCATTGAGCGCGGCGTTGAAGCGGGCGAACCCGACGGCGCGGGCGCTGCGGTCCACGGCCCACACCCGGCGGGCGTGCGCCGCCCCCAGAAAGGCCTGGAAGCCGCAGCCCGTGCCCAGGTCGAGCAGGGAGTCCACGGGCCGCCGCACCGTGAAGTGGGCGCAATCGACGCTGCTGGCCGTGATTCCCATCACCACGTCGCTCGCGGCGCCGGCCGCCAGGCGGTCCGGCAGGTCGAAAACCAGCAGCAGGCTGCCGTAGGGGTGGATGGCGGCGGCGGGCACGGCCTCTCCGTCGCGGCGCTCGAGCAGCCCCAGGCTGAAGACGGTTTCGAGCGGCAGCGGGGCGAGCGCCGCGCGCGCGGCTTCCTCCGGCACCGCAACGCCGAACAGGAACAGCCGCGCCAGCGTGTCCTGCGGGCATCCCGAGGCGGTGAGCCGCAGCAGCCGCGGCAGGTTGCCGGTGCGGCGCGTGGGAAGCTGGATCTCCCCGAGCTTCGCGATCAAGGCTTCATCGGTGAAGCCGTTGGCGGCCAGGACGTCGCGCAGCGCCTCGGCTTCGGCGGGAGTGGGAGTCCGCACGCCGCTCAACCCTCCTGCTCCACGCGGAAGCCCATCATCCGGCCCATGCGCTCGATGGTGCGCTGGTGGTCTCCGTAGAAGATGACGCGGTGCAGCCCGGAGCCGTAGCCCTCGAGCATCTTCGCGGCATCGGCCACGCGGGTGCGGATCTGGGTGCGGCAGCCGCGGTCGCTCTCCACCACGCCGGTGACCTCGCCGGTCGAGACCAGCATCCGGTCCGCGCCCACGAAGCGCGCCATGGTGATGGTTTCGTCCGAGGGCATGAGCACCTGCATGGCCACGCCCTCGGCGGTCTCCAGGTGGGAGCGCAGGATGTAGGGATAGGCCGGGCCGTCGATGCCTTTCATCCGGGTGGCCGCGACGCAGTGGGCGTGGATCACCTCGTTGCGGCTGAGGTCGAAGACCGGGTCGGTGACGAAGCCGGGCATGCCGGTGCAGGAGGTGACCAGCATCTGGGTCATGGTGGATGGCAGGTCGCCTTCGCAGACGCCGTAGAGACCCTGGTCGTTCAGCTTGGACCAGGCCACGCAGGGATAGGCGGGCATCTGGCCGGCCAGCAGGCCGCCGAAGCAGTCCACCGTGACGGCGTTGGCACGCTCGCGGCGCATCAGGGCGCCGACGCCGAGATAGAAGCGCAGGGCGTCGTGGATTTCACGCGGCTTGGGCTCCACCACCCGCAGGGCGCCGGCGGTGAATTCGCGGGCCAGTTCGCCGGCCTGGCGGTTGTCGGCGGCGTCGAAGCAGGCCTGGAGATCGCGGTACTCGAGGATCTTGTAAGCGGTGCCGAAGCGTGCGGCGTAGGCGCCGGCCAGCTTCTCGCGGTTGCGCCCCACGATGAGCACCTTGCTGCGGCGCAGGTGGCGGGCGGTGTAGAAGATGCGCATGTAGGGGTCGAGATCGCCGTAGCTGGAGGTGGCCAGGGCGTCGATTTTCCTTCCGGCGGCCCGCAGGGCGGCGATGCCGGACCAGCCGTGGCCCGCGTAGGGACGGGAGAAGTAGAGCGCCGGCACGTCGAGGCCGGTGACCAGTGGAGCCAGCGCCCGCATGGGCGCCGAGAGCGGCACCACCAGGACGCCGTCAACGGCGGCGGCGTGGCGCTCCAGCCAGGGGCCGGCCTCTTCATCCGTGCGGAGCAGCTCCCCGCCGGTGAAGCGCACCCAGCGGGCATTCTTGCGCTGGACGTCGGCGAGCCGCGCCTCCACCTCGGCGATGTCGGCCTGAAGGTCGAGGTCCGGCTTGGGCCAGTGCACCCGCGGCGCGGCCAGGTAGACCCTGGCGATTACGGCGGGCTCGTTCCACGGCAGGGTTTCCCCGCCCGCGGCGGGCGGGGCGAATACCAGCGGCAACCCGGTGAAGGAGAGGCCGAACCGCCGGCGCGTCATGGGGGGCAGCGTCTGTGTCACTGAAAACCTCCGGCCAACAGCCTAGCGGGATCTGAAGCCCGGCGCAATCCCGTGTAAACGAGCTATTCTGGTGGTTTGCCGGAAGAAGACATTGCACAAGCTGCGCCGCCGAAGGTGTCCGCGATCGTAGTCTCCTTCAACCGGGCCGCGCTGCTGCGCCGCTGCCTGGAGGCGATCGAGCGCACCGAAGAACGCGAAAGCCTGCAAGCCATCGTGGTGGACAACGGCTCCACCGACGGCAGCATGGAGCTGGAGACGGAGTTCCCCAACGTCCGCTTCATACGGCTGCCGCACAACTTCGGACTGACCAAGGCCTGGAACATCGGCATCCGCGCGGCCGAGGCCGACTACCTGCTGCTGCTGCACGAGGACACGGAACTGGCGCCCGATGCGGTGAAGAAGCTGGCCGCGGTGCTCGACGAACGGCCCGACGTCGGCGCCGTCTGCCCGCTGCTGGTGAACGAGGACGGGCAGCCCGCGCCGCAGGTGGGCGACTACCCGCCCGACGGCGTCTACGAACCCGCCGAAGCGGGCGGCGAAGCGATCGAAGTGGACCACGTCAAGGGCGCCGCCCTGATGTTCCGCAGCTTCTTCTTCCGCGCCATGCGGATGATCGACGAGCACTACGGGCAGTTCGGCGCCGATGCCGAGTTGTGCTATCGCATCCGCACCGGCGGCAAGAAGATCCTCATCGTGCCGGAGGCGCGGGCGGTGCACCGGGGCAGGGCAGCCACCTCCCCGGAGCTGGAAGTGGATTTTCGCGCTGGAGTGGCCGTCTTCCTGGGGAAGCACTACGGCTTTTTTTCGGGGCTGAAAGCGCGCCTGGGCGCCGTCCTCGGTGCGCTGCTGCACTTCCAACTGGGGCAGGTGGTACCCCTTATCTCCGGGCAGAAGATCGATGGTAGCCAAAGTTAACCTGTAAATTACCGCAGGTTCCGCTATCATGGGCCTGATGGACGCCCTGATCTGGATACTCATGCCCGGTTTCGTGGCGGTGGGTTCGGGATTGCTGGCGTACTTTGTCATGCAGTCGCGCATGGACGTCGCCATAGCCCGCGAGCGCGAAGCGCTGGCACAGGCGCGCGGCGCCCTGGAGGCCGAACGCGCGGCGCTCGGCGAATCGCTGAAGGGGGCCGAGGAATCCGCCCGGCGCAAGGCGCTCGACGACTTCCTGGCCGACATCCGGCTCGAGCAGCGGCACTACGTGCGGGAGCAGAAGGTGCTCTTTCTGCAGCGCCGCAGCCTGGTGCTCGAGGAGCGCATCTTCTTCCGCAACCTTCCCCTCTCCAACTGGATCCAGCACGAAATCCTGCTGCATGAAGGCGCCGACGTGGACAAGGTCATCCGCACCCTGAGCGCCTTCGATAACGGCGTGCTGCGAATCGACCAGCCCCGCGCGCTCAAAGCGCTGCGCTGAGCGCCTTACTTTCCGCCGATCAGCATGCGGGCGGCCACGACCGCCAGAAAAACGCCGTAGAGGCGGCGGATGAGCTGCGGCGGCAGCGGCATCATGATCTTGGCCCCGAACCACGCGCCCGCGAACAGCCCGATGGCGAGCACGGCGGCATATTTCAAATTGACGTGGCCGCCGCGGTAGTACGCGACGAGGCCCAGCAGCCCCACCGGAGGAATGAGGGCGGCGAGCGAAGTGCCGATGGCCTCCAGTTCCTTCACCTTCAGGATAAAGATCAGGGCGGGAACGATCACCAGCCCGCCGCCGATGCCGAACATGCCGGAGAGGATGCCGGCCGCCACTCCGATGGATAGCAGTAAGAGCCACAGCGCCATAGAGGCCGAGTCTAGCACGCGGCCGCGGCTTACTCGGCGGCAAGGTGGCGGCGCAGTTCGTCCGGGCGGAAGCAGTGCGCGAAAGCGGTCTCCCGCAGGATCATGCCGGCGCGCACCAGTTCGGCCAGGGATTGCTCCATGGAGATCATGCCCTCGGCGCGCCCCATGGTGAGCTGGGAGCGGAGCTGGTGGTCCTCGCCCTTGCGGATGAGGTTGCGCACGGCGTCTGTGGCGATCAGGATCTCCGTCGCGGGATAACGGCCGGCGCCGCGGGCGGCGGGTACGAGCTGCTGGGTCACCACGGCTTCCAGCGCCAGGGAGAGCTGTTGCCGGATCTGCGGCTGCTGGACGGCGGGGAAGGAATCGAGAATGCGGGAGACGGCCTGCGCGGCGTCGTTGGTGTGCAGGGTGGAGAAGACCAGGTGGCCGGTTTCGGCGGCGGTGAGGACGATGGCCATGGTTTCGGGGTCGCGCATCTCGCCCACCAGGATGACGTCCGGCGTCTGGCGCAGCACGCTGCGCAGGGCGCGGGCGAAATCGGGCGCGTCGTGCCCCACTTCGATCTGCTGGACGATGGAGCTGCGGTTGGGATGCTGGTACTCGACGGGGTCCTCGATGGTGACAATGTGATTGCGGCGGCGCGTGTTGATGAGGTCGATGAGGGCGGCCAGGGTGGAACTTTTACCACAGCCGGTGGGGCCGGTGACCAGCACCAGCCCGTAGCGGCGCTCGGCCAGGCGCGCGAGCGAAGCGGGCAGGTGCAGGCTCTCGAGCGTGGGGATGCGCGCCGGCAGGAGCCGCACCGCGGCGGCCAGCGTCCCGCGCTGGTGGTGGATGTTAACGCGGAAGCGGCCGATGGATTCGCGCTCGAAGCAGAAGTCCACCGAGCGGCGGCGCTGGAGTTCCTCGCAGCGCGCGGCATCGAGCAGCGGGAGGAGGAGGCCGCGCACGTCCTCGGGGGTGAGCGGAGGGCCGGAAGCCGGCAGCAGCGCGCCGCTCACCCGCAGCGCCACGGCGGAACCCGCCACCAGCAGCAGGTCGGAGGCATGCTGCCGCGCGGCGAAGGCCAACAGCCGGTCGAGCGAAGCGGTGGACGGGGAAGGGCGCGCCACGGTGGCTTCACCCGGCGGGGTCCCGAGAGAAGCTGGCCGGTCCGGGGGCGCCGGCCGGTCCGGGGGCGCCGGCCGGTCCGGGGGAGCGTTCAACCGGTCCGGGCCAGGGCCTGGCCGCCCTCCGGGAGCCGAGCGGTTCAACTCCTCCACGATGCGGGCCAGTTCGCTGTCGTAGGCGGGCATGCCTTACTCCGGCGGCGGGCCCGGATCGAACTCGAAACTGTCGGTGTTGGTCCTGACCACCAGGCGGCCGGTGACCGGCTTGCGGTCGGCGCTCTGGAAGAAGACCGCGCCGTCGGTGGATTGGCCGGGCGCCAGCTTGGTCTGGACCAGCGCGATGGCCGAGGCCGCCGCCGCCGCCTTCAGGCGCGTGGAGCTGACCTCCGCCAGGGCAGCCTGGCGGCGGGCTTCATAGCCGTTGGTGGGGCGCAGCCGCGACATGCCGAACAGCGCCGCCTCGTAGGCCGATACCAGGCGGATCACGTCGCCGCGGCCGCCCTTATCGATCAGCATCTCCACCACGGCGCGGGCCGGCCAGGCGCGGGTCCACACGCCGTCCGGCTTCTGGAAGCTGAAATCCTCCGGGCGAATGACGTAGGGTCCCCCGGACCCGTTCGAAACCGCAACCTGGAGCACCGTGAAATCGCGCACCTGCACCGGCATGTGAGCGAACATCACGGTGACCCCGCTGCGGGTAAGGGTCTGGTATTTCAGGCCGTTGGATTCGAAATGGATGGCCTGGCCCCAGGCACAGGTGCCGTAAAGCGACAGTACGAGCCCACACGCCACCGCAAGGCGAGCCATTACTCTCATATTACGATAGGAGACGGATGCATTCAGAAGGGGCTGCCGTGATCTCCAACGCGGGCATTCGCCCCAGCCGCTTCGGGCTGCGAGAGCACGGGATTCGCAACATCAACGTGGCCTACTGGAATCTGAGCGCCGCGCAACTGGTGGAACACGCCTTGCAGCGGCACGAAGGACTGCTGGCGCACTCCGGCGCGCTGGTCGTGCGGACCGGGCAATTCACCGGCCGCTCTCCACGGGACAAGTACATCGTGCGGGACGGCGCGACCGACGGCACGGTGGCCTGGGGGCCGGTGAACCAGCCCATGTCCGAGGAGCGCTTCCAGCGCATCTACTCCCGCCTGGTGGCCTTCCTGCAAGGGCACGAACTCTACGTGCAGGACTGCTGGGCGGGCGCGGACCCGGAGTTCCGCATCCCCATCCGGGTGGTCGCGGAGTTCGCCTGGCACTCTTTGTTCGCGCGGCAGTTGTTCATCCGGCAGGATCCGGGCGCGCTCGCCAGCCACGAGCCGGAGTTCACCCTCTTCTTCGCGCCGCGCTTCCGGGTGAATCCCGCCGAGGACGGCACGCATTCGGAAGTCTGCGTGGCCATCGACTTCACCCGCAAGCTGGTGGTGATCGGCGGCACCAGCTACGCCGGGGAGCTGAAGAAATCCGTCTTCACCGTGATGAATTTCCTGCTGCCGGAGCGCGGCGTCTTCCCCATGCACTGCTCGGCGAACCTGGGGGCGCGGGGCGACGTGGCGTTGTTCTTCGGCCTTTCGGGCACGGGCAAGACGACGCTATCGGCCGACCCGGCGCGGCGCCTGATCGGCGACGACGAGCACGGCTGGAGCGAGCGCGGGGTGTTCAACTTCGAGGGCGGCTGCTATGCCAAGTGCATCCGGCTGTCGCCCGAGACCGAGCCGCAGATCTGGAAGGCCATCCGCTTCGGCACGGTGCTCGAGAACGTGGCGCTCGACACCGAGACGCGTCTGCTGGATTTCGATTCCGACGAGATCACCGAGAACACGCGCGCCGCCTACCCGCTGGAGTACATCGAAAACGCCGTGCTGCCCGGCATGGCGGGGCTTCCCGAGCACGTCATCTTCCTGACGGCCGACGCCTTCGGGGTGCTGCCGCCCATTGCGCGGCTCAACCCGGAGCAGGCCATGTACCATTTCTTGAGCGGCTACACGGCCAAGGTGGCGGGCACCGAGCGGGGCCTGGGGAAGGAGCCGCAGGCCACCTTCAGCGCGGGTTTCGCGGAGCCTTTTCTGCCGCGTCCCCCTTCCGTCTACGCCGGCATGCTGGGGGAGAAGCTGCGGAAACGCGACGTGCGGTGCTGGCTGGTGAATACCGGTTGGACGGGCGGTCCTTACGGGGTGGGGGAACGCATCCGGCTCGCCTACACGCGGAGGATGCTGCACGCGGCGCTTTCGGGCGAACTGGAGGGCGTGGGGTACGCGCCGCACCCGGTGTTCAAGGTGATGGCGCCGAAGGAGTGCCCCGACGTGCCGGCCGAAGTGCTGGACCCCCGCCGCACCTGGGCCGACCCCCAGGCCTACGACCGCGCGGCGCACGAACTCAGCCGCCGCTTCCACGAGAACTTCCGGCAGTTCGGTAAGGTTGAGAGCAGCGTGCTTAGGGAAGCGCCGGCCGCGTAGCCGTTCCTCGCCACTCTCCGGGGCGTGCTTCAATAGTCCATGGTGACGGGCGAGGAACTCAGGCGGGTCTACGAGGGCCGCGCTTCCAGGCGGTGGCGCGACCGGCTGCGGCGCTGGCTGGAGCCGCCGGCGCCCCTGGTGATGAACCCGCGGGAGCAGATCGATGCGCCGCTGGGCCGGTGGAACCTGTGCATCGGGGGCGGCGGGCGCTCCATGCCGGGCTACGTGAACCTGGACCTGTTCGTGCTGCCGGGGGTGAATGTGGCGGCCGACGCCGAGTGCCTGCCGTTTCCGCCGGGCCTCTTCCAGCGGGTGGAGTGCGATGCGGTGCTCGAGCACGTGCGCGACCCGGCGCGCGTGATGCGGGAGATCGAGCGCGTGCTGGCTCCCGGCGGCTACGCCCACATCGTGGCGCCCTTCTGCCATCCCTTCCACGAGTACCCCCGGGACTACCGGCGCTTCACCCCGGACGGGTTGCGGGAGTTGGCCGGCGGGTTGGAGACGGTGGCCGAAGGCTGGCGCACCGGCCCTACCGCCACCCTGCTGGTGGTGCTGCTGGAGTGGGCCAAGGGGCTGCTCCCCTGGCGCCCCTGGCGGGTGGCGGCCCACGGCGTGCTGGGCTGGCTGCTCTTCCCCCTGCGCTACCTGGACCTGCCGCTGCTGGCCGCCGGCCGGGCCGGGCGGATCGGCAACCATTGCTACCTGTGGCTGCGGAAGCCGGAGGCCGGCCGGGCATCTACGGTATAATTTCGCTATGGATGCGGAGGTTCTTCGTTCGAAAGAAGATAAGCTGTTCGAGGTCCTGAGGGGGCTGGAGCGGGTCATGGTGGCCTACTCCGGGGGGACCGATTCGGCCTACCTGGCGTGGGCGGCGCAGCGCGTGCTCGGCGATAACGCCCTGGCGGTGACGGCCGATTCCGCCTC
>JAWLGN010000172.1:0-11595 GCA_041685075.1 Bryobacteraceae bacterium
AATTTCGCTTTCACGGTGCGGGTGAGCGACGGGGAGGACGACGCAACCCGGCAGCTTGCGATTACGATCCAGCCGCCACCGCTGGAGGTGACGACGGCATCGCTGGCGGCGGGCACCGTGGGAGCGCCCTATTCCCAGCAGTTGGCCGCGACAGGCGGAACGCCGCCCTACACCTGGGCGGTGCAGGGTTCGCTGCCGCCGGGTTTGGCGCTATCAGGCTCCACGATTGCCGGGACACCCACGCAGGCGGGAAACTTTGCCTTTACGGTGCGGGTGAGCGACGGGGAGGACGACGCAACCCGGCAGCTTGCGATTGCGATCCAGCCGCCGCCGCTCGAAGTGACGACGGCAACGCTGCCCGCGGGCGCCGTGGGAGCGCCCTACTCGCAGCAGTTGACCGCGGCAGGCGGGACGCCGCCCTACGCCTGGGCGGTGAACGGCGCGCTGCCGCCGGGTTTGGCGCTATCAGGCTCCACGATTGCGGGGACGCCCACGCAGGCGGGGGCCTTCGCCTTCACGGTGCAGGTGAGCGACGGGCAGGGTAGCGCAACGCGGCAGCTTTCGATCACCATCGGGGCGGCGCCGCTCACGGTTCTTACGGAGTCGCTTGCGGCGGGCACCGTGGGGGCGCCGTATTCGCAAAACCTGGCCGCAGGCGGCGGGACACAGCCCTACCGGTGGGCTGTGAACGGCGCGTTGCCGCCGGGCCTGGCGCTCTCCGGGTCTACGATCGCGGGCGTCCCCACCGAAACGGGAACGTTCAGGTTCACGGTAGAGGTGAGCGACGGCAGCGACAGCGCGGCGCGCGAGCTTGCGATCGCCATCAACGCGCCGGCGATCGAGATCCTCACCACGTCGCTGCCGCCGGCGGCCATCGGGGTGCGGTACTCCCATCGGCTGGTGGCGCAGGGCGGCTCGCCGCCGTACCGCTGGACGGTGGAGGGCGCGCTGCCGCCGGGCCTCACGCTCTCCGGCGCTACCATCGCGGGGACGCCTACCGCCGCCGGTACCTTCGCGTTCATCGTGCACGTGAGCGACAACGGATCCAGCGTATCCGCGCAGCTTTCCATCACGGTGAACGCTCCCGAACTCGACATCACCACCGCAACGCTGCCCGCGGGCACCGTGGGGGTGCCGTACTCCGCAACTCTCGAAGCCAGCGGTGGGGCGCCGCCCTACGTCTGGACGGTGGAGGGAACGCTGCCGCCGGGCCTGACGCTCTCCGGCGCGGAAATATCCGGCACGCCCGTCGCCCCCGGCACGTTCCTGTTCACCGCGCAGGTCACCGACGGGCAGAACACCGCAGCGCGGCAGCTTTCGATCGCCATCCAAGCGGCGCCGCTCGAGGTGATGACAGAGTCGCTCGCCCCGGGGACGGTGGGGGTGCCCTATTCCCAAACCCTTTCGGCCAGGGGCGGCGCGCCGCCGTACACCTGGCGGGTGGGGGACGTTCTGCCGCCCGGCCTGGCGCTGGATGCGGCCGGCTCCATCGGGGGGACGCCTGTATCGCCAGGCGACTTCCCCATCACCCTGCGGGTGACCGACTCAACCGGCGCCACCGCGAGCAAGGAAGTGGTGCTCGGGGTCCGGGTGGTGCCGTTGCCGGCGGTCTCGATCAACGGCGGCGCGGACGAGATCCGGCCGCTCGAACAGCCCGCGGTGGGGGTTGTGCTGGCGGACCCTTACCCGGCCGCGCTGACGGGCGAGCTGATCCTGACCTTCGAACCGGATGCGGCGGTGCCTGTAGACGACCCCGCGGTGCAGTTCATTACCGGCGGGCGCGTGGCGCCTTTCACGATTCCCGCCAACGCCGATGGGGCGAACTTCGCCGTGCCCGCGATGGCTTTTCAAACCGGCAGCGTGGCGGGCACCGTCACGCTGCGCATCGCTCTGCGAGCGGGCGAGCGGGACCTCACTCCGGCCGGCGGCGCGGCGCGCGTCATGCGCATTCCACGCACCGGGCCCTCGATCCGCTCCGCCTCGGTCACCCGCACGGCCGCGGGTTTCGAAGTGCGGTTGGTGGGGCTGGCTCCGGGACGCGAACTCGCGAGCGCCGCCGTGCGCCTCACGCCCGCTCCGGCGAGCGATCTCAGGACGGTCGATCTCACGGTGCCGCTGGCTGAAGCGGCGGCGCGCTGGTACCAGAATCCCGCTGCCGCGGCCTTCGGCAGCCAATTCAGCCTGGCGCTGCCCTTCACCGTGCAGGGCAACACGGCATCCATTGCCGCTGTAACCGTGACCCTCACCAACACCTCCGGAGTCTCGGAACCCGTGGAACTGCCGCTCCTGTGAGAATGGTCCCGAGCCCATCCGCTATAATGGGGACTATCATCACAACTTGACGGTGCGGCCGCCTTGACGCTTCGGCCGCGTTCCGTGGTAGGGGACAGTTTTGCACCCGTATACCGCAGGTATCCTTTACGCCGTTCTTGCCCTTTCCGCCGTTTCCGACGGCTCCCTTCAACTCGCACCGCCCTCGCAGGCCGAGGTGCTTTGCCGGCAGGCGCCCGCCGTGAACCCCGAAGCGCTGCGCATGGCGCTGGAGGCGCTCGACAACGCCGAAGCCGCAGGCACGGCGGTGCGCACAGACGTGCTGGCGCTCATCGATTACAGCCGCCCATCCACCGAGCCGCGCCTGTGGGTCTTCGACCTGGAGAACAACCTGCTGCTGTTCGAAGAACTGGTAGCGCACGGAAAGAACAGCGGCGGCGATACGCCCGTGCGCTTTTCGAACCGGCCGGGCAGTTTGATGTCCAGCCTGGGGGTGTTCGTCACGGCCAACACCTACTACGGGAAGCACGGTTACTCCTTACGGCTGAAAGGACTGGAGGAGGGCGTGAACGACAACAGCATGGAGCGCGCCATCGTGATGCACGCGGCCTCCTACGTGGACCCGGAAGTGGCGCGGCGGCTGGGGCGCCTGGGGAGAAGCTGGGGTTGTCCGGCGGTGCGCCCGGAGGTTTCGCGGCAACTGATCGACGCCGTGAAAGACGGAGCGCTGCTGTTTGCCTACTATCCGGACGACCGATGGCTGAGCACGTCGCGGTTTCTCATTGCCGCTAGCGGCGACTGACGCGGGCGGGAGAGTCGGGCAGCACCACCCCGCGCGCCCACCACTCCGGCCGCGCCCAGGGGCGTGGCGAGCCGAAATCGTACTGCCCCACAATCAGCACCGGGGTGCCGTTCCGGACAATCTGTTCGCCGCGTTTGACCCAGCCATCGCCCCACCGGAAGAGCCAGCGGGCGTCGCGTTCCAGCATCCGTACGCAGGCGTGGCTAGCCGGCCGGCCCGGCAGCGTGTACTTATGAAAGGCGATGCCGCGGCGGCTGTGAAAATTGTAGTACCACTCCATGAGCCAGGACTGGTCGATGCTGCTGCGGCGCGAACGGGCGTTCCAGTTGAGGTGGAACAGGCCCGAGGGCGTCACGTTCTGTGCCCGCCCGGAACTCACGGGTCCCCAGCGCACCAGTTGCCCATGTTCATAGGCGCCGAAGACCTGGCTGGGGAGGTCTACAATCAGGGCCTTGGGGTGCTGTTCCGCCCAGGTGGAATGGAAAGGCATGGGGCTGTAGGCCAATTCGGGCAGCCCCCAGCGCTGCGGGACGATGATGGACGGCAGACGGCCGAGATGCCGCCGGTCCGCCCGGTTGAGCTTTTCGAGGAGCGCGATCTGATCCGACTTGAAGCGGGTGAGAGGACGGGGCGGCTCGGCGCGGTACTCCACTTGCGCCATCGCCGGCAATGCTGCAGTAAACAAGCCCGCCATGAGAAGCTTCCGCATCTCCAACCCCACCGCATTTGTTGCATCTGCGGTGCCAAAGGTGTGTAGTTGCGTACGGGCAGGTTACCAGTTGCGCTCCACCCCGACGATGCGCGTCTGGCCGGCGCGCTTGCGGAGGTAGACCCGGACGTTCTGGTCCGGGCGTTCCGGCGAATCGATCAGCGCCATCCAGTAACCGTCGCCCGGCATGGCCGGGAGGCGCTGGGAGCGCTCCTCCGGGATGGGTTCGCTGCGTTCGCTCTGGTTGTCGAACAGGTCCCAGCGGATGCGGATCTCGAGCGGCCGGCCCAGGCCGTAGAGGGCCGCAAGGTCCGTCCAGACGAGGCGGCCGTCCTCTAACTCGAAGCGGTCGATGGGCAGGACCTTGGCGAAGGCCGCGCGGCCGATTTTGTCGCGCCGCTCGATGAGGCACTTCGCGATCCATTCGGACGCGCGCGGGTCGCTGTAGCGGGCGGTGGCGATGATCGCGCGAATCTGCTCGTCCCGCAGCGCGACAATCTGCCTGGCCATCCAGAACTCGTCGTCCGGCAGGCGGTTGCGAAAGGCGGGATTGGGGTACTCCGGCACCCAGTGGTCCGGATCGAACATGGCGCTCTCGAAGCGGCCCACGGCCGGGAGTTCCGGAAAATGGGCGCGGGCCCAGCGCGGCACCGCCAGCCCCAGGGTGACAAACTGGACGGCCGCCTGCTTCCAGCCGAACAGGTACTCGCCGCCGGAGCGCGGGCTGTTCACCTTGTCGCTGCCGCTGCCCAGGGTGGAGCCGAAATCCAGTTGGTAGTGCTTGACGTAAGGACCGGTGGGGCCATCGGTGAGGGCGTCGTAGTTGTTGATGGAGCGCGAATCGTCGTGATTCACCAGGGCGCAGGCCAGGTGCATGGCGCGCAGGTCGCGGCGATGCTCGTGCGGCACCGTGTCGTTGGGGTCGTCGGCGCGGGTTCCGAAGTAGCGGTAGGGGCCGAGAGGCTTGCCCGGCACGGCCAGGCTGGCGGTGGCGCGGTACAGGCCTTCCGGGGTCTTGGGCACGCGGTAGAGGATGGCGCTCAGGTCGCGGCGGGTCATCCTGCGCTCCCTCCCGTAGCGGTCCGCGACCGTCACATCCTCCCCGATGGTGAGGATATCGGCCGGGAAGTAGACCAGGTAGTTCTCGGGCACATGGTAGCCCAGGGCGTAGAAGATCTTGGAGGAGATCAACTCGGCGCCGGTGGCCATCTCGGGATTCGACAGCGGGTCGAACTTGACGAAATACCGCCTGCCGCGGCTGTCGAGCATGACGAATCCCGGGGTGATGCCTTCGGTCTTGGCGGCGATCACGGTCCAGGGGCCGTCCATCGAAGGCGCCGAGTCCTTTCCCGCGCCGGCCGCGAGTTCCTCCAGGCTCATGGGCCGCCAGTAATGACGCCGTTCCCACCAGGCGCCTTCCAGCGGATCGCCCAGGGTGTTGATGCCCTGTGCCCGTATCAGCTTGCGGGGACCGTGCCGTTCTCCCGGTGTGGCCAGGGTGTGCCAGAGGATGTCGTAGTAATCGCTCAGTTTCCGCCGCACGGCCTTGACGGGGCGCGGCGCCGGCTCCTGGATCAGCGGGTCGTCGGGGTAGAACTTCTGGGCGAGCGCAGCGGCGGGCTCGAGGGCGAGAAGGATCAGGATGGCGGCGGCTCGTCTCATCTCAATACAGCGGCTGCCGCGTTCCTGTGCCGAACAGGCGAGGCAGGAACGGGTCGTTGAATTTCAGCCAGAGGCCGAAGCCCTCGTGGCTGAACCCTACGTCCAGCCGGATGAAGGTCCGGTTGGCGGCGTTGAAGCGCAGTCCGAAGCCGGGCGACAGCTCGAGGTCGGCCAGGCTCAACCGGCCGGGGCGGGGCATCACCTTGCCGGCATCCAGGAAAAGCGCGCCGTCCAGCCCGGAGAAGACCTCCCAGCGGTACTCCGCGTTGTAGACTACGGCGTTGTGATCGCTAAAGCGGTAGGGGCGGAAGCCGCGCAGGTCGTCGGATCCGCCCACGGTGGGCTGGAGATAGAACGGCACGCGCGCGTTCGGCGCAGCATCGGTCATGCTCATGCGCGCGCGCAGCGCGAACCGGCGCGTCTTGTTGAAGAACGGGATGTACTGCTGGACGTCGATATCCCAGCGGCGGAAACTGAAAGCGCCGCCGGAGCGGTCGTGATACCAGCCCAGCTCGGAGACGTAGTTGCCGCCCGCCTTCGGTCCCGCGGGATTATCGCGATAGTCGAACTGGCCGAAGACGCCGGATCGCAGAAAAGTGGATTGGCGGAAGAGGCCGGGCGCCTGGTTGTCGTTGAAGACGGCATCGGTGCTGGCGAAGCCGTCACGGCGGCCGGCGCCGATATCGGTCCACAACCCGCCGAGGCTCGCTCCCAGACGGACCCTGCGGAGGGGCTGCACGGCCGCGACCCCTTCCAGAAACGTGTCCTCCAGGCGGTAGGCCGTGCGGCCGGAGCGCTTCGAATCGGGGCCGGAGCCGTAGAACTCCAGCGACCGGTAATCTCTCCGGGTGGCTTCGAAACCCAATGCCAACCGCCCTCCGGCCAGGCGCGGCAGGGCCACGCCCGCCTGGTACTTCTGCCACAGGCGTGTGGAGATCGAGGCCGACGCGCTGATGCGTAGCTGCCCGTCGCCGATGTCTTCGCGGTAGAACTGCGGGCCGGCCGCAAAGCCGCTGCCCGTGGCCATGTCGCCGAACTGGCCCCGCAGCCCGTTGAAGCCGTAGGTCAGGCGCTCGACGACCTTGCGCTCCTTGATCTCCAGGAGCACGCGCTCGAAGGAGGAGACGGTTTCCTGACGAAGGCGCTCGCTTTTGGCATCCCGCGCCGCTTCAATCTCGGCCGTGCGCGTCTGCGCCGCCGCAATGCCGGCCACGGCCAGCGCCGCCAGCGCCATCCGCATCAAACCCCTGTGTGGCACGAAGGTGGTCAATGTATCATGCAACGCGCAAAAAAGCAGCTTGCTTCGCGGGGCGAGGATGCGCCCCTTCGGGCAAGCGTCTGTTTCGTCACATGCTGCCGGCGGATCAGGCGGGCAGCGTGAGGGTGGTTTCATCGCGGCTCACCGGGCGGTAGAGCGTGTCCCGCTCGAGGGGCTCGCGGCCCGCGGCGCGGATCAGCTCCAGCAGTTCGCCGCGCCGGAGCGACTGCGCGGTGGTGGCGCCGGCGTCGTGGTAGATCTTCTCCTCCGTAACGGTGCCGTCGATGTCGTCGGCGCCGAATCGCAGGGCAATCTGCGCCATGCGCGGCGTCAGCATCACCCAGTAGGCCTTGATGTGAGCAATATTGTCGAGCAGCAGGCGGGCGACGGCGATGTTCTTCAGGTCCTCGAAACCGGTGGTGCGGGGAATGTGCTGAAGGGCGGTGTTGTCCGGGTGAAAGGCCAGGGGGATGAAGGCCACGAAACCACCGGTTTCGTCCTGCAAGTCGCGCAGGCGGAGCAGGTGATCGACGCGGTCCTCGTCGTTTTCGATGTGGCCGTAGAGCATGGTGCAGTTCGAGCGCAACCCCACGCGGTGCGCGGCGCGGGCGATCTCGAGCCACTCGCGGCCGTCGATCTTGTGATCGCAGATGATGCGGCGCACGCGTTCGGCGAAGATTTCGGCTCCGCCGCCGGGCAGGGAGTCGACGCCGGCCTCGCGCAGCCGCAGCAGGGCATCTTCCACCGGAATGCCGGCGCGCCGGGCCAGGTACCCCACCTCCACCATCGTGAGGGCCTTCAGGTGCACGCCGGGGAAGCGCTGCTTGAGTCCCCGCAGCATCTCGCAATACCAGTCCAGCGTGAGTTCCGGGTGCAGCCCGCCGACGATGTGGAACTCCGTCACCGCCTCGCTCCAGCCCTCCCCGGCGCGCTGCCAGACCTGTTCCAGCGACAGCGTGTAGGCCCGGGGATCGCGCACGCGCTTGCCGAAGGCGCACAGCCGGCAGCTCGCCACGCAGACGTCGGTGGGGTTGATGTGGCGGTTGACGTTGAAGTAGGTGCGGGAGCCGTGCAGGCGTTCGCGCACCAGGTTGGCCATGTAGCCTACGGCAAGCAGGTCGGTGGTGCGGTAGAGCGCCATGCCGTCGTCGAAAGAGAGCCGCTCGCCTGCTTGCACTTTCTCCAGAACGGGCTTCAGGCGCGCGTCTTCGACAATCGGCTGCATGGATTCCTCCGGAGGGGGGTTAGCGCCGCACGAAGAACATGTCGGCGGCCCAGAACACAAAGAATAGCACGCTCACGTAGCCGTTCATGGTGAAGAAGGCTGCATTCACGCGCGTTAAATCGTGCGGCTTCACCATGCTGTGCTCGTAGACGAGCAGCGCCGTGACGGCGCCTACCCCGGCGATGGCCAGCCAGCCCAGCGCCAGGGCGTGGACCAGCGCCGCCAGCGAGGCCACCATCAGGAGGTGCAGCAGGCGGGCCACCTGCAGCGCGCCCCCGATGCCCAGCGCGCGCGGCACGCTGTGGAGGCCCTCCTCCACGTCGAACTGGTAATCCTGGCAGGCGTAGATGATATCGAAGCCTGCGGTCCAGAAGGTCACCGCGGCGGTGAGCCAGAGGATACGCGGGTCCAGCGAACCGCGCACCGCAATCCACGCCGCCGCCGGCGCCATCCCCAAGGCAAAGCCCAGCACCAGGTGCGAAAAGGAGGTGAAGCGCTTGGTGAACGAGTAGAAAAACAGCACCGCCATGGCCAGCGGGGCCAGCCGGAAGCAGAGCGGGTTGAGGGCCCTGGCGGCCAGCAGGAAGACCAGCACCGCAACCGCCACGAAGATCCAGGCAAAGCTTCTCGAAAGCAGTCCCGCGGGCAGGTGGCGGCCGCGGGTGCGCGGGTTGCGGCCGTCCAGTTCCGCGTCCACCAGGCGGTTGAAGCCCATGGCGGCCGAGCGCGCCGCCACCATCGCCACCACGATGGCGGCGAACTTCCACCCCAGCCGGTCGACCTCCGGCCCGCCTTCCCGCACGGCCAGCAAAGCCCCCGTGAGCGCGAAAGGCAGCGCGAAAACGGAGTGCTCGAAGCGGATCATTTCCAGGGCCAGGCGGAGGCGTTTCCAGGACATCGTTCGCAGTGCGTGAAAGCGGGTTACCATTTCATTTTATGCGCTATTCTCCGCTTTGCGTGGTATTGGCGCTGGCGCTATCGGGCTGCGGCCGGGACAGCGCCGATGCCGACGTGCTGGAAACCCGCACCGTAACGCTGCCCAACGGGACGCGCATCCGCGCGGAGGTCAAGATCCGCCCCTTCGACATGCAGCGCGGCATGATGTTCCGGGATGAGTTGCCCCAGGGCGAGGGCATGCTGTTCATCCACGCAGAGCCGGGTAACTATCCCTACTGGATGTACAACGTGCGCATTCCGCTGGACATCATCTGGCTGGATGCGAACCGCCGCATCGTAGAGATATCCGCCGATACGCCGCCGTGCAAGACCCGCGCCAGCGAGTGTCCCACCTACGGGGGAAAGGCGCGGTCGCAGTACGTGCTGGAGATCGGGGGTGGGGAAGCGGCGCGCTACGGACTGAAGGTGGGGGACACGCTGGTTTTCTGAAAGGCTGAAGGCATGCAGGAAGAACAACTTCGGGAACTGTTGGAGCAGGTGCGGGCGGGCGCCGTGGATGTGGACGCGGCGCTGGCGCGGGTGCGCCACCTGCCCTTCGAGGACCTGGGGTTCGCCAAGGTGGACCACCACCGCGCGCTGCGCCACGGCATGCCGGAAGTGATCTTCGCCAAGGGGAAGACGCCCGCTCAGGTGGTGGCCATCGCGGAGAAACTGCTGGAGCAATCGCCCAATGTGCTGATCACCCGCGCCGACGAGGAGACCGCCGAACAGGTGACCGGCACGCTGGCCTGCGCCGAGTATTTTCCGCTCTCGCGCGCCATCCGGGTCTGGCGCGATAAGACGGTGCACGGCAAGGGCACCATCGCGGTGGTCTGTGCCGGCACCAGCGACATGCCCGTGGCCGAGGAGGCGCAGGTGACCGCCGAGGTGATGGGCAACCGGGTGGACGCCATCAACGACGTGGGGGTGGCGGGCATCCACCGGCTCATGAACAGCCGCGAGCGGCTCACCGATGCGCGCGTGGTTGTGGTTTGCGCGGGAATGGAAGGCGCGCTGCCGAGCGTGGTGGGGGGGCTGGTCTCCTGCCCGGTGATCGCGGTTCCTACCAGCGTGGGTTACGGCGCGAGCTTCAACGGGCTGGCGGCGCTGCTGGGCATGCTGAACAGTTGCGCCAGCAATGTGACCGTGGTCAACATCGACAACGGCTTCGGCGCGGGCTATGTGGCGAGCATCATCAACCGGCTGTAGCGCGGTGGTGTGGGCCGCGGCGCTCGCCATGGCCGCAGCGGCCGCCGCGGAGCCGTGGGCGCGCCACACGGTGGACAACTCGCTGCGGGGCGCCGACGGCGTGCGGCTGCTCGATGTCAACGGAGACGGGCGGCTTGATATTGCGACCGGCTGGGAGGAGAGCGGGGTGATCCGCGTCTACTTCCATCCCGGCCCGGGCGAGGTGCGCGCGCCGTGGCCCGCCGTGACCGTGGGGGAGGCGGCTTCTCCTGAGGACGCCGTCTTCGTGGACCTGGACGGCGACGGCGCTGTGGACGTGGTGAGCGCCTGCGAGGGCAAGACCCGCAGCCTGTTCGTTCACTGGGCGCCGCAGTCCGGCCGCGACTGGCGCACGGAGGCGATCCCCGCCGCCCGCGGCGCCATGCAGTGGATGTTCGTCCTGCCTATGCAAGTGGATGGCAGACGCGGCATCGACCTCGCTGCGGGCGCCAAGGGTCCGGGCGCGCAGATCGGATGGTTTGAAGCGCCGGAGAATCCCCGCGACCTGGCCGCCTGGAAGTATCACACGATGCGCCCGGCCGGGTGGATCATGTCCCTGGTGGCTGCCGATATGGATGGCGACGGCGACCTGGACGTGCTGGCGTCGGATCGCAAGGGGCCGGCCTCGGGCGTCTTCTGGCTGGAGAATCCCGGGCCGGGAGCGGAGCAGTACCGGCCGTGGCGCGTCCATGCGGTCGGCGCGGCGGGCAGGGAAGTGATGTTCCTCTCGCAGGCGGATTTGGACGAAGACGGCATGACCGATGTGCTCACCGCCGTGAAGCCGCGCGAGATCGTCGTCCACCGCCGTCTGAGCGCAGATGGACGCAAGTGGCAGGAGTCCGTCATTGGGCTGCCGGAATCGGCGGGAACGGCCAAGGCGGTCCGTGCCGCGGATATCGACCTGGACGGCGCCATCGACCTGGTCTTCACTGGCGAGCAGGCGCACGGCGAAAAATCCGGCGTGATGTGGCTCTCCGGCGCTGCCGCGTGGCGGCCGCACGATATCAGCGGGCCCGAGGGAGTCAAATTCGACCTCCTTGAGTTACTCGACCTGGACGGCGACGGCGATCTCGACCTGCTGACTTGCGAGGAAGCCGCCGGCCTGGGAATGGTGTGGTATGAAAATCCCGCCAGGCAAGCGAAGCCGTAAGTTATTCTAGTCCAGTAACTGCCAGCGTCTTCTGAAGTAAATGCTGTTCGTCACCACAAGAATGATCACCGGGAGCAATATACTGACCCGCTGCTCCGGTGGAATGCCGTGCAGCGCGTTGAAGACCGCCGGCCACAGCACTAGCTGCAGGTAGAACGCCAGGCTAAACCAGACGCCGGAACGCCGGCGCCTGAGAAGGCCGGCAGCTCCGAGCAGGCCACAAGCGACCCATACGAGGCCCACGGCAGTTTCTAGCCCGAAGTTCCAAAACACAGATGCCGCTATTCTCCTGATTGAAGCGGAGTTAAGGCGTAGTTGCGTGTGTGCCTTCTGGCTACAGTCCGAGAAGCTCCAA
>JAWLGN010000173.1:0-11595 GCA_041685075.1 Bryobacteraceae bacterium
CGCGATGGGGCGCTCGCCGGCCTGCAGGATCTCCAGCAGGTGCTCGCGGATGAGGCCGCGGACCTCGGCGGCGTCGCCAACGAGCTTGCGGTCGACGCGCTCGCGGATGCGCTCGAGGATCTCTTCGGTGGTGCGCACCCCTATATCGGCGCTGATGAGGGCGTACTCGAGTTCTTCGAGCAGCTCGGCATCGATCTCCTTGCGGCCGTGTAACGCGTCGTCCAGCCGGGACACCAGTCCCGCGCGCGTCTTCTGCACGCCGCTTTTGAGCTTCTCCAGCAGCGTGGGCTCCTTGGGAGCGGAGCCGAATAGGGTTTGGATCATTTTGGTTTTATTGTATCAATCATGCGAAAAGCAGCGATCTTTGGAGCCGCGGGCACGATAGGGCGGTGGATTGGGGCGGATCTGGAGCGGCGCGGCATCCCGTTTCGCGCCGCAGGAAGGGATGGCCGCAGGCTGGAGGCCGCCTTCGGCGGGATGCGGGGCGCCGAGGTGGTGACGGCCGACCTGGCTACCGCCGCCGGGGCCGCCGAGGCGGGGCGCGGCGCCGATACCGTGTTCTACTGCGTGGGGGTGCCGTTCACCAATTTCGCCCTCCATCCGGCGCTGATGCGCACCAGCCTGGAGGGCGCCGCCGCGGCGGGAGTGGAGCGCATGGCGGTGGTGTCGAGCGTCTATAGCTATGGAGTGCCCCGCACGCAGCGCGTGGCCGAGACGCATCCGCGCGAGCCCCACACGGTGAAGGGCCGGTATCGCAAGGAGCAGGAGGACCTGGCGCTGGAGGCGAACGCGCGGGGAGTGCTCCATACGCTCGTGGTCCGGCTGCCGGATTTCTACGGCCCGCACGCGGAGAACAGCCTGGCGCACCGTATCTTTACCGCCGCGCTGGCCGGCAAGAAGGCCACCTGGCTGGGGCCGGCTTCCACCCCGCACGAGTTCATCTTCGTGCCTGATGCCGCGGCGCCCATCGTGGAGCTGGCCTCGCGCCCGGACTGCTACGGGGAGGCGTGGAACCTGGGCGGCGCGGGCGAAATCAGCGGGGCCGAGTTCATCCAGAAGGTCTACAGGGCGGCGGGAAGGGAACCGAAGTTCCGGACGGTGGGCGCGGGCATGCTGCGGGTGGCGGGGCTGTTCCAGCCGCTGCTGCGCGAATTGGTCGAGATGCGGTACCTGCAGGAGACGCCCGTCATCCTGGACGACTCCAAGCTGCTGGCGCGGCTGGGGAACGTGCAGAAAACTCCATATGAAGAAGGCATCCGCCGTACGGTAGAGTTTCTGCGCGCCTCGGGTGTGTAGGAACGAACTGTTGCGCGCGCCGGGTGGCGGCGCCGCTTGTAAGATTGTCTTAAGCGCGGCTGGCGAGGGGTTGGGATGCCGTTGGTTCCTCCATATATCGCCTCTTTGCGGCCCTACGAGCGGGGCCGGGATGCGGCGGAGGTGCGGCGGGAGTATGGGCTCGAACGGGTGGCCAAGCTGGCCTCCAACGAGAATCCGCTGGGGCCTTCGCCGCGCGCGGTGGAGGCCATCTGCCAGTCGCTCGACCGGATGCACCATTACCCGGACGGCGGCCTGGAACTACGCCGCGTGCTGGCGCGCGAGTACGACCTGAATATCGACAACGTAATTGCGGGCAACGGGTCGGAAGGCATCATGTCCAGCATCATTCGTACGTTTCTGTGCGATGAGGACGAGGTGCTGACCACCGAGGCGGCCTTCATCGGCTTCCAGGTGCTGGCGAAATCGCGCGGGGTGGCCTACCGCACGGTGCCGTACAGGGAGTGGCGCTACGATCTTCAGGCACTGGCGGCGGCCATCAACGAACACACCAAGATCATTTACCTGGCCAACCCCAATAATCCCACCGGGTCGATCTTCACGCGGCGGGAGTTCGAGGAGTTCTACAGGCACGTGCCGGAGCGCGTGCTGATCATCCTGGACGAGGCCTATTTCGAGTACGCGCGCGATAAACCGCAGTACCCGGATTCGATGCACTATCGCTACGACAACGTCATCACGCTGCGCACGTTCTCGAAGGTGTACGGGCTGGCGGGAGTGCGGATCGGCTACGGCTTCGCGCACCAGGAGCTGGTGGGCAACCTGCTGAAAGTGAAGCTGCCGTTCGAGCCCTCGACGCCGGCGCAGGCGGCGGGGATTGCGGCGCTGGCGGATAAGGAGTTCCTGCACCGGTCGCTGGAGCTGAATGCGCGCGGGCTGCGGTTTCTTTCCGGCGCGCTGCGGGAGATGGGATTCGAAGTGGTGCCCTCGGAGGCCAATTTCGTGATGCTGGTGCTTCCGGGCGAAGAGGAGGCCTCGCGGCTGGTGGGGGCGCTGCTGCGGGAGGGGGTGATCGTGCGCCCTCTGGGAGCCTTCGGGCTGCCGCAGTGCGTGCGCATCTCTACCGGCACGGAGCGCGAAAACCAGCAGTGCGTGGAGGCCATAGGGAGGGTCTATGCAGGTTCAGGAGCGGGGGGCGCCGCCCGCTGAGCGGGATTTTCTGCCGCTCGAAGGGATGGACCACCTGGAGTTCTGGGTGGGCAACGCCCGTCAGGCGGCGCATTTCTTCCGCGCGGCGTTCGGGATGCGGCTGGCGGCGTACAGCGGGCCGGAGACAGGCACGCGCGACCGAGCCTCCTACGTGCTGGAGCAGGGGCGCATCCGGTTCGTCCTCACCACGGCACTGGCGCCCGAGCATCCCATTGCCGAGCACGCGCGGCTGCACGGCGACGGCGTGCGCGATATCGCGCTCGAGGTGCCGGACGCCCTGGCGGCCTGGCGCGAGACCACGCGCCGCGGCGCGCGCAGCGTGGCGGAGCCGCGGGTGCTGGCGGACGATGGCGGGCGCGTGCGGGTAGCCTCGATTGCCGCCTACGGGGACACCATCCACACCTTCGTCGAACGCTCCGGCTACCGGGGCGCGTTCCTGCCGGGCTACCGCGAGGTGGTGGGGCCCGATCCGCTGGCGCACACCAACGGCCTGGTGCACGTCGACCATATCGTCGGCAACGTGGGATGGGGGCAGATGAACCAGTGGGTGGAGTTCTACCGGCGGGTGATGGGCTTCGAACTCTACCAGCACTTCGACGACCGGGACATCAGCACGGAGTACTCGGCCCTGATGTCCAAGGTGATGGCGGGCGGCAAGGGGCGCATCAAGTTCCCCATCAACGAGCCGGCGCGCGGGAAGCGCAAGTCGCAGATCGAGGAGTACCTGGATTACTACCGCGGGCCGGGCGTGCAGCACATTGCGCTCTCCACGGGCAACATCGTCGAAACGGTGACCCAGATGCGCAACCGGGGGATCGAGTTTCTGCGGGTGCCGGAGACGTACTATGACGGCCTCGAAGCGCGGGTAGGCCGCATCGACGAACCGCTCGATAGGCTGCGGGAACTGGGGGTGCTGGCGGACCGCGACGAGGAGGGCTACCTCTTGCAGATCTTCACTAAACCGGTGGAGGACCGGCCGACCCTCTTCTTCGAAGTGATCCAGCGGAAGGGCAGCCGCAGCTTCGGCAAGGGCAATTTCAAGGCGCTGTTCGAGGCGCTCGAGCGCGAGCAGGCGCTGCGCGGGAACCTGCGATGAAGCTGGGGACCTTCGAGGTGGCCACTCCCGTGGGTCGGCAGCGGCGGCTGGGCGCGCTGTGGAACGGCGCGGTGGTGGACCTGAACTTCGGCTGCGCGTGGCTGCTGGCACGGCGCGGTGAAGCGCGCCCGCAGCGGCTGGCCGATGCCTGCATCCCGCCGCGCATGCGGGAGTTCCTGGAAGGTGGGGAGACCGCCAGGGAGTGGGCCTGCCGGGTGCTCGAAGCGATCGAGGCGGATGCGCGCGGGCCGAACGATGAAACCCTGGTCTACAGGATGGAGGAGATCCGGCTGCTGGCGCCGTTGCCGGATCCGGCGGGGCTGCGGGATTTCTACGCCTTCGAGGACCACGTGAAGAAGGGGTTCGAAAAACGCGGGGAGCCGATGCCGCCGGAGTGGTACGAAATGCCCGTGTACTACAAGGGCGCGCATCGGAACATCCTCGGTCCGGACGAGGACGTGCGCTGGCCGCCGTTCACGGAAACGTTCGATTACGAGTTGGAGCTGGCGGCGGTGGTCGGACGCGAGGGGCGCGATATTCCGGTTGCCGAGGCGCGCCGCTACATCGCCGGGTTCACCGTCATGAATGACTTCAGCGCGCGCGATATCCAGCGCCGGGAGATGCGCGTGCGGCTGGGACCGGCCAAGGGGAAGGATTGGGCCACGGCGCTGGGCCCCTGGCTGGTGACGACCGATGAGATCGGCGACCCGTACAACCTGGAGATGACCGCGCGGGTGAACGGGGAGACCTGGTCCCGCGGCAACTCGGGATCGATCTACTGGAAGTTCGAGCAGATGATCGAATTTGTCTCCCGCGGCGAGAGCATCTACCCGGGGGAGGTGATCGGCTCGGGCACCGTAGGCGGCGGCTGCGGGCTGGAACTCGATCGCTGGGTCGAGCGCGGCGACGTCATCGAACTGGAGATCGAAAAGATCGGGGTGCTGCGAAACCGGGTGGTGTAGAGAGGAGTGTATGTATCCGCTGAAGAAAGGGAAGACCGCCGCGCAGGCGCACGTGGGACTGCCGGAGGGCACCTACGAGGAGGAGCACGGGCGCAAGGGATTCTACGGCAGGAGCGCGCACCTCTACCACGCGCGGCCGCCCACGGGATGGATTCGCTTCGAAGGGAAGCTGCGGCCGCATTGCTTCGACCTGAACCGCCTGGAGCCGGACGACCTGTGCGACCCCGAGGGCCAGCCCGTGGCCTTCCTGGGGAACCACGACGTCACCCTCTGCGTCTCGCGCCGTTCCGCTCCCATGCCGTTCTACTTCCGCAATGCCGATGGCGATGAACTCGTGTTCGTGCATCGCGGCCGGGGGACGCTCGAGACCGATTTCGGGCCGCTGCCCTACGAGCCGGGCGACTACATCGTGATCCCGCGCGCCGTGACGCACCGCTATCTGCCTGAGACCGAGGACAACTTCTTCCTCATCGTGCAATCGAAGTCCGAATTCGAGCCGCCGGACAAAGGCTTAGTCGGGCAGCACGCGCTCTACGACCCGGCGGTGATCGCCACGCCGGAGCCCGAGCCGCATCTCGACGACGACGGCGAGTGGGAGGTGCGCATCCGGTCCGACAGTGAGATCTCGAAGGTGGTCTATCCGTTCAACCCCATCGACGTCGTGGGCTGGAAGGGCGATCTCACGGTATGGAAGCTGAACATGCGGGACATCCGGCCGCTGACCAGCCCGCGGGTGCACCTTCCGCCGAGCGCCCATACCACCTTCGTCACCGGCGGCGCGGTGGTCTGCAGCTTCCTGCCGCGGCCGCTCGAGGAAGACCCCCAGGCCATCAAGGTGCCGTTCTTCCACCGCAACACGGACTACGACGAGTTCCTTTTCTATCACCAGGGGAACTTCTTCAGCAAAGACAACATCCGGCCGGGGTAGGCCACGCTGCATCCGCGGGGCATCCACCACGGGCCGCATCCCAAGGCGCTGCGCAACCAGGCGGAGTTGACCCACACCGACGAGTCCGCCGTCATGCTGGACGGGTTGAATCCCATCCGGGTGCTGCCCGCGGGAGAGGCGGTGGAGTGGCAGGAGTACTGGATGAGCTGGATGGAGAAACCTTGACCATCGATCCCGCAACGATTGATCCGCGCGACGTCTACAAGCTGATGGTGGGGGCCATCGTGCCGCGGCCCATCGCCTTCGTCTCGACGGTAAGCCCGGAGGGCGTGTTGAACCTGGCGCCGTTCAGCTTTTTCACGGGCATCAGCGCCAATCCGCCGGCCATCTGCTTCAGCCCCATGGTGCGGGGGAGCGACGGCGGCCGCAAGGATACGCTGTGCAACATCGAAGCCACGCGCGAGTTCGTGGTGAATATCGTCTCGGAGGATTTCGCCGCGGCGATGAACGCCTGCTCGGCGGAGTTTCCGCCGGAGGTGGACGAGTTCGCCGCATCGGGGCTGACGCCGCTGGCGAGCGAAGTGGTGCGGCCGCCGCGCGTGGCCGAATCGGGCGTCCACATGGAGTGCCGGCTGCTGGAGATTGTGCACGTGAGCGCGCGGCCGCTGGGCGGGAGCCTGGTCATCGGGGAGGTGCTGCGCCTGCACGTCGCCGATGGGCTGCTGCGGGATTTCCGCATCGACCCGGACAGGCTGCGCGCCATCGGGCGCATGGGCGGCCCCACCTACACCCGCACCACGGACCGCTTCGACATGGAGCGCCCGGTCTACCGGAGAACGTCGTGATCGCCTGGGAGCCTTCGCGGGAGTGGACCGAGCGCACCAACGTGTGGCGTTTCATGCGGCGGCTGGGCTTTAGGGACCGGGAGGAGTTTCTGTGCTGGTCGCGCGACCGTCCGGAGGAGTTCTGGCGGGAGATGATGCGGGAGGCCGGGATCCAGTGGTTCGAGCCGTACCGGCGGGTGATGGATCTCTCGCGCGGGCCGCAATGGGCCGAGTGGTTCATCGGGGGGAAGCTGAACGTCGCGTGGAACTGCCTGGACCGGCACCCGGATGACGCCGTGGCCTGCATCTGGGAGGGCGAAAACGGCGCCGTCCGCACCGTCACGTTTGGCGCCCTGCGGCGGGAAGCGGCGCGGGTGGCGGGTGCGCTCCGGGCGCGCGGGCTGCACCGGGGCGACCGCGTGGCGCTCGTCATGCCCATGGTTCCGGAGGTGGCCGGCATCCTCTACGGCTGTTTGAAGCTGGGGCTGGTGGTGGTGCCGATCTTCGCGGGATTCGGCTCTGAGGCCATTGCCGCGCGCCTGGAGGATTCGGGCGCGCGCGCCGTATTCACCGCCGATGCGCTCGAGCGCCGCGGGCGGATGCTGCCGCTCAAGGACAAGATCCCCAACGCCGCGCCGGAGCTGGTGGTGGTGCTGCGCTACAAGGGCACGCCGGTCTCCTGGAACGAGGGCCGCGATGTGTGGTGGGAGGATTTTCTCGCCGGGCAGGACCCAGAGTGCGGCTCCCTGGCGGTCGACTCCGAGGAGCGGGCCTTTATCCTCTACACTTCGGGCACCACCGGGAGACCCAAGGGCGCGGTGCACACCCACGCCGGCTGCCTGGCCCAGATGACCAAAGAGATCCTGCTGGCCTTCGACCACCAGCCCGCGGACCGCTTCTTCTGGCTCTCCGATATCGGCTGGATGATGGGGCCGTGGTCCCTCATCGGCAACCACAACTTTGGCGGCACGGTGTTTCTCTACGACGGTGCGCCGGATTACCCCGGGCCGGACAGGCTGTGGCAGATCGTAGAGCGGCACGGGATTACGACCCTCGGGATTTCGCCAACGGCGGTGCGGATGCTGATGCGCGAGGGCGCGCCGGAGCGGTACGCCATGCGTACGCTGCGGCTGCTCGGCTCGACCGGCGAACCATGGGATGAAAAATCGTGGCGGTGGTATTTCGAGCGCGTGGGGAAGCGCCGCTGCCCGGTCATCAATATTTCGGGCGGCACCGAGATCGTGGGCTGCTTCCTGTTTCCGCTTCCCATCCAGGCGTTGAAGCCGTGCAGCCTGGGGGCGCCGGCGCCGGGCATGGCTACGGAGGTCTTCGACGAAGACGGGCGGCCGGTGCGCGGGCGCAAAGGCTACCTGGTCGCGACCCGCCCGGCGCCCTCGATGACGCGGGGTTTGTGGGGCGATCCGAAGCGGTACCTGGGGGCGTATTGGTCGCGCTGGCCGGGGGTGTGGTATCACGGCGACTGGGCCAGCGTGGACGAAGACGGCCACTGGTTTCTTCACGGGCGCGCTGATGAAACCATGAACGTGGCCGGGCGGATGGTGGGGCCGGGAGAAGTGGAGTCCGCATTGATGAGGCATCCCGAGGTAGCGGAAACGGCGGTGGTGGGCGCGCCGGACGAGGTGAAGGGCGAGGCTATCGTGGCGTTTGTGGTGCCACGGCCAGGCGCCCATCCGGAACCGCAGGCGCTCTGCGCGCACGTGGCGGAAGTGCTGGGCGCGGCCTTCCGCCCGCGGGAGGCGCACCTGGTGGACGCACTCCCCAAGACCCAGAGCGGCAAGGTGCTGCGGCGCCTGCTCCGGAAAGAGTACCTGGGGGAAGCGGCCGGAGACGTTTCCTAAACCCCGGCGCACCGGGTACAGACGTGCCCGTCACTCCTGCCGCAATGCAACCATCGGTTCGACCTTCATTGCACGCCGCGCGGGGAAACAGCAAGCGGCCATGCCGGCCGCCGTTAGAGACAGCGAGACCGCAATGAGGGTCAGCGGATCGGTGGGAGTAACACCGAACAGCAGGCTGGAACCCACGTGACCCAGCCACAGGGCGCCAACGAGACCGAGCGCCAATCCGGTCAGGCTCAGCTTCAGGCCCTCACCAACGATCATGCGGAAGATCTCTCCAGCCTGCGCGCCCACGGCTATACGGATTCCCATCTCACGCGTGCGCATCGCGATCGAGTACCGGATGAGTCCGTAGATCCCGATCACGGCAATCAACATCGCGGCTGCGGCGAACCCTATGGGAAGCCAGGTCTGGAAGCGGCGCGCGGCGGGTAACCTACAGGAACAAAGTGGATCCAGGGTACCGCGGGGCGGGCGCCGGTGCGATAATGGGCTTCCGTTAACGTCTGTTACAGGAGGCGCCGGTGCGCCACAGTTGGATCATCGTGACGATGCTGAGCCTCGGGGCGTCCGGGGCGTGGGCCGGGGGCGCGCAGGCGGAGGCCGCCCGTAGCGCCGCATCACAGCGGCCGCCGTTCGAGGTATTCGACGTCGGCGGGATGCCCGCCAGCCCGCGAACGGCCGTGGAGCGCGACCTGGCGCGGCGCATTCGAGGGCACCGGCGGGGCGACCTGGCCGGCGCGGCGCGCATCCAGCGCGACCTGGCCGTTTACTATCGCTCCCAGGGAGACAGCCCGCGGGCGCGTGCCGCCGAAGAGCGGGCGGAAGCGGCTGAGGCGGCCTACGGGAAGGCGCCGGAAGTCGCGGTCTACCAGCCCGAAACGCCGGGCGCGAAACCGGAGGCCGAAGCCCCGGCACTCGGGATACCGGCGATCGAGCCGCTGACGGACGTCCCGGCTGCCGAGGCCGCGCAGCCGGAGCCGGCCGGCGAGGAGCCGCTTCAGGGCGCCTTCCACGTGCTCCAGGGACGCACGCTGCACCGCTGGGAGTTCCGTCCGGACGGCACCTTCGAGCACGGCTGGATGGTCCGCGGCAGCCGCGGCGCCGTGGGGATGGAGACCGGAACCTTCAGCGTTTCCGGCCCGTTTATCACGCTGTTCGTCGAGCGCCGCGCGGGCGTGCCGGCGCACAGCCGCCGCCGGCTGCGGTTGGAACGGCGCGGCCCCCGCGGCCTGATGCTCGACGGCACGCTGCTCCGGCCGGGATTGCCGTAGGGCTACTTGACGATGCCCACCTGGCTGAGAAGCCAGGCGTATTCGAAGGCCACTTCGCGCAGGCGGTCGTAGCGGCCGGAGGCGCCGCCGTGGCCCGCCCCCATGTTGGTTTTGAGCAGCAGCGGGTTGCGGTCCTTCTTCACCGTGCGCATGCGCGCCACGTACTTGGCCGGCTCCCAGTACATCACCTGGCTGTCGTTCAGGCTGGTGGTGACCAGCATGGCGGGATACTCGCGCGGCTCCAGGTTGTCGTAGGGGCTGTAGGAGAGGATGTACTCGTACGCCTCCTTCTCATTGGGATTGCCCCACTCGAGGTATTCGCCCACGGTGAGCGGAAGGCTCGCGTCCATCATGGTGTTGACGACATCCACGAAGGGGACGGCGGCGTGGACGGCGCGGAACAGGTCCGGCCGCATGTTGACCACCGCGCCCATGAGCAGCCCGCCGGCGCTGCCGCCCTGGATGACCAGGCGGTCGGAGGCGGTCCACTTCTCCCGCACGAGGTATTCGGCCGCGTCGATGAAGTCGTGGAAGGTGTTCTTCTTCTTCAGGAGCATGCCGTCTTCGTGCCACTGCTCGCCCATTTCGTTGCCGCCGCGGATGTGGGCGATGGCGAAGGCCATGCCGCGGTCGAGCAGGCTGATGCGGTTACTCGAAAACGACGCCGGCATGCCGTAGCCGTAGGAACCGTAGGCGTAGAGGAACAGCGGCGCGGAGCCGTCGCGGCGGAAGCCTTTGCGGTAGACCACCGAGAGCGGCACCTTCACGCCGTCGCGCGCCGTGGCCCAGAGGCGCTCGGTAGCGTACTGCGCGGGATCGTAGCCGCCCAGCACCTCCTGCCGCTTGAGCAGGGTGGCCTTGCGGGAGGCGACGTCGTAATCGTAGATGCTGGAGGGCGTGACCAGGCTCTGGTAGGAGTAGCGGTAGGCAGTGGCCTCGTACTCGGGGTTGCCGGAGGGGTAGACCGAGTAGACCGGTTCGGGAAACGCCATGGCGTGCCAGTCGCCGGAGCCGAACTCGTAAACCCGCAGGCGGTTGAGCGCCTCGGCCTTCTCCAGCACCACGGCGAAGGTCTTGAACAGGTCGATGTCTTCGATGAGAACGTCGTCGCGGTGGGCGACGAAGGGCTTCCAGTTGGCGGGACGCGGATCTCCGGCAGGCGCGGTCACGATGCGGAAGTTTTTGGCGTCCTTGTTGGTGCGGATGTAGAAGAGGCCCTCGCGGTGGTCCAGGTAGTAGCGGTGCTTCTTCTCGCGGGGGAGGAAGACGCGGAAGTCGCCCTCGGGGCGGTCGGCGGGAAGGTAGCGGAACTCGGTAGTATCGGTACTGCCGATGTAGAGGAGCAGGAAGCGGCGGTCGCGGGTGCGCGCGGCGCGGATGCGGTAGAGTTCGTCGGTCTCTTCGTAGAGCGGTTCGGGAGCCTTGCCGCCGAGGGCGTGGCGCCAGAGGCGATGGGAGCGCTTGGTGACCGGATCCTCGGTGGTGTAGAAGAGGGTGCGGTTATCGGCGGCCCATTCGACGGAGGTGACGCGCTCGGCGGTCTCCGGCAGAAGCTTGCCCGTGCGCAGGTCCTTGACGTGGAGGCGGTACTGGCGGAAGCCCGTGGTGTCGGTGGTGTAGGCCAGCAGGTTTTCGTCGTCGCTGACGGCGAAGGCGCCCAGCCCGAGGAACTTGTGCCCGCGGGCCAGCTCGTTCAAATCCAGCAGCACCTGTTCGGGCGCATCGGGCGCGGGCGCGCGGCGGCAGTGGATGGGGTACTGCCGGCCTTCTTCGGTGCGGGTGTAATAAAGATGGCGGCCGCGCCGCACCGGGACGCTCAGGTCGGTCTGCTTGATGCGGCCGAGCATCTCTTTGTAAAGCGTCTCTTCGAAGGGCTTGATGGCGCCGGTGAGGGCCTCGGTGTAGGCGTTCTCGGCTTCGAGGTAGGCGACTACTTCGGGGTTGGATTTCTCGCGCAGCCAGTAATAAGGGTCCACCACGGTCGCGCCGTGCCGTTCGATGCGGTGTTCCACGCGTTTGGCGACGGGCGGGGCGGGGGTTTGGCCGAGCGCGCTCAGGCCGACTGCAAAGATGCCGGCGGCTGCCGGGCGAAGGGGTGCCATAAAACACTATTATCCCAAGCGGCAGCCGGCTGAAGACGGCGAATTTGAGGCGCTACTCGCGATCTTGATCCTGGTGGTGCCGGTGGGGGCCGTAGCGCTTGCGCT
>JAWLGN010000174.1:0-11576 GCA_041685075.1 Bryobacteraceae bacterium
CCGCCCGGTCTTTGGTTTGGGTCGCAGCCCGCGTTCTGATATTCTGGTTGCCGCGAAACAGAGATTCGCATCCCATATGAAGATTATTGGCCTGCTATGCGTTCTCGCCGTGGCGGGGGTCGCCATCGCGCAGGAGCCGCTCAAAGATGATCCGAAGTGCAAGGATCCGGCTCTCTTCACTCGAATGCCGGGATTCTTCATGCCGGTGGATAGTTGTTGCAGGGAGGTGCAATTCGACACCCGGAAGTTCCTCGTCCAGAAGGGAACCGAGGCCGTCGAGCAGGAAGTGGAGGGCCGCAAGCTCGACTACGAGTACACGTTCGACAGGTCCCGGGAAGCCGCACCGCCAAGCAACCTCCAGGTCCAGCGCAACTTCCAGAACGCCGTCCTCAAGCTCGGTGGAAAAGTTCTGTATGCCGAAAAGGAAGGCTACTACCGGACGACGCTTTTCCTCGCCCGGGGCGGCAAGGAAATCTGGGCTGAGGTGAGGACGTCCGGCAGCGTGGACGGCGACCAGTACTACCTCGCGATTGTCGAGCGCGAGGCGATGAAGCAGGATATCGTCGCCAATGCCGAAGTGATGAAGGACGGGCTGGCCGAAACCGGTCACGCGGAGATTGCCGGCATCTTCTTCGACTTCAACAAGGCCGAGATCAAACCGGAATCGCAGGCGGCCTTGGACGAAACCGTGAAGCTGCTGCGAGCCGATCCGGCTCTGCGGGTCTGGGTGGTCGGGCATACCGACAACGTGGGCACGGCCGAGGCGAACGTGAAACTGTCGAACACTCGCGCCTCCGCGGTGGTAGCGGCGCTAGTCAAGGCCGGCATCGATGCCAGACGGCTTGCGGCGCACGGCGCCGGGCCGTACGCGCCCAAAGCCGCGAACACGACCGAAGAAGGCAGAGCCCAGAACCGACGGGTAGAGTTGGTCGCACAGCCCTAGCAACCCGGGGTTGAGTGGTGCCGCGTGCTGCCGCATACTCCCCACCAGGATGTCGGCGCCGCGGCACCGCCGGCCGGGGCGGCCGTGGTAGCATTGCGGCATGAACGCTGGTGGCGAGGGGACGGCTCTCAAGCTCAGGCCGGCGGGGCCTTGCGCGCTGGTAATCTTTGGGGCGATGGGCGATCTCAGCAGGCGGCTGCTCTTCCCTTCCCTCTACAACCTGGCGCGGAACGGCCTGCTGCCAGAGGAGTTCGCCGTGGTCGGGGTGGCACGGGCGCCCCTCAGCCAGGAGGATTTTATCGCCCAGGTCCGGAGCGAGATGCCGGGAAGCGAACCGGCCGCAGACTGGCTGGCCGCGCGGCTCTACTACGTCCGCACGGATTTTAACGACCAGGACGGCTACGTCCGGCTGGCGCAGGCGCTCGGGGAGGCGGACCGGAAACAGGGCACCGCCGGCAACTACCTCTTCTACCTGGCAACGGCGCCCGAGTACTTCCTCGAAATACCGCAGCGGCTGGGGCACGTGCACCTGTTGCGGCAGCCCGAGGGCCGCTGGCGCCGCATGGTGGTGGAAAAGCCCTTCGGCCGCGACCTGGCCTCGGCGCGCGAACTCAACCGCGGGCTTGCCACGGTGGCCGAAGAAGAGCAGATCTACCGCATCGATCACTACCTGGGCAAGGAGACGGTCCAGAACATCCTGGTGCTGCGATTCGCCAACGGCATCTTCGAGCCGGTCTGGAACAGGCGGTACGTCGAACATGTGCAGATCACGGTGGCGGAGACCGCGGGGGTGGAACTGCGCGGCGGTTATTACGATCATACCGGCGCCCTGCGGGACATGATGCCCAACCATTTGCTGCAACTGCTCACCCTCGCCGCCATGGAGCCGCCCAGTTCGTTTTCGCCGGACGCGCTGCACAATGAGCAGGTCAAGGTGCTGACCGCGATTCCGCCGCTGGCCTCGAAAGACCGCGCGCCATCCGCGGTGCGGGCGCAATACACCGCGGGCACTCTGAACGGCCGCACGGTTCCCGGCTACAGGGAAGAACCGCGGGTGGCTCCCAATTCCCGCACCGAGACCTACGCGGCGGTGAAGCTCGCCATCGATAACTGGCGTTGGGCCGGAGTGCCATTCTATATCCGCACGGGCAAGCGGCTGGCCGCCCGCAACACCGAGGTGGTCATCCAGTTCCGCAAGGCGCCGCTGACGCTCTTCCGCACCGCCTCCGTCACGCTGCCGTCCGCCAACCGCCTGCATATTCACGTGCAGCCCAAGGAGAGCATCGCGCTGCAATTCGCGGCGAAGGTGCCGGGACCCAAGGTGACGGTGCGGCCGGTCGAAATGCAGTTCTGCTACCAGGACTACTTCGGCCGCGAGCACCGGACGGGCTACGAAACGCTCCTTTACGACGCCATGGCGGGCGACGCCAGCCTGTTCCAGCGGGCGGACATGATCGAGGCCGGCTGGTCTGTGGTGGAACCGCTGCTCGGCGCCTGGGAGGATCCGGCAGCTCCGCTGGCGTTCTACGCGGCGGGGAGCGAGGGGCCGGAAGCGGCCGCCCAACTGCTGCGCTGCGACGGCTACGAGTGGATGCCGATCAAGTAACGTCAGGCGTCCGCGCCGGATTCGGAGATTTGCGCCAGTGCCGCCGCCTCCCGGTCGGCAATCAACACGGCCCGATCGCGGCGGATCCGGCCGGCTGGAATCGACGGGTCGCCATCCAGCAGGCGCACGAGCATGGATGCCTTCGGGCTCCCGGTGACCACCCACAGGATGAGCCGCGAACGGTTCAGGGCGGGAAAGGTCAGGGTCATGCGGCGCGTGCCGCGATAGGGGCCGGTGACCGCGACCTCCGCATCGGTAACGTCGAGAGCCGGGTCGCCTTCCACCAGAGAGGCCGTGTGGCCGTCCAGCCCGAGGCCCAGTACCGCGAGATCAACGACCGGCGGCGAACCGGCGATGGCGCGGAGGGTCTCGGCGTATTGCACGGCGGCGGCCTCCAGGTCAGCCGCCTCGACCGGCATGGCGTGCACCTGCCGGGGGTCCAGCGGCGCGTTCTCCAGCAGACTCTCCCGCAGGTGCGTGAGGTTTCTCTCCGGATCACCCGCCGGAGCGACCCGCTCGTCTACCTGCACGATGTGGGTGTCGGGCCAGGGGAGGCCGGCGCCGGCAAGATCCCGTAACATCAGCCACGGGGTATGGCCGCCGCTCAGCGCCAAAACGAAACGGCCGCTGCGGGCCACCGCCGCACGGGCCTCCCCGGCGATGATTTCCGCGGCTCTCCGGGCCACGTCCTGGGGTGTTTCGCGGAGTTCGATGTGCACGGCCTGAATCGCTTCATTGTACACGTTCGGCACCACTCCCGCAGTGCGGCGGTTTGTAACTTTGCGGACACAAACGCCGCCGGGAGCGATTCACCTTGTAACATGAAGCCTATCTGCTTGACTTACCCGCCGGGATGGCAGCATAATGATCCGGCGCGTGCTTCGGATGCGAGGGGAGAGGTATGTACAACATACTGGTTGCGGATTCCAACGGGGCTCTGCGGAACCTCCTGGGGTCCGTACTGAGCGCCGCGGGTTACGAAGTGATTCTGGCCGGGGACGGCGTGGAGGCATTGAAAGCGGCCAGGAACTGTAACGGCCCCATTCACCTCCTCTGCGCGAACGTGGCGGTCCGGCGCATGAACGGGTTGAGCCTTGCCGAACAGTTGTTGCCGGAGCACCCCGAGATGAAGGTGCTGATTCTGGTGACCGATCACCCGTGGCTGCTTTCCGTGGAACCGGTCGGGACCGAAGGGCATCATCCCGAGTTCAGCGTGCTGCGGAAACCGTTTACCATTCAGGAACTCACCGCTACGATTCAGCAGATGCTGGCCACCTCGGCGGCAGCCGGATGAGCCACGGGGCAACCGGATGAGCAACGATATCTACGTCGAGAAACTCGAACCCATGTCCCGCGGGCGCACGGATCTGCGCAAGCGGAAGCCCAAGCTGCTGGCGGTGATCAACGACTACTGCACCGGGTGCGCGGGGTCGCCGGTTTGCGTGGGTTATTGCCCGGTGGAGGCGTGCATGTTCTGGGTGCCGGACGAGGAGCATCCGCCGTTCGGCCGCATCGAGGTGGATAAGAGCCTCTGCATCGGCTGCGCCAAGTGCACCAGCAAGGGTCCGGACGGCATGTTTCTGGACGGCTGCCCGTGGGACGCCATCGAGATGGTCTCGATCGAGCAATGGGAAGCGGAGCACGGCGTGGTGCTGCCGGCCGACGCGGGGCGGCCCGTCAGCGACTGGCAGCGCGTTCCGATCGAACACGTATAGCGCGCGCCGTGAGGGCGGCCTGGCGGCGGATGCGGTCGGACATGCCGCCGGTGCCGCGGCTGTAGCGCTCCACCAGCGGGAGGTCCTCGGGGCGGCCGGCGAAGTAGAGGGCGCGCAACGCCTCCCACACCTGGCCGGCCTCGGGCGCGATGGAAACCAGCGGAGCACCGGCCGTGACCGGCGCACCTTCGCGCGCCACGGTCTCCTGCACTTCGCCGGGGAGCGGGGCGCGGACGCCTGTCTCCCCCACCGTGGCCAGCAAGGCTCCCGTGGTCACCTCGTCGCCCGTTTGGGCATGCAGGGCAACGACGCCCGCGGCGGGGCTGCGCACCGTATGGGGCTGCAGCATGTCCAGCAGTTCGCCGCGCCCGCTCGCGTCGCCGAACCGCACCAGGGCGAGGGCGGCGTTGCGCCGCACCATCACTTCGGGATCGCGCAGCAGCTCCGCCAGCGCGGAGTGGAAGGCTTCGGAACGGTTGTCCTGGCCCATTACCCATGCGGCCGTATTGCGAATGGCCGGCAGCGGATGGTGGGCCAGCGCCAGCACTTGCGGATACCACTGGCCGGCCTCGGGATCGCCGCGATCCATGCGGGCGGAAATCTGGGAGAGCGCGTGCTGGATCCTGCGGGGGCGCTGCTCGTCGCGGAGGTAGCGCCCGATTTCCTCGCCGGTAAGCGGGCGGCCGAACCAGGTGGCATGCCAGCCGAGGAACGGCACGATGACGAGGACCGCAGCCACGGCCATCAGCACCAATAGCGACCGGCGCCGGGGCGGGTTCGCGGCGGGCACGTCAGCTTCTCTCCTGCATCTGCGCCGCGGCCGCCGAGGTCTCCTTGGCGGCGGCTTTCCTGCGCGGCAGCAGGTCCCGCAGGGCGCCCTTACGCGCCGCGGTGGCCGGAATGGCCGCGAAGGCGAAGGCAGTCATCAGCGCCACCGCCACAAGGAAGAGAGCGTCGATGCCCTGCTCCCCGATCTGGCCGCCAAGCACCACCCAGACCGCCACCCCCAGGGCGCCGGCGGCGACGATGAGGCACAGCAGGTGAATGAGCAGTTCCTGCCGCATGCGCTACCGGGACCTCCTGGATGCGGCGTCCGACCGGAACGCGAGCAGGAAGACGCCGGTGAACAGCGCTACGGCCGGCACCAGCAGCACCACGATGCCGGCATCGAGCGCCTGCGCCGCGAGCGCGTCCTGGGCGGCCGCCGCGGTGCGGCACATGGAGCACTGCGCCGCCATCGGCGCGCTGCCGGCCAGCATCCCGGCCACGATACACCCAATCGATTTCATTGCGTACCTAACTCCAGAATGCGAAAGCTGTCCGGAAAAAAGGCAAATAACAACGAGATGACCACCACCACGCCGGGTACGAGCGAAAGCACCAGGCTCTTGCGCTCGAAGCGCAGGTGCATGAAGTAGGCCACGATCAGCCCCGCCTTGACGATGGACAGCGCCATCAGGATCACCAGCATCACCATCGTGGAGAAGACATCCACCAGGGCCAGGGCTATCTCCAGCGCCGTCAGCCCGAGCAGGTACAGCCAGACCCACAGGTAGAGCCTATGGCTTTCATGGCCATGGCGAGCGGCGGCGGCAGTCTCCATAGCGGTATCCATCAGTTCCCTCCAAACGACAGCAGGTAGACCAGGGGGAAAATGAACATCCAAACCAGGTCGACGAAGTGCCAGTACAGCCCGCTGACCTCGACGTGCTCGTAGCCGAAGCGGCCGCGGGGAACGCCGGCGGCGATCACGCCGAGGTAGATGACGCCGCTGGCTACGTGAATCATGTGCAGCCCCGTCAGGGCAAAGAACGTAGCGCCGAAAAGCGGCACACCCCAGGGGTTTTGAGAAAACCGGACGCCCTCGGCCATGAGGGTGGCCCATTCGTTCAGGTGCAGAACCAGGAAGCCGAGGCCGCCCGCCATGGTGAGGAGGATGTATCGCACGGTGCGCCGGTGGTCGCTCTGCTTGGCTGCCGCCACCGCCATCACCATGGTGAGGCTCGAGGAGAGCAGCAGCCCGGTCATCACGGTGGCCATGGCGATGGAGGGCCAGAGGTGGAAAGGGGTGGGCCAGGTGCCGCTGGCCGCCCGTACGTAGCTGTAGGCGATCAACAGGGCCGAGAAGGTGAGGGAGTCGGAGAGGATGAAGAACCACATCCCCAACTTCTTGTGGCCCACGGCGTAGGGGAAGGCGCCGCCGTCCCATTCCGTGGCAATTGCTTGTCCCGCGGTTGCTTCAGCCATAGGTTATCTCCAACCGAAGAGGAGGATGAGCAGGTAGATCCACAACCCGCCCATGTAGTGCCAGTAGATAGCCGCCGTTCCGATGCGGCGCTCGCGTTTGGGTGGTGCGGAGGCCCTTACCCAGGCCAGCACCGCGAGCCCCCCGGCCAGGTGCACGCCATGCACCGCCGTCAGCAGGTAGAAGAACGAGCTGTGCGGGTTCGTCGCCAGGTACATGCCGGCTCTCGAAAGCTCGCGCCATGCGGCATACTGGCCCATCAAGAACGCGGCGCCCAGCGCCAGGGTGAGGGCCAGCCACCGGCCGGGCGCCCGCCGGCTGCGCCGCGCCAGTTCGATGGCCACGCTGCCGGCGAGGATCAGGGAAGTGTTGGCCGGCAGAATGTCGGGCATGGCGATGGCGGTCCACGCCGCCTCCGTGCCCTGCCGCACGATGTAGGCGCTGGTCAGGGCGATGAACAGCATGCTGATGCCGAGCAGGGCGAAACCCAGTCCCAGCCGCGCGGTCTCGCGGGGCGCCGGGGGCGGCGGCTCTGTGCCGATTCTCGGGAACGTAGTAGTCGTCACGGCGTGCTCCCGTCAGGTGGTGGTGCGCACTTCTCGAGCCGGCTCGGTCTGCAGGATGTAGTCCTTCTCCGCGTCCGGCACGCTGTATTCATAGGGCCCGTAAGCCACCACCGGCTCCGCGGCGCCGAAGTTATCGTGCGGGGGCGGCGAGGGGACGGTCCATTCGAGCGAAGTGGACTCCCAGGGATTCTCCACCGCCTTCTTCCCCCGGCGCATGCTCCAGAAGAGGTTGAAGATGAAGATGACCTGGGCGGTGATGGTGACGAACGCGGCCAGGGAGATGAACACCTGGAGCGGCTGCATGCCCTCCAGGAAGCGGAACTCGGTGAGCTGCGCGTAGCGCCGGGGCGTGCCCGCCGCACCGAGATAGTGCATCGGCATGAAGATGGCATAGACCCCCACCAGGGTGAGCCAGAAGTGGATCTTTCCCTGGCGCTCGTCCATCATGCGGCCGAACATTTTGGGGAACCAGTAGTAAGTACCGGCGAAGATGGCGAAGACCGCGGCCACCCCCATGATGATATGGAAGTGCGCCACCACGAAGTAAGTGTCGTGCAGCCAGCGGTCGACCGCCGGCTGGGCCAGCAGCATTCCCGTGACGCCGCCCGAGACGAACAGCGAGACGAAGCCCAGGGCGAAGAGCATGGAGGTGGTGAACCGGATACGCCCGCCCCACAGCGTCGCCAGCCAGTTGAAGGTCTTGATGGCCGAGGGCACCCCCACCGCCAGGGTGGTGATGGAGAACATCATGCTCGAGAAGGGGCTCATGCCGCTCATGAACATGTGGTGCCCCCAGACGATGAAGCTGATGAACCCGATGGCAAAGATCGCCGCCACCATGGCCTTATAGGCAAAGATGGGCTTCCGCGCGAAGGTGCAGAGGATATGGGAGGTGATCCCCATGGCCGGGATGATGGCGATATAGACTTCGGGGTGGCCGAAGAACCAGAACAGGTGCTGCCAGAGCAGAGGCGAGCCGCCGCTATGGGGGAGCAACTGGTCGCTGACGACGAGCCCTCCGGGAATGAAGAAGCTGGTGCCGCCGACGCGGTCGAGCAGCAGCAGAATGCCGCCGGCGAGCAGCACCGGGAAGGCCAGCAGCGCGACCATGGCGGTGGTGAACCAGGCCCACACGGTAAGGGGCATGCGCATGAGGGACATGCCGCGCGCCCGCAGGTTCAACGTGGTGGTGAGGAAATTCAACGATGTGAGGAGCGACGCCACGCAGAAGATGGCGATGCTGATAATCCAGAGGGTCTGGCCCTGCCCCAACCCCGGACCGGCGACCTCGCCCATGGCGCTGAGCGGAGCGTAGGCGGTCCAGCCCGAAATGGGAGCGCCGCCGGTGGCAAACAGCGCCGCGATCATGACGAGCAGCGCCACGAAGGTCACCCAGAAGGAGAGCATGTTGAGGATGGGGAAGGCCATGTCGCGGGCGCCGATCTGGATGGGCAGGAAATAGTTGCCGAAGCCCGATAGCGGCGCCGTCGTGAGCACGAAGAAGATCATGATGGTGCCGTGCATGGTCATCATGGAGAGGTAGAACTCCGGCGTCATCGGACCGCCGGCGAACGCCGTGGGAAACCACTCCTGCATGAGCGGCCACTTGGCTTCGGGCCACGCCAGCCGGATCCGCATCAGGACGGACAACCCCATCCCCACCGCCACCGCGAACAGCGCCAGCATGTAGTACTGCACGCCGATCACTTTGTGATCCGTGCTGAAGACGTACTTCCGGATGAACCCCTGCGCGGGCTGGTGGTGGGCCACTGCTTGTTCGGCCATCGGCTTATCGCCTCCTTATCTGCACCTACTCGGGGGCCGCCCGTTGGGCGAGCCATTTGTCAAACTCCTGGCGGGGCATGACCAGCAGCCTGCCCCGCATCATGTAATGCTGCATGCCGCACAACTCCGCGCAGGCGATTTCGTATTCGCCCTCTTTAGTGGCGGTGAAGTGATTGCGGATGGCCATCCCGGGCACGGCGTCCTGCTTCACCCGCAAGTGCGGCACGTAGAAGCTGTGGGTGACATCCTTGGTTCGCAGGATGAGCTGCACCGGCTGGTTGACGGGAACGGCGACCAGGTTCTGGGTCACGATGTCGTCCTGCCCGGCGGGGTCGTTCGGATCCACCCCCAGGTAATTGGCCAGGCTGTCGTTGATTCGGGAGGGATCCGTGCGGCCGAACTTACCGTCCTTGCCGGGGTAGCGTACGTTCCAGGCGAACTGCTGGGCGGTGACCTCGATGGTGACGGCGCCCTGACCCTGGTCCGCCGAGACCAGGTTCGCCCACACGCGATTGCCCTGCACCCCGACGCCGATGAAGAGGACCGCGGTGGCCAGCGTCCAGGTGAACTCCAGCTTCGGACTCTCGTGCCAGTAGACCGCGCGCCCCTCGCCGCGCGCGCGGTACCGCCAGATCAGGTAGCCCAATCCGAGTTGCGCCAGCAGGAAGACCAGGCCGGAGATGGCCAGGGTCAGGACAAACTGGCGATCGATCTCCGCGCCGTGCACGGACGCGAGTTCCGGCAGCCACCACACGCGCCCGAGAAACAGCACCACCGTGACCGCCGCCATCATCCAGAAGAACAGCGCCAGCATCGCCGCCATGATGTCCTCCGCTTTACCGGGCGCCGCAGCAGGGGAGCGCCATCGCCGGCATCATCTCGAGCGAGCTGGGGCGGTAGGCCTGTCCCGCGGCATAGGTGAAGTCCGCCGTGGCAGCGCCCTTGGGCGGCACCGTCACCTTCTGCACCTGCGCGCCGTAGTGCTCGTGAACGGCCTCGATCTCGTAATCGCCGGGAGGCAGGCCCTTCAAGGTGAACGACCCGTCCTCGCCGGAAACGGCGTAGAAGGGATGGTTCACCACGTGGATGTAGGCGCGCATCCAGGGATGCTGGTTGCACTTCACCGGAATGCTCACCTCGGGCCGGCTGAAGGTCTGGATGATGGGGTCCGCCCCGGGCGGCTGCGAGATGTTCCACTCGCGGTTGGTCTTGGGCATGGGGTGGATGTTATGGGTGGTCTGGTCGCTGGAGACGATCCGTAGGTTCTGGCGCGCCTGGATGCCGACGACGTGCGGCTCGTAGATGCAACCTTTCTGGTCGAGCGTAACCGGCTCGTCGCGAATGCGCATGTTCTTGCCTTCCAGACCGCTTTTGACATAGACAAAGACATTCTTCAAGGTGCCGTTGCCGTTGACCACGACCGCATCCGGATAGACCCGTCCCGAGTGCATGGCCGCACACGCGGCGTCGGCGTCCATGGAGATGGGGGGAAACTTGGGCGGCTGGCCCTGGAAGCTCACCTTGCCCGTCAGGTCGCCCTCCTCGCCGGTAGGCTCCCAGAAGGCGCCGGTAGCCGCCGGCTGCTCTTCAACGGCGGCTTTCTTCTCCTGCTCGCCGCCGCCGCACCCGAAGGCGATGGCCAGCACCGTCACCACGGCGGCGGTCCGCAGAACCGCCGCCCAAAACGTCCTTGAACTCATTTCACCTCCTTGTTTCGCTCGATCATTGCGTCACCGCGGCGGCTGTTCTGGGCATCCGCTGCACCAGCCGCCGCTGCTCCTCCGGAGACAGCTCGAACATGTAACGAACCAGAAGCTCGACGTGATCGCGGTTGTAACCTTTGAATAAGTCCGGCGTGGGGCCGGAGAAAACCCAGCGGCTGCCGTCGTGCCGGAACAGGCCCGAAGGCATCGCGGTGCCCGGGCTGATGGCCTGGGGATCAAGCATCCAGCGCGTGGTCCAGTTGGGCTTGAGCCGCTCCTTGGCGATCAGGAAATTGGGAGCGGTGGCGAAGCGGTCGCGGCCAGGGTCGCCCACCAGGTGGCATTTGAGGCACGGCGCGGCGGCCGATGAAAACAGCGCCCGCGACATCTCCCGCTCGCGCTCGGTCAACGGCGGAAGCTGCGTTTCAAGGTACGGGCTGGTCTGCCCGGAAAGGGCCTCGAAGAAGCGCACCAGAGTGCGGATCTCGTTGGGGGAGAAGTGGAAGGTGGGCATCCGGGCTGCGAGATACGTCCGCACGCCGTTGCGATGCGGATCGGTTTCGCTCAGCGCCGGGTTGGCCAGGAAGGCGGCCAGCCACTCGGGATTGACGCGCGCACCCTCCTGCACCAGCGAGGGCGGCAGTTGTTCCTTCCAGTCCGGGTCCTGGTAGCGCGGCACGCCGCTGAGGATCGAGTGCTGGCCGATTTGTACCGTGTGGCATCCCATGCAGTTGTACTTCTTGATCAGCCACCAGCCTTCCTGGATATCGCGCTGCTGGCCTGTAGGGATGTAGCGGAACTGCTCGGGGATGCTGCGAAACTCGCCGCGGAAGGGGGAATCCATACTACCCAACAGGAAGGTGGTGAGGGCACGCATGTCGTTCGCAGCCAGCTCGACTTTGGGCATGCGCAGCCGTTCCTCCGCGGTTCTTTCGCGGCCCTGGTCGAAGAGATTGGGCTGGGCGAGCTTGCGCTCGATGAAGCCCTTGTGGCTGTACCAGCCTTCGCGCTTG
>JAWLGN010000175.1:0-11532 GCA_041685075.1 Bryobacteraceae bacterium
ACGGCCAGACCTACATCGCCGATCTGACGAATCCCTTCCCCAACGGAGTCGATCGCCCGCTGGGCGCCGAGGGCGGGCTGTACACGAACCTGGGGCAGGGGGTCAGCTTCTTCAACGACCGGGTCCGCAGCCCTTACATGCAACGCTGGCAGTTTGCGTTGCAGCGCGAGCTGCCGGCGAGGGCCGTCGTGGAACTCTCCTACGTGGGCAACCGCGGAACCCGGCAGAGGGTCGGGCGGCAACTGAACGCGCTGCCGCTCCAATACCTGAGCACCTCGCCGGTGCGGGATCAGCCGACCATCGACTACCTGAACCGGCAGGTGCCCAATCCGTTCTACCCGATGCTGCCGAAGACGAGCCTGGCGGGCGCCACGGTCTCGCGCTCGCAACTGCTGCGCCCCTTTCCGCACTTCACGGGCGTCAGCATGGACGTGAATCAGGGCTACTCCTGGTATCATTCGCTCCAGGTGCGCGTTGAAAGAAGGTTCACCAGCGGGTTGTCCTCCACCCTGTCCTACACCTGGTCGAAAATGATGGAGGCCCGCGAGTTCCTGAACGACGCCGATCCCATGCCCTATGAGGTGATCTCGGACCAGGACCGCACGCACCGGCTGGCCGCTACCTGGATCTACGAGCTTCCGTTCGGGCGCGGCAAGGCGCTCGGCGGCGGTTCCGGAGCGCTGCTGTCGCGGTTCATCGGCGGCTGGCAGTTGCAGGGCATCTACACCTTCCAGAGCGGCGAGCCTTTGGGATTCGGCAACGCCATCTTCACCGGCAATTTGAAGGACATCCCGCTGCCGCGCAGCCAGCGTACGGTGGACCGCTGGTTCAACGTGGACGCGGGCTTCGAGCGGGATCCCTCGAAGGCGCTCTCCGCCAACGTCCGGACCTTCCCGATCCGCTTCTCCGGCGTCCGGGTGGCCCCGTTGAACAACTGGGACATCTCCATGATCAAGAACACCTCGATCACCGAGGGAATTCAGTTGCAGGTGCGGGTGGAAGCCATCAACGCCTTCAACCACACGCAGTTCATGCCGCCCAACACGAGCCCCACCAGCACGGCCTTCGGCCAGGTGAACGACGAGCGGGCATGGCCTCGCGTGGTGCAGTTGGGCATGAAGGTGCTGTTTTGATCGGCCGCGTGGACACCGGAGCTGAAAAAGCGTATGGTAGACGGGCGGCCGCGCCCCTCGTATGCGCTCTGCGCCGAATCGGGGCGGCCGCCTCATTATGGCAGACCGGAATTCTTCAGAAATGACGAGGGAGATTTTTGACGATGAAAGCTTCTGCGATACTTATGCTGGCGGTTTTCGCCGCTACGACGGTGGCGGCGCAGGATCCGGCCCAGGCGCCCAGGCGGCGCGGGCCGCGGCGTCCTCCTGCCCAGATGGTCCAGGGTCCGCTGCCGGACAAGGTGAAGCTGTTCATTCCGTATGAAGAGTACTCGCAGGAGGACAACCAGAGGATCCTCAAGCTGTACGAGCACCTGCGGGTGGCCGACGTATCGGACGGAATGGACGTGGCGGGCCTGGCGGATATCGGCATCATGGACGCGGAGGTCAAGACCCTGTGGCGGGATACCGATAACTTCACGCATCGCTTCGTCGGCATTGCCGTGACCGCCCGCTACGTTCCCACCAACAAGCGCGAACCGAAGATGACCCCGGAGTCGATCGGCAGATGGTATGGCAACATCACGCCGGAGACCTTTCAGGAGGTGCTGTTTCCTGGAGCGGCCCTGGTGATCGACGCAGCCGACGATGGGGAATCCCGAACCATCGGGTCCAACAACATCATGGGCTGGAAGAAGAGGGGCATGGTCGGGGTGGTGACGGGCGGCGGGCTGGCGGACAGCGACGAGATTATCGCGCAGAGGGTGCCGGCGTACTACCGGCGCCTGGCGCGCGGCATCCGCCCGGGGCGGAACGAACTGGAATCCGTAAACCGGCCCGTGACGGTCGGAGGCGTGCTGGTGCGGCCGGGCGACGTGGTCGTGGCCGATGGAGACGGGGTGGTCGTGGTGCCGCGCGAACACGCGGAAGAGGTGGCCAAGGCCTCGATGCAGTTCCTGGACCAGATCGGTCTGGAGCGCGCCAAGAAAGCGGGTTTGCAGCAGCAGTGAGTGGAGGCCGGCGCGGCCCCGGACGGCCCGGAATCCGGGCGCCGCGCTGTGGAGAATGCGGCGGGGCGCGCGCCCCCAGCCGGAGCAGAAAAAGCGTCGCGATTTCTTTACTTTCCCGCTCCCGGCGTGCTACGATTTTGATGATCGCGTGACACTTGCGGGGACGTAGTTCAGTTGGTTAGAACGCCGGCCTGTCACGTCGGAGGTCGCGAGTTCGAGTCTCGTCGTCCCCGCCACACCCCCGGCCGCATTCCCACCACCCGCTTATCGTGTGAGCTTGTAAACATTCCCCGGATGCGGCTCACGGATCCGATCCCACCCGCACCTCCACCTCATGCTCCTGCCGGTCGTCGACGAGGGGGACGCAACCGTCCGCCCGGCTGCTGCCGTCCAGGGTGACGCCCGCAACGCTGGGTCGTCGACGAGGGGGACGCAACCGTCCGCCCGGCTGCTGCCGTCCAGGGTGACGCCCGCAACGCTGTTCCGCCGGCCGGGGACGCGCAGCGGGCGAGGGCTTCCGCCCTGCAGAAACTGGGCGTTACCGTACATTCGCGCCCCGGCGAATGCTGTACCATGTGGAAACGCCATGAAACTTGCCAGCCATACCATTACTCAGGGACGCGACCGGGCCGGGGCCCGCGCCATGCTGAAGGCCATCGGTTTCACCGATGAAGACCTTGCCAAACCCATCATCGGGGTGGCTAACACCTGGATCGAGACCATGCCCTGCAACTACAAACTGCGGGAACTGGCGGTACAGGTGAAGGAGGGCATCCGCGCCGCCGGCGGCACCCCCATGGAGTTCAATACCATCGCCATCAGCGACGGCGTCACCATGGGGACCGAGGGGATGAAGGCCTCGCTGGTGAGCCGGGAGGTGATCGCGGACTCGATCGAACTGCTGGTGCGGGGTCACATGTTCGACGGGGTGGTGGCGCTGGTGGCCTGCGACAAAACCATCCCGGGCGCCGCCATGGCGCTGTTGCGGCTGAACGTTCCCGGTGTGATCCTCTATGGCGGTTCCATCATGCCGGGCCATCACGCGGGGCGGGAGATCACCATCCAGGACGTCTTCGAGGCCGTGGGCGCGCACGCCGCCGGGCGCATCGACGACGCCGAGCTGAAAGATATCGAAGACCATGCCTGTCCCGGGCCGGGCGCCTGCGGAGGCCAGTTCACCGCCAACACCATGGCCACCGTGATGGAGTTGATTGGTCTCGCGCCGATGGGTACGGCCTCGATCCCGCAGGTGGACCCGCGCAAGGAAGACGCCAGCGTGCGCTGCGGGCGCATCGTGATGGAGGCGGTGCGGAACAACCTGCGGCCGCGCGACATCGTGACGCGCCGCGCGTTTGAAAACGCCATCGCCGCTGTGGCGGCCACCGCCGGCTCCACCAATGCGGTGCTGCACCTGCTGGCCATGGCGCGGGAGGCCGGCGTGCCGCTCTCGATCGACGATTTCCGCGCCATCTGCGACAGCACGCCCGTGCTGGTGGACATCAAGCCGGGCGGCCGCTTCGTGGCGGTGGACGTGGACCGCGCCGGCGGTATCCCGGTGATTGCCCAACGGCTGCTGGAAGGCGGCTTCATGGACGGCACGGCCCTCACCTGCACCGGCCGCACCCTGGCGGAGGAGGCCGCCGAAGCCCGCGAGACACCCGGGCAGGAAGTGGTGCATCCGCTCGACCGGCCGCTCAAGCCGCGCGGCGGCATCACGGTACTGCGCGGGTCGCTGGCGCCGGAAGGCTGCGTGATCAAGCTGGCGGGTCACGATCGCCTCGCCCACACCGGCCCGGCGCGCGTCTTCGACCGCGAGGAGGAGGCGATGGCGGCGGTCACCCGCGGGGAGATCCGGCCCGGCGACGTGGTGGTCATCCGGTACGAGGGGCCGCGCGGCGGTCCCGGCATGCGGGAGATGCTGGGGGTCACCGGCGCCATCGTGGGGGCGGGGCTGGCCGACAGCGTGGCGCTGGTTACCGACGGCCGCTTCAGCGGCGCCACCCACGGTTTCATGGTCGCGCACATCGCCCCTGAGGCCGTCAATGGCGGCCCCATCGCCGTGGTGCGGGAGGGCGACGAGATCTCGATCGATGCCGCCGCGGGCACACTGGAGCTGAACGTGGCGCCGGAGGAGATCGCCCGCCGCCTGGCGGAGTGGACGCCGCCGCCTCCGAAGTACACCTCCGGCGTCTTCGCGAAGTACGGCGCCCTGGTGGCTTCCGCTTCCGAGGGAGCAGTTACTTCCACTCCGCAATTAGCTGCCATGGCCGCCGCCAGGCGCTGAGGAAAGCGGCCCATCACGGGCACCTCGTGAGCTAGAATACGCAGATCACGGAGGCCAACGCGATGGCGCAAGCCGAAGAGATACTGCTGCCGCCGGCCTATACGGCGATCCTCGACTCTCTGGACGACGGAATCGTGGCTTTCGATGGCGGGTGGCGCTGCGCCTATGCGAATGCCGCCGCCGAACGGCTGCTGGGCGCCGGTCCCGGGGAACTTATCGGGCGGCTGCGGGGGGAGGTGCTGGACCCGGCCTCCTGGCCGATCCCCGAGGAACTCGACGCGCCCGTCCAGTGGCAGCGGTTTCACCGGAAGCTGCGCAAGTGGTTGGATGTCAGGGTCAGTTCCGCCGGCGGCAGCATCGTCGTGCGGATCCGGGATGCCTCCGGGTTCAAAGCCGCCGAGCAGGACCTCCGCCGCAGCGAGGAGCGCCTGAATGTGGCCACGCGCGCCGCACAGTTGGGGGTGCTGGAATGGCAGGTGAAAGGGCGGCAGGCGGCCTGGGCCAACTCGCGCGCTTATGAAATCTTCGGCTACTCTCCCAAGGAGAAAACACCCACCCCGGAGCACTTCTACGAGAAGGTGCTCCACCCCGACGACGTTTCCCTCTTCAACGAAACCCTGACCGGCGCCATGCGCTCCGGCCAGGCCTTTTCGGTGGCCTGCCGCATTCGCCGCGCCAACGACGGCGAGCAGCGCTGGATCGAGTTTTCCGGCCGCTTCGAGCGCCATCGCGACGGCTCGCCCACCCGGCTGATTGGCGTGGTGGCGGACATCACCGAACGGAAGCGCGACGAAGAGCGGCTGCGCCAGCACGCTGAGGAACTGTCGGCCATCATGGAGATCGCCCCGGTATCGCTGCTGGTTTCCCACGATCCGGAGTGCCGCATCATTACGGGAAACCGCGCCGCCAACGAGAGCCACGGAACGCTTCAGGGAGCGAACCTCTCGGCGACGCTCCCTCCTGGCGAGGTACCCCCGCCGTACAAGTATTTCTGCGGGGGCCGCGAACTGGGGCCGGCCGAACTGCCCATGCAGCGCGCCGCGGCCGGCGCCGAAATCCGCAACCAGGAGATCGAGATGGTGCACGAGAACGGCGCGCGCCAGGTGCTGTGGGGCAGCGCCCGGGCTCTACGGGACGAGCACGGCGCCATCCGCGGCGTGGTGGGGGCGTTTCTCGATATCAGCGAACGCAAGCGCACCGAAGAAGCCCTCTGGCACAGCCGCGCCGACTTGAGCCACGCCCAGGCCGTGGCCCACATCGGAAGCTGGCGGCTGGACGCACGGACCGGCGAAGCATACTGGTCCGACGAGGTATACCGCATCCTCGGAATCCCCATTGGAACGAAGCTCACCTACCAGAACTTCCTGGATACTGTCCACCCTGATGACCGCGGCTACGCGGACCGCGCCTGGCAGGAAGCGCTCGGCGGCGGGGGGATCAGCATCGAGCACCGCATCGTCACCCCCGGGGGCGTGAGGTGGGTGCGCGCCAACGCCGAGATCGTGTGCGATGCTCAAGGCGAGCTGCTTTCCGGCTTCGGCACTATCCAGGATGTCACCACCCGCCGCCAGGCTGAGGAGGCGGTGTGGGAAGCGGAGAACCGGCTCCGATTTGCTCTGGAGGCGAGCAACACTGGCTACTGGGATTGCGACCCGGCCTCCGGACGGCTCTACTGCTCTCCGCAGTTCAACCGGATGTTCGGGCACGAGCGGCACGCGCCCGAGTGGCAGTACGACGTCTTCCTGGAACATGCGCTGCCCGAGGACCGCGCGATGGTGGAGCGCGGCTTCCGGGCCGCCCTCGAGAACCGTTCCACGCTGGATGCCGAATGGCGCATCCGGCGCGCCGGGGGCGAGGTGCGGTGGATCTGGGCCTGCGGCCGGGTGCTGCTGGACGGCGGTGGCGCGCCGCGGCGGCTGGTGGGGATCGTCCAGGACATCACCGCGCGCAAACAGGCAGCGGCCGAGTTGGCCGAAGCCAAGCGCCGCCAGGAGATCCTCGCGGAAGTGGTGGGCCGGCTGCTGGCTGCCGAAGAGCCGCGGGAGTTGATCGAAGACCTGGCCCGCATGGTGATGGAACGGGTGGGTTGCCAGTACTTCTTCAACTACCTGATGGAGGACGGGCGGCTGCGCCTGAACGCCTCCGGCGGCATCGACCCGGAGACGGCGGAGTGCAGGGAGGGGCTGGAGTTGGGCGAGGCCCTCGGCGGGCATGTGGCCGCCCAGGGAACCTACATCGTCGCCGAATGCGTGCAGGAATCCGGCGACCCATGCCTGGCCACGCTTCGCCGTTCCGGCATCACCGCCTGCTCCTGCCTGCCACTGCGAGGGAGAGACGGGGTGGTGGGCACCCTGTGTTTTGCCAGCCGCACCCAGTCCAGCTTCTCCGAAGAGGACCTGACCCTGATGCAGGCGGTGGCGAATCACATTGCCATCGCCCTGGAGCGGGTGCGCGTGCAACACGCCCTGCAGGCCAGCCGGGCGCTGTACCGAGCGGTGGCCCGCGGCATTCCGGGGGGCGCGGTATGGGTGGTGAATCCGGCGCTGCGCTTGCTGGTCGTGGAAGGCAGCCTGCTCGAGTGCCTGGGCGTTTCGCGGGAGAGCCTGGAAGGGCGCGTGCTCGACGAGGCGTTGGGCGGCGGGCCTTTCCGGCTGCTGGCCGAAGACCGCCTGCGCGCCGCGCTGGCGGGCGAGGCCGCCGAGTGCGAAAGCCAGGAAGGCGACCTCATCCTGTGGACCCAGTACGTACCCCTGCGCGGCGACGACGGCCGCGTGGTGGCCGCCATGGTGCTGGCGCTCGATATCACCGAGCGCAAGCGCGTGGAGGAGCAGTTGCGCCACGCCCAGAAGCTGGAGAGCATCGGGGTGCTGGCCGGCGGCGTGGCCCACGACTTCAACAACCTGCTGGCCAGTATTCTGGGCAACGCCAGCCTGGCGCAGTTCGAAGCGCCGCCGGCGATTGCCGGGCAATTGGAAAGCATCGTGGAGGCCTCCGAACGCGCCGCTACCCTGACGCGTCAACTCCTGGCCTACGCCGGCAAGGGGCAGTTTCAGATCGGCTACGTAGACCTGGCGCGCGTGATTCTCTCCTCGGCCGATCTCATTCGCGTTTCGGTGCCCAAGAGCGTGGAGTTCGAACTGGACGTGCCTGCCGGCTTGCCGCGCATCCGCGGCGACGCGGCCCAGATCCAGCAGGTAGTCATGAACCTGGTGATCAACGCCGCCGAAGCCATCGGGCCATCCGGCAAGGGCGCGGTGACGGTCCGCGCCGGGGTATGCGAAGTTGCGCCGGGATCGCCCGCCGGGCCGGACCTGGACCTTGAACCGGGGCGCTACGTCCGGGTGGAAGTGCGGGATACCGGCTGCGGCATGGACCAGGCCACCAGGTCCCGCATGTTCGATCCCTTCTTCACCACCAAGTTCACCGGGCGCGGGCTGGGGCTGGCGGCGGTGCAGGGCATCCTGCGCAGTCACAAAGGCGGCATCTCTGTGCGGAGCGCGCCGGGGCAGGGAAGCACCATGACGGCGTTTCTACCCTGCGCACTGCAGCCGGCGCCCGCGCCCGCGGAACCGGAGCCGGACGGCGGCGGGCGCCCCGCAACGGTGCTGGTGGTGGACGATGAAACGGCCATCCGCAGCTTCGCCAAGGCCGCGCTGGAGAGGCTGGGACATCACGTGCTGGTGGCCGCCAACGGCAAGCAGGCACTGGAGGTGCTGGCCTCGAACGCGGTGGAACTGGTGCTGCTCGATGTGGTGATGCCGGTTATCGGCGGCGCGGAAGCGGCCGCGGAGATCCGCCGCCAATGGCCCGAAATCGCGGTGTTGCTTACCAGCGGCTACAATCGCGAAGAGGCGCGGCGGCTGGGCGGTTTGCCGCCCGGCCTGCCGTTCCTCGAAAAACCGTACACGGTGCAGACCCTGGCGAACGCGGTCACCGCAGCCCTGGCCGCGCGCGCCTGAGCCTTACCGCGCTGCCGCTTCGATGGCCTCCAGTTCCTTGCCCGCTTCGGCCCAGCGGCCTTCGCTGGCGAGGTCCCGGTAACGTTGCAAGTGCTCCCGGATGGTCTGGAGTTTTTGCTCCGTGCTGGGCGCCGCCGGAGGAGGTGGTGGCGTGGTGCCCGCGGCCGCATCGGCCGTGGCCCGCTCCTCCGCCAGTGCCTTTCTCGCCAGGTCCGCCGCACCGGAACTCAAGCGCGCCAGCGCCTGCTCGTAGGTGTCCTCGTAGACCAGACGGTTGCCCGCCGCCAGCACCACCTTCCGCAACTGCGGCATGCGCCCCTCGGTGGCCTGGATGTAGATGGGGTCCACGTACATCAGGGTTTCGCCCACCGGCAGTACCAGGATCTGCCCGCGCAGCACCTGCGAACCCTGCTGGTTCCACAACGCCAGGTCGCGGGCGACGTTGCGGTCCTGGTTGGTGCGCGCGGAAATCTGCATAGGACCGAACATCAGCTCCTGCTTGGACATCTGGAGCACCACGATTTCGCCCAGGTGCTCGCCGTCGCAGCGCGCCACCATCAGGCCGATCAGGTTGTCCTTGTTTCGCGGGGTGTAGGGCAGCAGCAGGAGAAACTCCGGCTTGTCGCCTTCGTCGATGCTGGCCACGATGTAGGTGGGGTTGACCGGCTGGGGTTGGGCGCCCGCCTGCGGCGTGTAGCGTCCGAAGTCCCACAGGTCCTCCTTGTTGTAGAACGCCACCGGGTCCAGCATGTGGTAGGTGCGGTAGATCTCCGCCTGGACGCGGAACATGGCCTCGGGGTAGCGCGCGTGGAAGCGCAGGTCCGCGGGCATCTCCGACTCGTCTTTGAACAGGTTGGGAAAGAGCCGGCGGTAGGCCTGGATGATGGGATCGTCGGGGGCGAAGACGTACAGGTTCGTGCTGCCGTCGTAGGCGTCGATGGTGGCCTTCACCGCGTTGCGGATGTAGTTCACGTTGCCCACGCCCCGTACGTTCACCGTGCGGGAGTAGGGGTGTGCGCCGGAAGTGGTGAAGCCGTCGATCATCCAGACCAGGCGTCCCTCGTCGGTGACCACCAGGTAGGGATCGGTGTCCCAACTGATGAACGGCGCCAGGGTGCCGATGCGGTCGGCCACGCGGCGACGGATCATCATGCGGCTATCGTCGTTGAACTGCCGGGTCAGCACGATATTGGCGTCTCCGTGCCGCACGGCGGCAGCCAGGCGGACGAAGAACGGGCTGACGGGAAAGCCGCCGTTGCCCTGATAGTGGGAGAGCACGTTCTCCTCGCCCGATGGATAATCGAACTCCTCCTGCAGCGTCTTGACGAACACGGGTTCGTGGGTCACTTCGCCGTAATAGATCTCCGGGCGGGTGATCTTGAGGCTGGGGGTGCGCACCTGCGGCGGCGCGTCCTGCACCATGAGGTAAGGCAGGCCGTCCGCGGAAATGCGGGCCACCTCCGCCATCACCAGGCCGTAGCCATGGGTGTAGAACAAGTGTGGATTCACCCAGCCGGCGCGCGCCTCGGGCAGCCGCTGGAGGTCCAGTTCGCGCGGCGAGAGCAGCACCTGCCGGTACTCGCCGTTGATGATGTAGCGGTCCACGTCGCTGTCGTTGAAGACGTAGTACGGGCGCAGCGCCTGAATCTGGCTGATGGTCTCGTGAAAGGCGCGCCAGTCCCACAGCCGCACGTTGTCGATCACGGCGCGGTGTTCGGCGACGTTGATGGGAGCGTTCTGGCTGCCCCGGAACTCCACTTCCCGCATGCGCTGCTCCAGCCCGAAGGCCGCGCGCGTGGCGTGGATGTGGGTTTGGATGTAGGGCCGCTGGATGGCGATCTCGTTGGGCCGCACATAGAGCACGTTCACCAGTTGCGGCACCGCGAAGTTGACTACCATCACCAGCACGACCGCCCCGGCGGCCAGAATCCACCGGCCCATCCAGACCAGCAGCGCCGCCGCCACGCAGGCCGCGATAACCGCCCACAGCAGGGGAATGCCGAATACTTCGTTGACGTAGTCGATCCCCACCATGAACTCGCCGTGCTGGTTGTAGACCATCTCGTAGCGCGCCAGAAAGTAGCGGAACGCCAATGCCAGGAGGAACACCACCGCGGCGCCGCGCAGGAAGCGCGACTCCAGCCCGCCCTCCAGTTTCAGAACGGCGGGGTCGAATTCCTGCATGTCGCGGAACTCGCTGAACCGGTAGCGCAACTGCCAGAACCGCGCCGCCGCCCAGTAGATCAGGATCGAGAGGATCGCCAGCGCCACCACGTAGCTGCGCAGCATGGAGAGAAACGGCAGGTCGAAGAGGTAGAACGAGAGCGGGCGGCTGAAGACGGGATCCGACCACATGCCTGCCGTCTCCAGCCCACGCGACCCGGCGTAGCGCACCACGGTCCAGGTATGTACGGTGGCGGACGAGACCAGGTAAGCGATCACCAGCAGCGCCAGGGTCGTAATCCGGAAGTAGGTGCGCTCGTCGCGCAGCCGCGCGCCGCCAAACTTGACGCCGCGGGCGTGCGCCGTGAACAGTACGGCAAAGGCCACCAGGGTGGCGAGCACCAGCGGCACGATCCCGTAGGTCAGCAGGCTGAACCACGTGGAGAGCTGCCCCATCTCTCTCCACCACTGGAAATCGACGACGAAGCCGGCGATGGCCCGGGCGCTCAGCAGCAGGGCGAAGAGCACGATCAGGATAGTGGCGAGTCCGAAACGGCCGGCGCGCCCTTCGCTTTTCGGAGGCTCAAAACGATACGATCCCATCTTCGGAGTGTAACATCCTCATGCGGATCGAGCTTTGGCCGGAGTTGCGCGCCGGCGGCCGCACGCTGCGATTACGCGCGGCGGCAGGCGTTTGTGCTGGCGCAGGGTGCGTTTTCGAGCGCTCGCGGTTACCGCGCGTCGAGAACCGCCGACCACGTGCCGGTGCCCAGCTTTGCGTCCACCCATTGACCCTGGGCCAGGCGTTTTCCATCCGCGGACAGCACGGCCGTGAACGTGAATTGACTCGAGCTTCCTCCTCCGGTGAAGGAGAAGGTCCGGGTTTTCGGGTCGTAGAGACAGGGTCCCGCCGCCCCGCGGCCCGCGTTCGCGGACTGGAGTCCGAGATCGCACTCGTTGCTGTGCTTCGAGGCGTCGAAACGGTTGCCGTCGAGGCTCGCAAC
>JAWLGN010000176.1:0-11497 GCA_041685075.1 Bryobacteraceae bacterium
CGCCGCTATGGCCGAGCCCGCATAACCCGCTGTTCCCGCCAGGAAGGTCCGTCGTGTCAGAGTTGCGAGTCTCATTGATGCCTCTTTCCTGTTCCTTATCCTACCGCCAGCCTGGCTTTTGCGCAGAACGCGAAAGCCAGGCTGGCGAATCTCCAAAACGTCGGTATGGGACTTACCAGGTCACCCGCAGAGTCAACTGCAATTCGCGGGCGGCATTACCGGAGCATGATGTGGTGCTTCTCGGTGTACGGCGCTCAATACTCCCAGCGCAGTCTGCGTGATGCAGATGATCCTTCAGGCTGGAATCCTGCTAGGGTTCTGTTAGCGCTCCTGCTGGCTTTCGACGCCGCCGGCGCGGATCTCTCCGCCACGATCGTGCAGGACGATTCCAACTCCCCGGTTCCTTCAGCCGCGCTGCGCATTCAAAACACCCGCGGTTCCGTAGTGGCCGAGACCGAAACCGACGCCCAAGGGCGATTCCGGGTTTCGCTGCCGGATGATGGAAAGGACTACCTGGGGGCGGAAAAAGCGGGCTATCTCGAAACGCGCATGGCGGTAGAAGGCGGCGGCGCCCGTGTGATCCTGCGGCTGGTGCGGCGGTGCTCGAAGCGGCCAGTTCCGAGGCGACCGCCACCGTACCGCTGGCGCCGCCAGCTTCGGTGCGCGGCCGCCTCACCGGTACGAGTGCCTCCGGGTGCACGGTCGTTCTGCTGCCCGCCGGACGCCATGCGGTGCACCTCGCCACTCCCGCCGAAAACGGCCGCTTCACCTTGGATCCCCTTCCGCCGAACTCCCGGCGCCACCGCCCGCCTGCCCTCCGGCACACCAGGCAACCAAGCGTGTACCATGGGATTGGAGTCCTAACGTGAAACTACCCGGTAACATGCAGCAGATGATGCGGCAGGCGCAGCAAATGCAGGAGCGCCTGCAGCAGGAGATCGCCCAGATCCGCGTCGAGGCTTCGGCCGGCGGCGGTATGGTTACGGTCCAGATGGACGGCCACAAGAACCCCCTCTCCATCAAAATCGACCCCGAGGTCGCCGGCGATGTCGAGATGTTGCAGGACATGGTCCTGGCCGCCTTCAACGAGGCCATCAAGAAAGTCGACGAAGAAGCCAAGCAGAAGATGGGCGGGATGCTGGGCGGTATGGGTCTGCCCCCGGGATTGTTCTAACGCATGCCGGACTTCGCGGAACCCCTGGCCCGCCTGATCGACGAACTGAAGCACCTGCCCGGCATCGGCCAGAAATCGGCGCAGCGGCTGGCCTTCCATCTTCTGCGCGCCAGGCGCGAAGACGCCGAGCAACTGGCCCGGGCGATCCTCGACGTCAAGGACAAGCTGGGCCTCTGCCGCCTCTGCAACAACATCTCCGATAGCGAGCTGTGCAACTTCTGCCGCGATCCCAACCGCAGCCGGCGCGTGCTGTGCGTGGTCGAGGAGCCGCCGAACATTCTGGCCATCGAGACCACGCGCCAGTACGAGGGCCTCTACCACGTCCTGCACGGCGCGCTCTCGCCGCTGCGCGGCATCGGGCCGGACCAGTTGCGCATCAAGAGCCTGGTGGAGCGCATCGGCACGGGCGAGGTGGAGGAGGTCATCGTGGCCACCAATCCCACCGCCGAGGGCGAAGCCACCGCCGTTTATCTCTCCCGGTTGCTCAAGCCGCTGGGCGTGCGGGTGAGCCGTATCGGCATGGGGATTCCCGTGGGCAGCGATCTCGAGTTCGCCGACGAGGTTACGATATCGAAAGCACTGGAAGGGCGGCGGGAGATGTAACTTCCCGCAGGCCCGTTTGGCCGACCCCGCCGATCTCCACATCGATCAGCAGGTTCGCCGGCCGCGGCGCCGCCAGCTCCACCTTCAGGTAGTTGCCGCTCAACGCCGCGCGTTCCTCTTCCAGGGTCACCACGGAGAGCCGCTTCCCCACCATGGAGCCCCGGAAGGCGGCGTTCTTCTCCGCGGCCAGTTCCCGCAGGATGCGGTTGCGCTCCTTGCGCACAGGCATGGGCACCTGCCCCGCCGCCGCTGCCGCGGGCGTGCCGGGGCGCTCCGAGTAGGTGAACACATGCAGGTAGGTGAAGGGCATCTCCGCGATGAAGCGGCGGTTCTCTCCGAAGTCCGCGTCGGTTTCGCCGGGGAACCCTACCATGACGTCCGCCCCTATGGCCGCATCGGGCATCAGCCGCCGCGCTTTCAGCACGCGGTCGGCGTAGTGCCGTGGGCGGTACTTGCGGTGCATCAGCCGCAGGATGCGGTCCGAGCCGGTCTGGAGCGGCGCGTGCACGTGGCGCGCGATGCGCGGTTCGGAGGCCATCAGCTCCAGCAGGTCGTCGGAGAAGTCCATGGGCTCCACGGAACTGAGCCGCAGCCTCGCCACTTCGGTCTCCCGCAGCAGCAGCCGCACGAGGTCCGCCAGGCGCATGCGGCTGCCCGGCTCGCGTCCCCAGCGCCCCAGGTTGATGCCGCTCAGCACGATTTCGCGGTAACGCGCCGCCAGGTTCCGCGCCTGCTCCACCACCTGTTCGGCGGGCATGCTGCGGCTCCTGCCGCGCACGAACGGGATGATGCAGAATGAGCAGCGGTTGTTGCAGCCGTCCTGAATCTTGAGGTTCGGACGCGTGCGGTCGCCCGCGGCGTCCTCCACCGGCGCGGAGAGAAAATCGCGTTGGGCGAAGATGTCGCCCACGTGGATATTGCCGTGGTATGGCGCGCCGGTCACCAGTTCTGCGATGCGGGTCTTATGGGAGTTCCCCACCACCCACTCCACGCCCGGCAACGCGGCCAGTTCTTCCGGCGCGCGCTGCGCGTAGCAGCCGGTCACCAGGATGCGCGCGGCGGGATTCTCGCGATGCACGCGCCGCACGGTCTGGCGCACATCGTCGTCCGCCGAAGAGGTTACCGTGCAGGTGTTGAGCACCACCAGGTCGGCTTCACTGCGGTGGGCCGCCGGCGCCAGTCCTTTGGCCGCCAGCAGGCTCTCCAGCGCGGCCCCATCCGCCTGCGTGGCGCGGCACCCGAAATTCTGGACGTAGAACTTCCCCACTGATTCCAGTATAGTGTGGCCCCGCGGCCTACCGCCGCGCGGACCACCTCACCGCGTTCTCGACCAGGCGCCGGAAGGTCGGGTGTACGTGCGAATGGCTGTCGTGCCCCAGCAGAATCACGGCCACGCGTCCTGACTTGTACGGGCTCACCCACGCCACGGGCCGGTCTGCATCGGGATGATCCACCTCGAGCAGCACCTGCGCCTCCGGCGAGATCCACATGCCCTTGTAGCCTTCGTCGCGCACGAGAAACTCGCTCACCCCCGCCAGGCTCGGGTGTTTGGCCGCGGGCTTCACTACGAGATCGATATCGTGCCTGTAGGTGGAGCCGGGCGCGCGGCCTTCGGGCTTCAACCGGTACTTGCCGCCCATCACGTCGCGCCACCACCACTCCCAGGCGTTGAAGTTCGCAATGGAATGGTGCAGCACCACCACGCCCTTGCCGCTTTCGACGAACGCCTGGAAGTTGCGCCGTGCGCCGTCGGAGATCTTCTGCTCCATGTTGTAGAGCAGCAGGGCGTCGAAGTCGCCGCGCACGTCCTTACGGAAGGCCGCGTCGAGAGTGACGGCGTGCGTCCATTCGCAGCAATCGAAGAGGGTGTAAAAGGACGTATCGTAGGAGTGCCCGCCGGTCACCACCAGCAGGCGCGGCTTGGGCGCGCGCGCCGCCGGCTCGCTCACCTGCCCGGTGGCGGCCCACTCGGCGCCGCGCACGAAGGTGCGGGCGAAGCCCGGCTCCCGCATGGCTGAAACGTCGTGCCCCAGGGCCGTGTGGAAGACGCGCCCTTCGCCGTAGCGGACGGTCCACAGTAGCGGCTCGTCTTTGCCCGTACCGTCGAACTTGGGATCGTCGTAGCCTGTGGCCAGCACATGGATGCCGGGTTCCAAGGCGAAGTTGCGGTAGAGCTCGTCGGAGATCCGGAAGCTCTCGCCGAGCCCGCGGGTGATGGGGTGCTCCCGGTCCGTGAACTTGACGGTGAAGACGCGGCGAGGCCCGTGGCCGGTCTTGGGATTGAGGGTCCAGCGCGCGCCGACCATCTTGGCGTACTCCGGCCAGGGCGGCTCGACGAGGCCGGTGCGCCTGTGCCTGTCGCCCAACACCTCCAGGCCGCCGAAGGCGTAGCTCGCGCCATGGATCACCACCAGCCCCTTGCCGGAACGTACGAACTGCTCCACGGCCTGCTCTGTGGCGGCGCCCCAGCGCGGGCCGTTGTAGTCCACCACCAGCACGTCGAAGGAGGCAAGCGTGGCGGCGGTGGTGCCCGCAGGTTCCTCCACTACCCGCACGTCGAAGCGCCCGGTATCGAGGAGCGCCTGGCGCAGAAACGGGGTCGTCGTGCGCCAGTCGTGGTTATTGCGGCCTGAGAAGATCAGGGCCCGCAGCGGCTCTGCCGCCGCCAGGGGCATCGCCAGCAGGAACAGCGCTACAACGCCGCGCTTCATACCTCCCACTCCTTTCGCCACACTACCCGCGACTTCGACTTGTACGCCATGTTGACCATGTGGCAGGCCATCGCCGAATAGTGTCCCGCAACCGGTCCCGCATTGGGCTCCTTGCGAGTGCGGATCGACTCCAGCCAGTTGGCCATGTGGGGCGTTTCGGGAGTGCCCGGCGCCCGCACCTCTTCCCCGCCGCTTCCCTTCGTGGGCACGAAATGATAGCCGGCCCGCGTGATCGAAAGCCGCCCGCCGCGCCCGATGAAGACGATGTCCATCACATCCGAGCCGGTGTTATCGGTCAGGCTGGCTTCAAACGAAATGTTCAGGCCGCCCGGATAGTCCACCACGGCGCTGATATTGTCCGGCGTATCGCGCCCGTCGTTGTACTGGTAGATGCCGCCCAGCGCCACGGCGGAAAGCGGGGCGGTGAGGTCCAGGTACCAGTGCGCCACGTCCACCCAATGGACGAACAGCCCGCCGGTCTGCCCTCCGGTGGCGTAATCCCAGTAGGCGAAGCGGTTGAAGTAGCGCTTGGGGTCCCAGGGGATCCTGGGCAGCCGTCCCTGGCAGGCGTCCCAATCCAGGCCTTCGGGCTTCCGCTCCATGCCGGGCGGCACGGGCGTAAGATACCCGCGGTTGCCGTTCCATACCGTCCGGACGGTATGGACCTTGCCGATCGCGCCGCTCGAGAAGAAGCGCTCGCGCGCCTCGATGAAGTGGGCCATGCTGCGCTGCTGCATCCCCACCTGCACGACGCGCCCGGTTTCCCGCGCGGCCTGGACGATCGCGCGCCCTTCCTCGGGAAGCGAGGTCATGGGCTTTTCGACGAAGACATCCTTGCCCGCGCGGCAGGCGTCCACGGTCATGGGGGCGTGCAGGTGATCGAGCGTGGCCACGATCACGCCGTCGATGTCGCGCCGTTCGAGCAGCCGCCGGTAATCGGCATACTGCTCCACCTTGCCGCCGGCGAGCGCGGCGCCCGCCCGGCGTCTTTGGTCCCAGGCATCGCACACCGCCACCCATTCGATACCGCCCACCTTGTTGGCCACGCGCATCAGGTGACTGCCGCGGCCGCCTGTCCCGATCACGCCCAGGCGCACCCGCTCGTTCGCGCCCCAGACGCGCGCCGCCGAAGCCGCCGTCGCGCCGGAGAGAAACACTCGCCGAGATAGCATAGCTCCGGGATATCAGCCCGGCGCCCGGAAGTCAAAGGGGGGCGTAAACCTCCCGGCGGTCAGGCGATGGAAACGCGGCGCTGCAGCTCTCTGTAGACCTCGGCTTCGAGACCCACCTGGCCGGCCGGCAGCAAGGCCAGCAGTTCCTCCCAGGTGATCACCACCAGACCGGAAGCCACTTCCTCGAGCCGGGCCTCGGGCCGGTGCGGCAACAATCGGTGCAGCTCCGAAACGGTGCGGTACCGATCCATCAGTTGTACGTAGGCCCTTGTCGGTTGCCTGTCCCGCACGAACATCCAGAAAAACGGGCGTCGTTCACCGCAGTTCTCCAGAACGCAGTCGATGTTGCGTGCGATCTGGTTCCGCCCGGGATCGTATGTGGTGTTGAAGGAGATGTCGGAGCCGAGTTTCGCCTCGACGTAGGCGAGGTATGCTCGGCCCTCGAAGACGATGTCGATTTCCGAAGCGCCCTCGACCGGGGTCCTATCGAAACTGCGCTCGCGCCACGAGGGACGGTCCGATCCGCGCATGCGCTCACGGCTCAGCGCCTCATACGCTCGGGGCGCGGCGACGGGCTGCCAGAGCCGGACATCCGGCGTATCTTCGGGATCGATCGTGGCCGCCGCCAGCTTCAGCAGCGCCTGCCACCAGCACGAGGCGGGAACCGATTCGAGCAACCGGAAGAAGTTCCACGTGACGTAGTCCTCGCTGTTCTCCGAATAGAGAATGCGGTCCACGTCGCCGCGTTTCCGCGCCTTTGGCGACGCCAACAGCTTCGGCAAGTTCAGGATTGGAAAGGCGGGAGCCGGATCCCCGGGCGGTGCGGCCGGACGAGTGCCCGCCAGGTACTGTGCGTTCGCCGCGCGGACAGCCGCGTGCCAGTGGTCAACGTCGGTGGTGGGATGCGCCGGCGCCGGAAAATCGTACCCGGCCGTTGCGCGGACCTCGGAAGCCGGCGGGATTCGTCCCTCGGCATTCCGGAAATCCGGTGCGTGGCGAACTTCCACGGAACCTGCTACGGAGTAATCGCGGACACTCCACGACGTCTCGCCTGGTCCTTTGTGAAAAAAGAGCACGAACGTATTCGGGACGATCGACGGGTTATACAGCAGGCGGCGCTTGCTATCCGGCGGCATGGCGTGAGGAGGACCAGCATATCAGCCCCGAACCGGCCTCGCCGCCAGCCCGGAGCGCTCCAGCAGCGCGTCCGGGTCCGGGTCCCGGCCCATGAAGTCGCGGTAGAGTTCGGCGGGGTCCCGGCTGTCGCCGCGCTCCAGAATTTTGGCGCGGAACTCGCGGCCGATGTCACTGCTGAAAATGCCGTGCTCGCGGAAGCGCGTGAAGGCGTCGGCGTCCAGCACCTCGGCCCACTTATAAGAGTAATACGCCGCCCCATAGCCCACCGGGCTGCCGAACAGGTGCGTGAAGCCGGCGATCATGGCGTGGTCGTCGGGCAGACGCCCCGTGGTGAACGGCTGTAGCAGGGCGCGGGTGTAGGCCACCGGGTCGCCGTCACGCTCCGGCGAGTAGCGCATGTGCAGCGCCAGGTCGATGTACGCGAAGCCGAGCTGCCGCATCTGCGCGCTGGCGCAGCGGAAGGTGCGGGTGCGCTTCAGCTTGGCGAACAGCGTCTCCGGAATCGGCGCGCCGGTCTCCCAATGCCCCGCGAACAGCGCCAGGGCCTCGGCCTCCCAGCACCAGTTCTCCATGATCTGGCTGGGCAGCTCGACAAAGTCCCAGGCCACGTTGGTTCCCGCCAGCGTGCGCACCTCCACGCGGCTCATCAGGTGGTGCAGCAGGTGGCCGAACTCGTGGAAGATGGTCTCCACCTCGCGGTGCGTCAGCAGCGCGGGCTTGCCCTCCACGGGCGGCGTCAGGTTGCCGCAGATCAACCCCAGGTGCGGCTCGAAGCCGTCCCGCGAGGGACCGCCGGTGATGAACGCATCCATCCACGCGCCGCCCCGCTTGGTCTCCCGCGGGTACCAGTCGGCATAGAAGCCCCCCAGCAGTGCGCCGTCGCTGTCGCGCACCTGGTAGTACTTCACCTCGGGATGCCACACGGGCGCATCGGCCTCCGCCACCCGGACGCCGTACAGCCGCCCGGCCAGCTCGAACATCCCCGCCACCACGCGTTCCAGCGGGAAGTACGGGCGCAGCTCCTCTTCGTCGAAATCGTAGAGCGCGCGGCGCATCTTCTCGGCGTAGTAGCCGGTGTCCCAGGGCTCGAGCGGCGACGCGTTCTCGCCTTCCAGGCTCCGGCGGAACTCGGCCAGCTCGTGTTTCTCGCGCTCGAAGTGCGGCTCGGTCTTGCGCCGCAGGTCCTCGACGAACTCCCAGGCGCGCTCGCCCGAGTGGGCCATGCGGTCTTCCAGCACCAGGTCCGCGAAGTTGCGGTAGCCCAACAGCTCGGCCCGCTGCCGCCGCAGCTCCAGGATGCGCGAAATGAGCGGCCGGTTGTCGAGTTTGCCCTCGGTCGCCCGCACGCTGTAGGCGTGGTACATCTCCCGCCGGAATCCGGCATCGTCCAGGTAGGCCATCACGGCCGTGTAGCTGGGCGCCTGGAGGGTGAACCGCCAGCCGTCGATGCCTTTCTTCCGCGCGCTCTGCCGCGCCATCTCCAGCGCCGAAGGCGGCAGTCCCGCCAGCTTCGCCTCGTCGGTGATCACCCGCTCCCAGGCGTTGGTCGCATCCAGCACGTTTTCCGAGAACCGCGTGGTGGCCACCGCCAGTTCCACGTCCAGTTCCTTCAACCGCGCCTTACCCGCGGCGTCCAGTTCCGCGCCGTGCCGCCGGAAGGTGTCGATGGTTTTCCTTAGGAACCGCCGCCGCGCGCCGGCCAGGGATTGCGCCTCCTCCGTGGCGGCGTAGCGCTTGATGTTCCGCCACAAGCCCTCATCGAGCGGGATGCTGGAGTAAAAGGCGCTCACCTCCGGCTCCACCTCGTTGTGCGCCGCGCGCAGTTCGGGCGTGGTGGCCACCGCCTCCAGGTGCCGCACCACCGTCATCGCCACATCCAGCGGTTCGGTCAACTGGTCGAGAGCCGCCAGCGTGTTCTCCCAGGTGCGGGGCTCGCCCGATGCCGCCAGCTCCGCCAGCCGCTCCCGAGCCTGCCCGAGCAGCTCCCGGATCGCCGGCCGGACGTGCTCCGCCTTGATGGAATCGAACGGGATGCGAAATCCCAACCCGAGTAAGGGATTGAATGCATTCGACATAGCGTGCGCTCTCTTGAGAGTACCAGGAGCCGGCGGGCCGCCGCCGGAAAGCCGTGTGCAGATCCCCACAAAACGGGTAACATAGTACAAGCATGGGCTTCGATCCGAATGGGATGGATCGACTGAACCAGTTCGCTCTGGTCATCTACATCCCCGATCCCCTGGGACAGTTTCTGGACGAGTTGCGCCTGGAACTGGCGCCCGATTGCATTCCGCACGCTCACGTGAGCGTGCTGCCCCCCAGGCCGTTGTTTACACCCTGGCAGGTTGTCTGCGAGGAGGCCCGGGCCGTAGCCGGCGAGTTTCCGCCGTTTGAGATTGAAGCCGGCGAGCCCGCCGTCTTCCCCAGCACGGAGGTAATCTATCTCGAGCTGGCCCGCGGTGGCGAGGAGTTGCGGCGTATTCACGACGCCCTCTGCCGCGGCAGGCTCAGTTTCTGCGAGCGTTATCCTTATCATCCCCACATCACCCTGGCGCAGGACGTGCCGCCGGGTAAAGTGCAGGAGATTTTCGAGCTGGCTTCCCGCCGTTGGAGGGAGTACGCTGGTCCCCGCACCTTCCGGGCCGAGAAGGCCGCCTTCGTCCAGAACATCGGCCAGGACCGTTGGATCGACCTGGCTGAGTTCTCTCTGGGCGCAGTGCCGGTTCTCTAGCCGAAGCGCCTACCGCGCCGCGCCCTCCAGGTACGTCGTCACGGCCTGGGTGAAGTCGTCCTCTACCTGCTCGGTGAAAGGCGCTGTCCCCGGCTCGTAGCCCCCTTCCTCGTATGCCTTCCGTGTACACAGATATCCCAGCCACCCGTTCGTATACCCGAAGAAGAAGGTGTGCTGGAACCGCGACCGGCCGCGGATGCCGTTGGAGATCTCGCAGAACAGCTCCACCGGCGCCGCGTAGATGGCGGTATCATCGTTGATGAAGAGGAAGCGCACCGGGAGCCGCACAGCGGAGGGCGCGGATTGCGGCAGGTAGTCCTTCAATGTCTCGTCCCACCCGAAATCGGGCTTACGCTCCGTGTGGACCACCTGCTGCCCGGCGCGCAGCCGGACGTCCGCGGTGGCGCCGGGGAGCCGCTTGCTACCCGCCACGATGCGGTCCCCCAGCAGCACCTTGAATTCGTCGATGTGGGCTGCCCGGAAATCCGGCTGGACCGTATAGATAGGCGCCAGGTTTCCCGCCGCGCCGTTGACGTAGAGCACCGGAATCCCCAGCTTCTCCTCGACGTAGGCGGCCACCACGCCCGGCGCATCGCCGCTGATCAGGGTGTTGGGCGGCCCCAGCGCCGTGCCGTGCATGGCGTAGTTGGCGACCAGGGCCATGGGGGAGCCGTCGCGGCGCTCAATGCGCAGCAGGCCGATCTGCCGGTCGGTGGGCCCCGCGGGATTCAACCCCAGGCTCACCCGCCCCCGGTCGTCCATCCCCCGCCGGTTGATGTTGGCCATGGCGAAGCCCGTCCCCACGGCCAGCCGCGCCGGTTCCAGCTTCGCCCGCGCCTGCTTCACCGCGTCCACCAGGGTGCGCTGGACGTGCGCCGTGTAGGGACGGTCCCAGTCGTGCGCGTACCGCTTTGGCAGCAGAATCCGCGCCATCCCGTGCGGCCCCACCTCCGGCGCCGAGTGCGTGTGGGTGACGCTCCACCAGAACCGCACCGGCTCGATGCCCGCCTCTTTCTCGAGCAGCGCGGCCGTCTCATCGTAAACCGAAGGCGTGAAGAGGCAAAAATCCGAAGCCACCAGGAAGAACTGCGTCCGCCCGTCGTCCAGCGCCACTACCCGGTGCCAGATGCGGTCGTGCACTCCTGTGGATTGCCGCGGGGGATAGCCCGCCAGCCACTTGCTCTCCGACGGCGTGATATCCACCTTCACCACTGCGGCGCGGAACCCGCCGGACTGCGCCGCGCACACGGCCGCCGCGGCGGCGCTCAGTAGAAACAGGCGTCTCAACATACCCGGTAGTGTGCCACGAAACGACTACCGGGGGCCGCTTTTTTCCCGCTTACGCCACTTCCACGCCGGAGTCGGAAAGCCACGGCATGGTGCGGAACAGTTCCCTGCGGCTGGCCGTCGAGGCGGCCTCCGCGCTGGTTTTGCCGTACTGGGCGGCCACCCGCCGTACCGACTCCTTCTCCATGGCGGCCAGGATCTCCGCTTCCCCCATCCCCGGCTTTGCCACGGCGCGATAAATCGCCAGCGCCCCGGCGTTCCCGTGCTGGTTCGCCAGGTCGAGCACGAAAGCGTAGCCGCGCTGCGAGGTGATGCCCTTCGCCTCGCGCTTCAGCCGCTCGAGCGACGTGCGAAAGGCCTCCATGGCCGTCCGCACCTGCACCGCCTGCAACCGCCTGTTGCGCCCTATCGCGCGGAAGCGCCCCGCCCACGGTTCCCGCACCAGGTCGAAGCGCGGGTCCAGGGTTTCGCCCGTGGCGCGGTTCACCCCGCCGTTGGTCCGGGCGGTGTGGGCCAACAGGCCCTCCACTTCGGCGGCGCCGCCCACAATCTCCTCCAGGGTCTCGGGGGCCTCGGCACGGAATGCCGCCAGAATCTCGTGCAGCCGTCCCGGCCGCTGCGCCCACTGGATGATGCCGAAGGACAGCCCGCAGCGGTCCGTGTTCAGGTTCAGGCAGTCGAAGCG
>JAWLGN010000177.1:0-10110 GCA_041685075.1 Bryobacteraceae bacterium
GTACTCGCTGCCCTGCACGCTGGACCACCTGGGGCGCGCCGACCGCACGCTGGAAGGCGTGCGCAAGTGCATTCTGCACGCCGTCTGGCAGGCGCAGGGACACGGATGCTCGCCGGGCGCCCTCGGAGTGGCCATCGGCAGCGACCGCGCGCACGGCTATGAGCTGGCCAAGGAGCAGCTTTTCCGCACCCTCGACGACCGCAACCCGGATCCCACCCTGGCCGCGCTCGAAGAACAGGTAATGGAAGAAGCCAACCGGCTGGGCGTAGGGGCCATGGGGTTCGGCGGCAAAGCCACGCTCATCGGCTGCAAGATCGCGGCCGCCAATCGCCTGCCGGCGAGCTTTTTCGTCTCGGTGGCGTACAACTGCTGGGCCTTCCGGCGGTTGGGCGTGCGGCTGGACGCGCGTACCGGCGCCATCACGCGCTGGCTCTACCGCGACCCGGAGGCGCCCATCCAACGCATGGCGCGCGGCGAGGGCTTCCCGCTCACAGGACGCGAAGTGGTCCTCACCCCGCCGCTCAGCGAAGAGACCGTGCGGGCGCTCAAGGTGGGGGACGTGGTGCTCATCAACGGCGACCTGTTCACCGGGCGCGACAATGTCCACGCCTACCTCATGAAGAATCCGCCGCCGGTTGACCTGCAGGGCGCGGTGCTCTATCATTGCGGCCCAGTGATGTTGAAGGAAGGGGAGCGCTGGACGACCAAGGCCGCCGGTCCCACCACCAGCAGCCGGGAGGAGCCCTACCAGGCCGATGTCATTCGCCGCTACGGCCTGCGCGCGGTGGTGGGGAAGGGCGGCATGGGAGCCCGTACCCTGGAGGCGCTCAAGGAGTGCGGCGCCGTCTACCTGAACGCCATCGGCGGCGCGGCGCAGTACTACGCACGCACGGTGGAGGAGGTGCCCGCGGTGCACCTGATGGAGTTCGGCATCCCGGAAGCCATGTGGCACTTCCGGGTGAAGAACTTCGCCGCCATCGTTACCATGGATTCCCACGGCAACAGCCTGCATGCCGGGGTGGAGCAGGCCACGGGCGAAGCGCTGGCCGCCACTCCGGCCCGATGAGTATGTCATGCCCCTGACGCCGGCGCCGCTCTCGATCGAGGACCTGAAGGAGCGACCGTTCTCCTTCTACCCGCCGATTCTCAATATCGAGCACAACGAGTGGCGCTTTAAGAAGAGCACCTGGTCCGAGGCCCTGGTGGTGAACTCGATGACCGGGGAGGAGATCTGGATCCCGCGCCGCTACCTGGGAGAGATCTCCCGGGTCGACGAACCGGTGGTCATCGTGGGGCTGAACCGGGAACTGGAATTCAAGGGCGGGACGGTGTGGCCCTACCAGCGGCGGGTCATCGTCATGCCGCCCGCCGTAGGCAGCCGCCCGCCGGCTCAAGGGGAGGCCGCGGCGCCTCCCACACCGCCCAAGCGCCGCGAGATGGCAGCCGACCGCCGCGTGCTGCTGCTGGTGGGTATGGCGCTGCTGGTGGCGGTGGCGGCCTACCTGCTGATGGCCAACATGTTCCGGGAAGGCGTGCTGCGCCCGCGCGTCAACTTCACCACCAAGGACCAGTCCTACCTGGAACTCCGCGCCCACGACGATTACCACGGGGTGGTGCTGAAGCTGGGACCGCCGGACCGCGATCGCTGGATGTCGGAGACCGGCGAGATCCAGTACCGGGCTCTGAGTTACACCAGTCGCGCCTACACCGTCATCCTCATGGGATCCGACCGCGGCAGCGCGAAGTACGTCGGCACGGTGGACGACAACTGGCGGCCGGTGCACGCGGTGCCCTTCCGCGGCGGGGGCAACACCTTCTCCATGCTGCGGGAACTGCGCCGCTTTTAACCCTTCGATACGGCACAGCGGTTGGCGCCGGCTTCGAGTTCGGTGACATCGCCTTCCGGCAGCACGCCTTCCAGGTTGTACTCCAGAATCTTGAGGTGGTTTTCAGGCGCGGGCGGGAGATGCTCGCGCACGCGGCGGACGAAAGTCTCTTCCGAATCCCCCCAATCGGCCAACTGTCGAGCGGTCTCCCGCAGGGTGGCAACCAGCGGCTTACCGTCGAAAGGCACAGGCTCGGGAGTGTGGCCGGGGAGCACCAGCAGGCCGGGCCCGAAACGGGCAATGCGCTGGAGCGATTGGAACAGCATACGGGCGCGCGCGGGGGTCGGGCCGCCCGCCGCGCCCAGGTCCGGGCGGCCCACGGCGGCGAGGAAGAGGGTGTCTCCGGTGAACAGCGCCTGGTTGTCCAGCACGAAGCAGGTGCTCTCCCAGGTATGGCCCGGGGTTCGGAATGCGGCCAGCCGTGCCGCCCCGATCCGGAGAGTGTCGCGGTCGTGGATGGGGCGGTAGGGAAAGCGCGCGCGATCCTGCGCCGGCAGCAGGTACTCGGCCCCGGCCATCTCCGCGAGGGTCCGCCCCCGGGAGAGGTGGTCGGCGTGGATGTGGGTATCGATGGCATAGCGCAGTTTCCAGCCGCGCTCTTCAGACAGCCGCAGATAGATCTCCGGGGGCAGGGAAGCGTCGATGACGGCGGCCTGGCCCTCGGAGCCGAGCAGGTAGGAGAGGCAGCCCTTTCCCGTGCGGCGCACCTGGAGGACTGCGGCGGTGGGGTGTGGCAGCGCCACGGGCGCGGTGTTCCATGCCAGGCTCCAGGCCTGCATGCCGCCCGCGAGGGACACGGCCTCCACGCCGCGCGCGCGCAACTCGGCGGCCGCAATCCGGCTGGTGCGTCCCTTCGGGCAGACCACCACCACGGTGCGCCCCGCGGGAAATTCGATGGAGGGCAGGGCGTCCGTTCGTCCGTCTTTGAGGGCCTCCATGGCGTTCCCGTGCAGGCTGCCGGGAATATGCCATTCGGCGCGATCCCGGTCGTCCCGAACGTCCCATACCGTGACAGGCCGCCCTTCTTCCAACCAGCGGCGCAGTGTTTCGGCATCCACCTCGGTGTTCATGGGCACCCCTCGTCATTTATGCATTCGACGTGCCCGGCGCAGCCCGCGTCAAGCGGTGCACCGGCGTTTTTGTAATGCGGCTCCCAGAAGAGGGGCGCCGGACGGCCGCCGCCGCCCGCTCTGTGCCGCGTTATGCTGTTGAAGGTGAAACGACTGCTGGGCCATCTTCTCTGGGCCGGGGTCGCCGTGGTGGCGGCGATTTGCCTCGGCGGCGTCGCGCTCCACCGAGGCGAGCACATCAACAGTACGTGGCTGGTGCTGGCGGCTGCCTGCACCTACATGGTGGGCTACCGGTTCTACGCGAAGTTCATTGCGGCGCGGGTCATGGCGCTCGACGACAAACGCGCCACGCCAGCCGAGCGGCTGCGCAACGGCCACGACTTCGAACCTACCAACCGCTGGATTCTCTTCGGCCATCATTTCGCTTCCATCGCGGGACCGGGTCCGCTGGTCGGGCCCGTGCTGGCGGCGCAGTTCGGGTATCTGCCGGGTACCCTGTGGATCATCCTGGGGGCGGTGCTGGGCGGGGCGGTGCAGGATTTCGTCATCCTGTTCGCCTCCATGCGGCGGGACGGCAAGTCGCTGGGTCAGATGGCGAAGGAGGAGATCGGCAAGGTGGCGGGGTTCACCTCGCTCATCACGGTGCTGCTGATCCTCATCATCCTGCTGGCGGTGGTCGCGCTGGTGGTGGTGAACGCGCTGAAGGGCAGTCCCTGGGGGGCTTTCACCACGGCCGCGACCATGCCGATTGCGGTGTTCATGGGGCTGTACATGCGGTACTGGCGGCCGGGCAAGGTGCTGGAGTGTTCGCTCATCGGGCTGGTGATGGTGCTGGCCGTCATCCAGGGCGGTGAGATGGTGGCGGGTTCGCCGACCCTGGCCCCCTGGTTCACCTTCAGCGCCGTGGCCATCGCGCTGGCGTTGATCGCCTACGGCTTCCTCGCCAGCGTGCTGCCCGTCTGGCTGCTACTGGCGCCCCGGGATTACCTGAGCACCTTCGTCAAACTGGGGGTGGTGGCGATGCTGGCGGTAGGAATCCTGTTCGCGCGGCCGGACCTGCAATTGCCGGCGTTCACGCGCTTCGTGGACGGCACCGGACCGATCTTCTCCGGCAAAATCTTCCCCTTCTGCTTCATCACCATCGCTTGCGGCGCCATCTCCGGTTTCCACTCCCTGATCTCCTCCGGCACCACGCCCAAGATGATCACCAAGGAAGGGCACGCGCTGCCGATCGGTTACGGCGGCATGCTGCTGGAGGGCTTTGTGGCCATCATGGCGATGGTGGCGGCCTCGGTGCTGCAGCCGGGCGTCTACTTCGCGGTGAACGCTCCCGCGGGCGTGGTGGGGGAGACGCCGGCGGCGGCGGTGGCCACCATCAGCTCCTGGGGCTTCCCGGTGACGGAGAACGACATGGATACGCTGGCGCGCGACGTCGGCGAGCAGAGCCTCTACCACCGCACCGGAGGCGCACCTTCGTTGGCCCTGGGGATGGCCCACATCTTCGCCACCCGGGGCGGCCGCGCCGTGATGGGTTTCTGGTACCACTTCGCCATCATGTTCGAGGCGCTGTTCATCCTCACCATCCTCGACACGGGCACCCGGGTGGGGCGCTTCATGCTCCAGGAGATACTGGGCTATGCCTGGAAACCCATGGGGCGCACCAGTTGGATGCCCGGCGCCATCATCACCAGCGCTGCCATGGTGGGGGCCTGGGGCTACTTCCTGCTGCAGGGCGTCCGCGATCCGCTGGGCGGCATCAACTCGCTGTGGCCGCTGTTCGGCATCTCCAACCAGTTGCTCGCCGCGGTGGCGCTGTGCGTGGCCACCACCATCCTGATCAAAATGCACCGGGCCAAGTACATGTGGGTGACGCTGGCGCCCCTGACGTGGCTGGTGATCGTCACTTATACGGGCGCGTGGCAGAAGATCTTTTCTCCGGACCCCTCGCTCGGCTTTCTGGCCGCGGCTTCGAAGCTGGAGGCGGCGCTGAGAGCGGGCGCGGTTCCGGCCGCCAGGATTGCCGAGACCCAGTCCGTGATCTTCAACAATCGCCTGGACGCGGTGGTGTGCGGCATTTTCGTCGTGCTGGTGACTGCCATCCTGGTGGATTCCATCCGAAACTGGGTGGGGATACTGCGCGGCACGCGGGAGGCGCGGATGCTCGAAGCGCCCTACGTCCCGTCTAACTTGAGGGCTGACGAGGTATGAGGCAGGTACGAAAATTCGGGCGGCTGTTATGGGGGCTGCTGCGGGAGCTTTCCGACGAGAGCGCTTACGAGCGGCACCTGGCGGCCCATGGCCGGGTACACTCCGGGGAGGAGTGGCGGCGTTTCTCCGAAGAGCGGCTATACGCCCGCTTCACGCGGCCCAGGTGCTGTTGAGCGGGCCGTTGCTCAGCGCGTCCCGCGCCTCAGCCGACTTTTTCGCCGGCCAGGTCTTCCACCGGCACCGGCGGGTTGTAGTAAAGAATGCGGCCGCAGCTTTCGCACGTCATGACCTGGTCGCCCTTCTTCAGGTCCTGGAAAAACTGTAGCCGCATGGCCATGTGGCAGGCCGTGCAGCGGCCTTCCGCGGCTTCCGCCACGGCCAGCCCCCGGCGGTGCTTGCGGATGGTCTCATACTTCCGGTACACGCCCGGGTTGATTTCCGCGACGGCGCGTTTGCGATCGTTCTGCAGCTTTTCCAGCGCGGCCTTGTCCTCTGCGGTGCGCTTGCGGGCATCCTCCTTCTGGGCTTCCACCTGGGCCTTCTCTCTCTTGAGCGCCTCCTCGTCCACCCGGAGATTTCTCTCCAGCGGCTCGGATTCGCCCATGAGTTCCAGAATGCGGTCCTCTGCCTTGCGAATTTCGCTCTCGCAGAACGCGATTTCATTCTGGAAGGCGCGGTACTGCTCGTTCGTCTTGGCCTGGAGCATCTGATCCCGCAGCTTGGAGATCTTCTGCTCCTGCATTTGGATTTCGCCCTCCATGCGCTTGCGGTCCTTTTGGTTAGCCGCCAGCGCGGCGCGATCGGCTTCGAGTTTGCGCTCGTGGCCGACCAGTTTCTTTTCGATTTCGGCGATGTGTCTAGGAAGTGCCGATATTTCGCGGGTAAGATCGGTGATCCGGTTGTCGAGATCCTGCAACCGGATCACCAACGATAGATCGGGAAGCATCTCTAAAAAAAGTGTAGCATGGCCCGACGCGGCGCCGGTCCGGCGGAACGGTTCGGGGCGCTATACTCCCCTTGATGATGAAAATCGGCAGGGAGGTGCGGTGACGGCGGCGGGCCGCGCGGCGGCTGCGGGGCTGGTGCTCGGAGGCGCGGGGTTCATGGCCTGGGCGGTGCGGGGGCGCTCGTCGGCGGTCTTCGGGCCTTCGGTGTGGCGGGGGGATTCGCGCAGCCGGGCGGTGGCCCTCACCTTCGACGACGGACCCAGCGAATCCACCCCTTACCTGCTGGACATTCTGGCGCGGCACCACGTGCCCGCCACCTTCTTTCACTGCGGGGCGAACGTGGAGCGTCTGCCGGCGGTGGCCCGGGCGGTTGCGGAAGCGGGCCACGAGATCGGCAACCACAGCCATACCCATCCCTACTTTCACTTCCGGTCCGCCGGGTTCATGGAAGCGGAACTGGCGCGCGCGCAGCGGACCATCATCCAGGCCACGGGCGTGGAGCCGCGCCTGCTGCGCGTGCCGTACGGCGTCCGCTGGCCGGGAATCGGCCGCGCGCAGCGCCGCCTGAAACTTCTGGGCGTCATGTGGACCGTAATCGGATATGATTGGAGACTGACCGCCGAAGACATCGTACGCCGCGTCGCCGAACGCACCACCGGCGGCGCGATTGTGTGCCTGCACGACGGCCGCGGCTTGCAGCGCAACCCGCGGGTCGGAGAGACTTTGGAGGCGGTCGATCGCCTGGTTCCCTTGCTTCGGGAACGGGGCCTCGAACTGAAAACGGTCAGCCAGCTACTATGTCCGACGAATTGACCCAGCGATTTCTGAACGTGATAGCCACCGTCAAGCGGCTGCCACGAGAAACAGTGACCCTCGATAGCAGCTTCGAGGACCTCGGTATCGACTCCATGGACGCGGTCGAGATCCTTTGGGCCCTGGAGAACGAGTTTGATATTTCGATCCCCGACGAGCAGGCCAAGGGCGTGCAGAGCATGCGGGACATGGCGGAAGGAGTAGCGCAACTGGTGGCCGCCAAGGCGGCCGGGGCTGCCTCGGGCGAATAGCGTGCGCCGCGTAGCCATCACCGGCATGGGCGCGATCTGCGCCTTGGGCCGGAATACCGGGGAGTTTCGGGAGGCGCTCGAAGCCGGCCGGAGCGGCATCGCACCCATCGAGCAGGTGGACTGCTCGCAGTTCCGCTTTCGCAACGGGGCCGAGGTGCGCGGCTACACGCACGCGCCCCATTTCGAAGACCGGCGGGCGGACTTTCTGGACCGCTTCGCGCAATTCGCCGTCATTGCCGCGCGGGAGGCGGCCGCGGATGCCGGGGTGCAGTGGACACCGGCTCTGCGGGAGACCACCGCCATCGTGACCGGCTCGTGCCTGGGCGGGCAGAACGCCCAGGACGCGGGATTCTGGGAGGTCTACAAGAAGGGCGGCCCGCGCGTGCACCCCCTGACCATCCCCCGCACCATGGCCAACGCCGGAGCCAGCCACATCTCGATGGAGATGGGGGTTACGGGGCCGGCGTTCACGGTTTCGACGGCCTGCGCCTCGGCGGGCCACGCCATCGGGCAGGCGTTTTGGATGGTGCGCTCCGGGGCGGTGGAGATGGCCATCGCGGGAGGCAGCGAGGCGCCCTTCAGCTTCGGGCTGTTGAAGGCCTGGGAGGCCATGCGGGTGGTCTCGCCGGAAACCTGCCGCCCGTTTTCGCGCCACCGCCGGGGCATGATCCTGGGGGAAGGCGCGGCCATGCTGGTGCTGGAGCCGCTCGAGGCGGCCCGGGCGCGCGGCGCGCGCATTCATGGCGAACTGGTGGGGTTCGGGATGTCGGCCGACGCCTCGCACCTCACGCAGCCTTCGCCGGACGGGGCCGCCCGAGCCATAAGGGCGGCGCTGCGCGACGCAGGCATGGCGCCCGAACAGGTGGGCTACATCAACGCGCACGGAACCGGCACCGCGGCCAACGACCCTACTGAGACTGCCGCCATCCGGGCGGTCTTCGGAGCGCACGCGGACCGCTTGGCGGTGAGTTCCACCAAGTCGATGCACGGCCACGCTCTGGGAGCGGCGGCGGCGCTGGAAGCGGTGGCCACCGCGATGGCGCTGCGCGACGGCGTGCTCCCACCCACCGCGAACTTCACCGAACCGGACCCGGAGTGCGACCTCGACGTGGTTCCCAATTGCGCGCGCCGGGCGGAGGTGGAATGGGCGCTCTCCAATTCCTTCGCGTTTGGGGGATTGAACGCCGTGCTGGCGCTGCGGCGCTACTCGTAAGCCCGCCCGGCATCTCGCGGGCGCATCCGCAACCAGCACAGCGCGCCTGCGATGTTGAGCAGTGCGGCCAGGTAAAAGTAGGTGTTGGCGCTGTGGGTCAAGCCGTATAGATAGGGGAAGGCGTTGGCGCTGACGAAGCCGCCGAAGTTGCCCAGCATGTTCATGGCGCCGGAGACCCCACCGGAGTTCCTGCCGCCTATATCCATGCAGTAGGCCCAACTCGGGCTGATGGTCAGTTCGACGCCGGCAATCGCGGTGGCGAACCCCACCACGGCCATCAGGGGCGTGCCGGCAAGAGTCACCATCGTGACACCCGTCGCCGCCACCAGGAAGCCCGCCACTCCGGGCAAGCGGCGCGACCAGGCCCGGTATCCGCCCCGGTAGAGCAGATCGACCGCGAGGCCCGCCGTCCAGTTGGAGACCGCGCCGGCGATGAGCGGCACCATGGCGTATCGCGCGGCTTCGGCCGCCCCCAGGCTGAAGCGCTCGGTGAGATACGGCAGCATCCAGGTGATCCCTATGTAGAAGGTGAAGTTACCGGCGAAGTACTGGGTCATGGCCAGGAGCATGGGTCCGGAGCGAAAGACCTGGGAAAACGTCATCCCGTTCGCGGCCGCGGCCTTGGCGGCTTCCGGCGCGCCGCCCTGCGCGGGGTAGTCGCGGAAGAAGATGAGCCAGCACAGCGCCCAGAGGAAGCCCGGAATCGCGAGCAGGAAAAACGCCGTGCGCCAGCCGAACCCGGCGATGAGCCAGGCGCAGATCGGGAAGGAGATGCCGCCCCCGATCATGGCGCCCGAAAAGAGGATGCCGTTGGCGATGCCGCGCTCGCCCGGGGGCAGCCAGTTGTAAAAGGCGCGGGCCGATCCCGGAAACGCGCCGGATTCGGCGGCGCCGAACAGCAACCGGATGCCGAACAGCGAACCCACCCGGGAGACCATGCCGGTCAGCAAGGTGAAGAGGCTCCACAGGGCGACCAGCGCTGAGAGCGTGATGCGCGGCCCGCAGCGGTCCGCAAACCGGCCGGAGGGGATCTGCATCACCGAGTAGCCCAGGATAAAGGCGCTGAAGATGAGCCCCATCTGCTGGTCGGAAAGCCCCAACTCCGAGGCGATCGGTTCCTTGGCCGAGGAGATGGCCGCGCGGTCGATGTACAGGATCCAGGAGAGGACGAAGATCCCGCCGATCACCAGGAACCGCTTGCGGCCCGCTACTCCGCCGGGTGAAGGCGCATCTACCCGTGCCGTTGCCGCCTTTTTACCCGAGGCCATGGGTGAAGATGTCTTCCATGGCGCTCAGGATGTGCCGCTCCATGAGCTGTTGCGCGGCCGCGGAATTGCGCATCGAGATGTACTCGATGAGCTGCTTGTGTTCCTGTACGGCGCGCAGCGGCCGCCCGGTCATGCGGATGGTCTTGGCGCTCAACATCTGGGTCTTGCGCGAGGTCTGCTTCATGAGGAGCTTCAGTTCCGGGTTTCGCGCGGCCTGGATGATGGCCGAGTGGAACTTCTGGTTGTAGAGCCGGTAGGCTTCCAGATCGCCCTGGTCGAGCACGGCCTCGCCGCCCCGCTGGTGCTCGCGCAGGCGCTCGATTTCCTCGGCGGTGATGCGAAAACAGGCCAGCCGTACCGCCAGGCACTCCAGCCCCGCCCGGACCTCGTAGATATCGCGGATCTCCTGCTCCTCGAAGCGGCGCACAAACCAGCCCTGGTAGGGCAGCTTGGC
>JAWLGN010000177.1:10120-11467 GCA_041685075.1 Bryobacteraceae bacterium
GGCCGTCCTTCTGAAGGCGGTTCAGCGCATCGCGCACCGGTGTGGTGCTGACTTTCAACTGCTGTGCGATGGCGTCCGCGTTGAGCTGCGCGCCGAGTTCGAGGTCGCCCCGGATAATGCCTTCGAGCAGCGTGTTGTAAACAATCTCGGCGCGCTGCAACGGTTCTTCGATGGGCGGGATTCCGAGTCGAATCGTACTGCCTTTAGCTACTCCCATTTGATATAGACCGCCTTCAGATTGGTGTAGAAGTCCTTCGAGGTGTGGCCGATGGAATAGGCGCCCAGCCCGGAATGCTTCACGCCGCCGAAGGGGACGTGGGCCTGGCTGGCGGTGCCGTGGTTGATATGGATCATGCCGGCGTGGATGGTTTGCGCGAACGCGTGCGCGTAGCGCATCTGGTTGGTGAAGAGAGCGGCGGCCAGTCCGTAACGCGTTCCGTTGGCCACCGCGAGCGCCTCTTCGAACCCGCGCACCCGGATCACCGGCAGCACCGGCCCGAAGATCTCCTCCTGCGCCAGCGCGGAATCGGGCGCCACGTGATCGAACAGGGTCGGGGCATAGAAGTAGCCTTCGCAGTCGGGGTCATCCACCAACGCGCGGCCCCCGGCCAGCAGCTTCGCGCCGGATTCGAGACCGAGCCGCACATATCGGTCGACGGTTTCCATTTGGCTCCGGCTCGAGAGCGGTCCCATGGTGGTCTTTTCATCCAACCCATCGCCCGTCTGGATGCGCCCGATGTGCTCCAGCAGCTTGCCGACCAGCGCATCGGCCTGGTCTTCCAGCACGATCACGCGGCTGAGCGCCGTACAGCGCTGGCCGCTGCACTGGAGCGCCGCGCTCACGATTTCGCGGGCGGCGGTATCGAGATCGTCGTAACCGGCGACCACGGCGGGGTTCTTGCCGCCGAGTTCGAGCTGTACCTTGGCCAGCCGCCGGCTGGCCCTTTCGTTCAGCGGAATGCCCACGGCGGTCGATCCGGTGAAGGTGATCCCGGCGACGCGGGGATCGTCCACCAGGCAATCGCCGATCTCGCCGCCGTGGCCGATCACCAGGTTCACCACCCCCGGAGGGAAGCCCGCCTGCTCGAACAGGCACGTAATGTACGCCGCCGAATGGGGTGTCAAGGAGGCCGGTTTCAGCACCACGGTGTTGCCGCAGGCCAGCGCCGGAGCTACCTTGCGAACCGGCGCGACCACGGGGAAGTTCCACGGCGAGATGGCCGCCACCACGCCCAGCGGCTCCACCACCGTCGTGCAGGAGAGGCCCGGGCGTTCGCTGGCGAAGGAGTGCCCGTCCAGGCGGCTGGGCGCGCCCGCGGCCCAACCGGCCGCCACAGCCGCGCCGCC
>JAWLGN010000178.1:0-11458 GCA_041685075.1 Bryobacteraceae bacterium
ATCCAGTTCCTGGACGAGTTCACGCGCGAACACCAGGGCTGGCAGGTACGTGTCGAGGTGCAGGACGCCGGGGCCGGTCCGCAGGTGGAGGCCGACGGACTGCCACTGCAGGGAGTGGCCGCCGACCACCGCCGCGGCGCGCCGGACGTGGCCATCATCGTGGGGGAGGAGAGCAACCCGGCGGTGACCCGCATTATTCACGGCGCCAGGCGGTTGCGGGTGGAGGAGACCGCCGCGGGGAACATTGCGGCGCTGGAGATCGACGCCGGCCGGGGTTCCAAAACCGTGGTGCGGCTCCTGCAGGTACCGCAGCCCGCGTAGCGCAAGGGAGGGGCATGCCATGACAACGCTGACGCAAAAGTATCAGGAGCGCGAGGTGGTGGTGGAGGCCGGTCCGGTACGGCTGAAGGGCACCCTGGCTTCCGCCCCGGGTGCCCAGGGCGTGGTGCTCTTCGCCCACGGCAGCGGAAGCAGCCGCTACTCGCCGCGCAACCGCTATGTGGCCGGGGTGCTCAACGAGGGCGGCCTGGCCACCCTGCTCATCGACCTGCTCACCGCCGAGCAAGCGCAGGCGCACCGGCGCACGGGCGCGCTGCGACTCGACATCGGGCTGCTCGCCGGCCGCCTGGTGGATACCGCCGAATGGCTGTCGCGCGAACCTTCCACCGCGGGCCTGCGCATCGGCTACTTCGGCGCCAGTACGGGCGGCGGCGCGGCGCTGGTCGCCTCCGCCAACCGTCCCGACCTGGCCGGCGCGGTGGTCTCGCGCGGCGGGCGCCCGGACCTGGCCGGCACCGCGCTGCCCCGCGTGGCCGCCCCCACGCTGCTGATCGTGGGCGGCTACGACCACCCCGTTATCGAGATGAACGAACGTGCTCTGGCGCAGTTGCGCTGCGAGAAGACCCTCGCCATCGTACCCGCCGCCACGCACCTGTTCGAAGAGCCCGGCACCTTGCAGGAGGTGGCCCGGCTGAGCGGTGAGTGGTTTCAGAAGCACTTGGGAAAGGAGGAGTAAATCATGGCGGATGTAAAAATCCAGAGAGGTAAACACGAGGGGTCCCAGGAGGAGAGGGGGATGGAGCGCCACCGGGCCGGCACGCCGGCTCGCATGGGCGACTGGTGGACGCAGGATCTGTTCACCATGAACCCCTTCGCGCTCATGCGCCGCATGCAGGAGGAGATGGACCGCGCTTTCGCCAGCAGCTTCGGGCTATGGCGCGGGCGCGGCGGCGAGGAGACCCCCATCTTCGCGCCTCCCATCGAAGTCCGGCAGGAGGATCACAACCTGGTGGTTTCGGCCGACCTGCCCGGCATGAGCAAAGAGGATGTGCGCATCGAGTGCACCGAGGACGCGCTGCACATTGAAGGCGAGCGCCGCCGCGAGCACGAAGAAACCAGCGGCGGTGTGCACCGCTCCGAGCGGTGCTACGGGCGCTTCCAGCGCAGCATCCCGCTGCCCGAAGGGGCCGAAGTCGACAAAGCCAGCGCGCAGTTCAAGGACGGCGTGCTGGAGGTGCGGGTGCCCGTGCCCGAACAGCAGCGCAAGGCCCGCGAAATTCCCATCAAGACCTGAGCGATAATATTGCCCGGACCGCTCTCGGGCGGTCCGGGACACAGGAGGAGTGTATTCACGTTGCGTAGCGTAAACCCCGCCACGGGAGAACTGCTGGAAACCTTCGAGACATTGAGCGAAGCGCAGGTGGAGGAGAAGATCGCCTGCGCCGCCGAAGCCTTCCGCGAGTGGCGCACGGTGCCGGTCGACCGGCGCACTGCATGGCTCGAGCGCGCCGCCGCCATTCTGGACCGCGAGCGCGACGCCTTCGCCGCCATGATGACCACCGAGATGGGCAAGCCTCTCGGCGCGGCGCGCGAGGAGGCCGCCAAGTGCGCCCGCGGCTGCCGCTTCTATGCCGCGAACGCCGCGCGCTTTCTGGCCGATATCGAGGTGAAGACCGCCGCCCGCAGGAGCTGGGTGCGGCACGAGCCGCTGGGCGTGGTGCTGGCGGTGATGCCCTGGAACTTTCCCTTCTGGCAGGTCTTCCGTTTCGCCGCCCCGGCGCTCGCCGCCGGCAACGTGGGGCTGCTCAAACATGCCTCCAACGTGCCGCGCTGCGCCCTGGCCATCGAGGACATCTTCCGCCGCGCGGGTTTCCCACAGGGCGTTTTCCAGACGCTGCTGATCGGCTCCCGCGAGGTCCAGCGGGTCATCGACGACCCGCGCGTGGCCGCCGCCACCCTGACCGGCAGCGAAGGCGCCGGCGCCAGCGTGGCCGCCGCCGCCGGCAGGCAGATCAAGAAGACCGTGCTCGAACTCGGCGGCAGCGATCCCTTCATCGTGATGCCCTCGGCCGATCTGGATCTCGCGGCCGCCACCGCCGTCCGGGCGCGCGCGGTCAACAATGGGCAGTCCTGCATCGCGGCCAAGCGCTTCATCGTGCACCGCGACGTCGCCGACGCCTTCGAGCGCCGCTTCGTCGAGGGGATGAAGTCGCTGCGCGTCGGCGATCCCATGAACGAGAGCACCGAAATCGGCCCGCTGGCCACCGCGGAGCTGGTCGAGACGCTCGATGCCCAGGTGCGGCGCAGCGTGGAGGCCGGTGCGCGGTTGCTCTGCGGCGGGCGCCGGCTCAGCGACCGCCCGGGGTTCTACTACGCCCCCACGGTGCTGGCAGACCCGCCCGCCGGCGCCCCCGTGCGCCACGAAGAAACCTTCGGCCCTGTGGCGGCGCTCTTCCGCGCCCGCGACATCGACGAAGCCATAGCGCTGGCCAACGAGACTGCCTTCGGCCTGGGTTCGAGCGTCTGGACCGCCGACGATGCCGAGCGCGACCGCTTCATCGCCGAAATCGAGGCCGGCCTGGTCTTTGTGAACGCCATGGTGGCCTCCGACCCGCCCCTGCCCTTCGGCGGCGTCAAGCGTTCCGGCTACGGCCGGGAACTCGGCGAGTGGGGTATCCGGGAGTTCCTCAACACTAAGACCGTGTGGATCGGCTGATAGACAGCCCCGTCACACTTCCAGCCCGAGATACTGCCGCGCGTTCGCGTAGCAGATGTTCCGGATCATCGTGCCCACCAGTTCCAGGTCGTCCGGCAGTTCGCCGTTCTCCATGTCGCGCCCCACCAGGTTGCACAACACGCGCCGGAAGTACTCGTGCCGCGGGTAGGACATGAAGGAGCGGGAATCGGTCAGCATCCCTACGAAGCGCGAGAGCAGCCCGGCATTTGAAAGCGCGTTGATCTGCCACTCCATGGCCTCTTTCTGGTCCAGGAACCACCAGCCGCTGCCGTACTGGATCTTGCCCGCGGTGCGGCCGTCCTGAAAGTTCCCGATCATGGTGGCCATGGCGTAGTTATCCGCCGGGTTCAGGTTGTAGAGGATGGTCTTGGGCAGGGCGTTCTCCTGCTCCAGGCGGTCGAGGTAGGCGCCCATGGCTTCCACCTGCGGCCAGTCCCCGATGGTATCGAAACCCTTATCCGGACCCAGCGCGCGGTACATGCGGGTGTTGGTGTTGCGCAGCGCGCCCACGTGCAGTTGCTTGGTCCAGCCCTTCTCGGCGTCCAGCCGGCCGAAGTAGAGCATCAGGAAGGAGGCGAAGCGCTCCTGCTCGGCGGGCGCGGCGGCCTTGCCCGCCCGTGCCTTCTCGAAGATGGCGGCCGCTTCGGCTTCCGTGCAGAACGAGGCGAAACAGGTGGTGAGCCCGTGGTCGGAGAGCCGCCCGCCCAACTGGTGGAAGTAGTCGTGGCGCTTGCACAGCGCGTCGAGGAAGGCCGTGAAGTTGCCGATGTCGGTGTTGCTCACCGCGGCCAGCTTCTCCACCCAGGGGTTGAACGCTTCCGGCTGGTGCACGTTGAAGGCCTTGTCCGGCCGGAAGGTGGGGAAGACCTTGGTGCCGAGGCCCGAGGCGGCGATGGCGCGGTGGCAGGCCAGATCGTCCGTGGGGTCGTCGGTGGTGCAGACCGCCTTCACCCGGAACTTGTCGAGGATGCCGTGCGCGCGCAGTTCCTCGCCGGCCAGCAGGGCGTTGGCGCGTTCCCAGACGGCCGGCGCGGTGGTCTCGTCCAGCAGTTCCTCGATGCCGAAGTAGCGCTTCAGCTCCAGGTGCGTCCAGTGGTAGAGCGGGTTGCGGAGCGTCTGGGGCACCGTCCTGGCCCAGGCCAGAAACTTCTCATAGGGCGGCGCGTCGCCGGTGGCGTAGCGCTCGTCGATGCCGTTGGCGCGCATGGCCCGCCACTTGTAGTGGTCGCCCTCCAGCCAGATCTCGAACAGGTTGGCGAAGCGGCGGTTCTCGGCCACGTCCTGGGGGGGCAGGTGGCAATGGTAGTCGAGAATCGGTTCCGGCTCGGCGTACTCATGATAGAGCCGCCGGGCGGTGGGAGTCTGGAGCAGAAAATCTTCGTGAATGAAGGGCATGGGACGGCCTCAACCGATGAAGATCGGGCGGATGTGCCGCTCGAACAGGTGCGCGGTGACGTTGCGCGAAATCGCCGGCTCGCACTCTACCAGCGCGCGCAGGTAGCGCTCGCCCATCTGCGCCGCCACCTTGTAGCCCACGTGCAGCAACTGCCGCAGGTGCGGGTTGAACTCGGGCTGTTTGGGGTCGTGGCGCAGCGCCGCGGCGAACTGCTGCCCCGTCCACGAGTTGACTTCGGCCGGGGTGGGCAGTTTGGCGGGGTCGATATCGATCACGGTGGCATACGGCGCGCACATCTCTTCGCAGTGCTCATAGGCGCCGGCGTAGACCTCCTTGGCCACTGCCAGTCCCTCGCCGCCGGTCTCCGCCATTCCGATCAGCTCCTCCAGCCAGTTGCTGCCGGCGGTCTTGATGTGGACACCCGCGCCGGATTCGGCCAGCGCGCGGCGCATGGCCGGGTAGATGGAGAACTTGTCGCTGCCGGAGTGCACGCTCAGCTTCAGGTTCTCCGGCAGCCCGTAGCGCTTCACCGCGTAGGCGATCACCGCGATGTCGTCGCGGAACTCGCGCTCGAACTGCGCGGGGTCGCCCACGTATTCCACGCCCTTGTTGAAGCGGCCGGTGAACTTGGGAGCGATGGTCTGTACCGGCACGCCCTCGTCGGCCAGCGCCGCCAGAATCACCAGCAACTCGGCGGGCGTCTGCGGGCAGTCGGTCTCGTCCATCGAAACTTCGGTGATGAAGTTGCCCTCGCCCTTCAGCCGCACGATGCGCCGGTAGATGCGGCTGGCCTCCTGCACGGCATAGAGATACTTCGCCGCCGTGGCGGTGACCGCCTCCTGGCTGCTCTCGAAGGGCTGCGCCAGCCCGGGAATCTCCAGGCGCGAGGCCAGTTCGGGATGGCAGTCCACGAAGCCCGCGATGTCGGCTTCATCGGCCGGCTTGCCGATGGCATCGGCCACGTCCAGGGTATAGAAATCGCTGGCTTCGATGAAGCGCTCCACGTTGCCGTAGTTGATGTGGTCGGCATCCACGTGGTAGGGGCGGTCCCATCCCAGTTCGCGGACGGCTGCGTCGGCGGCGGCGCGCACCGCGCCGGGTTCGGTCCCCACGATGGTGTGCTCGCGGTGCGACTTGTTCCACACCGGAATCACCTCCACCCCCTGCTCTGCGGCCAGCATGCAGGCGCGCAACTGCGGCCTGGCCTGGTGCGCAAAGCGGTCGCCTACACCCAGCGAGAATTTCCTGATCGTCAGCATAGTGTCTTACCCTTTGAGGTCGCGGAACGCTTCTTCAATCTCTGCCCTGGCCGCGGGCGGCACGGGCACCAGCGGCAGCCGGGGCGGACCGCCATAGTAACCGTTCAGGTCCATGGCGTACTTCAACCCCGGAATACCATACTTCACCGTCACCAGCACGGCGGCGCGGGCGATGCGGTCCTGCCAGTCGCGCCCGGCGGCCTCATCGCGCGTCCGGTGGGCCTCCCAGATCGCGATAGTCGAATACGGCGCGGCGTTGGCATAGGCCAGAATGGCGCCCGACGCTCCCATGAGGAGCGACGGCCACAGCGTGGGCGCAGATCCCACCAGCACCTGGAAGCCCGGCCGCACCTCCCGGATCATCTGCATGACCTTCTCGATGTTCCCGGAGCTTTCCTTGATGGCGATGATGTTGGGGTGCTCCGAAAGCGCCGCCACCGCGTCCGGCGGGATGTCCACGCCGGTCGTCTGCGGCCAGTTGTAGATGATCAGCGGGATCTTCGACTGGTCCGCCACCGCGCGGTAGTAGAGCGTCTGGGTCTCCCCGCGGCTCATGATGGCCTTGTAGTAGTGCGGGGTACGCACCATGGCGGCCCGGTACCCCATCTCCGCGGCGCAGTTGGTGAGCGCCACGGTCTCCCGCACGCTCTCCACGCCGGTGCCCGCAATCAGCAGTTTCTCGGGGGCCGCGTGCGCTGCCACCATCTCGAATAAGGCGATCTTTTCCTTGGGCTCCAGCATCACGCTTTCACCCGTGGAGCCGCACACCACGTAGCCCGCCAGCGCCGTCCGGTTCCACTTCTCCACGTTGTGCCGGACCTTGGCGGGGTAGATATTCCCTTCGGCGTCGAAAGGCGTAGCGATAGGTGGGAAAATGCCTTGTAGCTTCACTTTATTCACGATAGCATCATGCGGGGTAGGGCAAATGTTTTCACTGGAACTGCGGGCGGAGCCCGAAGAGCGCGACTTGCTGACGGCCGAGTTGTGGGAAGCCGGCTCGGTGGGGATTCAGGAACTGGACAACCAGCGGGTGCGCGCCTTCTTCGAAGATGCCGCCGGGCGTGAGGCCCTGCTGGAGCGTTTCGCCGCCCGCCTGCCGCTCCTGCGCGAGGAGGAAGAGCGCGACTGGGTAGCCTACTCGCGCCGGGATTGGGAACCCATCGAGGCCGGCGAGCGCTTCTACCTGGTCCCGGAATGGCGCGACGATCCCGCGCCGCAGGGACGCTTCCGCATCACGGTGAACCCCGGGATGGCCTTCGGCACCGGCGTGCATGAAACCACCCAACTGGCCATCGAGGCGCTGGAACGCCACGTGCATCCGGGCATTACATTGCTGGACGTGGGGACCGGCTCCGGCATCCTGGCGCGGGCCGCCGAACTGCTGGGCGCGGGCCGCGTCATCGCCTGCGACAACGACGCCGTCGCCGTCCGGATCGCGCGCGACAACCTGCGCACCCCGCTGCTGTTCACCGGTTCGGCCGATGCCGTCGCGCCGCATACTGTGGACCTGCTGGTGGCCAACATCAGCCCCGAAGCCGTCATCGCGCTGGCGCCCGACTTCCTTCGCTGCCTGCGGCCGCGGGGACTGGCGCTCCTCAGCGGCTTCGAGCCCGGCGAAGCGCCGGACGTGCGCGCCGCCCTTCCCGGCGGCAGCGTGCTGAACCTGTTTACCAAGGGGAATTGGGCGCTTCTCGAGTGGCGCGTCTAGCCGCGCTCAGCGCGCGTACGTGGCCGGCACGTTCTTAGCCAGCTTGACGATCAGGTTGACCGCGATCCTCGCCTTGGGCACGTACGCCGGCCACTGCGGAAAGTCCACCGGTTGCACGATCAGTTTGCGCCGCAAAAACGAATTCACCGGAGTGGTCTTGCCGGAGGCGATCTGCTGCGCCACCCGGTAGTCGCTCTTCACCAGCAGGTGATGGCGTTCCTCGGGCAGCTCCGTGCCGGTCTCGACGGACTTGATCTGGCCCTTGTCGACCCGCGCGAAGATTACCGCCTGCTCGCTCCCGTAGCACTCCCGCAGCGCCGGCGGCAGGTTGCGTACCACGTAGACCATCCCCAGCGTGAAGCGCGAAAAGATGTTCCTGTAGTACGGGTCTGTGCGGGTGGTCCGCCGCACCGCGGCAACGACCTCGTTGATCCACTCGGGCGAAAGAAATGGGGGGACGCCGGATTTTCCGGTGTTCATCCGCGACGATCCCGACACCCCTGCCGTCCTAGCTTGCACGGAATCCCTCCAGGTGAACTTGCAACACCCATAGTATATCGGATTATAGGGTCTGCATACCCAGGAAGATACCTGCCATACCTCCTCCGCCAGTGCTTAGAATAAGGGGCATGCTATCGAAACTCGCGAGGTGGATCGCGCCCGCATGTCTGGCGGTTCCGCTCCTCGCCGCAGATGCCACCGTGCCGGGCGAAGTGCGGGTGCCGTATCCCACCATTCTCAACCTGAGCATCGACTGGCTCATCGAGGGCGACGATAACCTGAACGGCCGCGTGGAGGTGGAGTACCGCCGTGCCGGGGACTCCCGCTGGCGCCAGGGCCCGCCGCTGGTGCGCATCCCGGAAGGCAACAGCGGCCAGCGCACCACCCCCACCTTTTACTGGCCCAACAAGCATTCCGGCAGCCTCTTCGATCTCGAGCCGGCCACGGAGTACGAAATCCGCCTGCGCCTCAGCGACCCCGACGGAGGTTCGGCCGAACGCACCGTGCGGGCCACCACCCGCGCCGTTCCGCGTCCCGCGCCGGGCGCAACCGTCCGGCAGGCCACCCCGCCGACCTTCCGGAAGGTCATTGCCGAAGCCGCTCCCGGCGACATCGTGCAGCTCACCCCCGGCTACTACGGCGAGTTCGAAGCCCTCCGCGACGGCCAGCCCGGCAAACCCATCGTCCTCCGGGGAGACACCAGCCACACCGTGAAGAGCACCTTCGAGGGCATCTCCCTGCGCGGCCGCAAGCACATCATCCTGGAAAAGCTCACGGTCTACGGGACCATCGATCTGCTGGGCGCCGAAGAGGTGGCGGTGCGCCATTGCACGGTGAACGCGAAGTACGGCATCGTGGCCCAACGCAAGCCCGGCTGCACCAACTGCTACATCGCCGATAACGTGGTCACCTGGGTGATGCCCTGGGCGCCGGAAGGCATGGGCCACCAGAACTTCTGGGGCGGCGCCGCCAACATGGGGGAGGGAATCCAGCTTACCGGGCCCGGAAACGTCATCTGCTACAACCGCGTGCGCGGCTTTCGCGACGCGATCTCCAACATGGAAGACCGCGGCGCCTACGAGCAGGTCAGCATCGATATCTACAACAACGATATCTACGTGGCCGCCGACGACGCCATCGAGGCGGACCACTGCATGGGCAACTGCCGCGTGATGCGCAACCGCATCACCAACTGCGCCATGGGGCTGAGTTCGCAGCCCAGCCTGGGCGGCCCGACCTACTTCATCCGCAACGTCATGTACAACCTGGTGCTCGCGCCCTTCAAGTTCGCGCGGGGCAGCCACGGCAACGTGGCGCTCCATAACACCGTGGTCAAGACGGGACACGGGCTCTGGGTGCCGCACGGCCCCGGCATCTACTACCGCAGCACGTTCCGGAACAACCTGGCCATCGGCGGGCCGCGCGACCCGTTCAAAATCAACTACTCCGGGCCGGCCCGGGGCGAGGCGCTGTTCACCCCGGAAACCGACCCCACCAACGACTTCGACTACGACGGCATCGGCACGCACCTCACGCCCTTCCGCGGCCGGATCGGGAAGGTGGAGTTCAACTCCATCGACGAGCTGCGCGAGCGCACCACCGCCAAACACGCGGTGCAGGTAGACATGAGCGTCTTCGAGAACGTGGAGTTCCCCAACCCGCCGTATCCGGAGCGCCCCGTGCCCGACCTGCGGCTCAAGGCCGGCTCGGCGGCTGTCGATGCGGGCCTGCCGCTCCCCGGCATCAACGACGGATACCGCGGCCGGGCGCCGGATCTGGGCGCCTACGAGTTCGGCGAACCGCTGCCGCACTACGGGCCCCGTCCCGAAGGAGTGGACGAAGAAACCGCGCGCCGGCAGCGGTAGCAACCGCTTAGCGGAAGACCTCTTCCAGCGGGACGATGCGCACGTCTTCCGGCCGCAGCCCCAGGTTCCACCGCTCGACGACCTTGTCTTCGGCGAGGATCTCCTTGGGCTTGGGCGAGTTGTAGGTGATGGGCGATGGCTCCCCGCTGGTGAGCTTCCGCTTCAGCCCCTCGGCATCCGGCGCCACCGCCACCATCTGGATGCGGTCCGCGCGCAGGTACCGCTTGATGGCGCGGTTCACGTCTTCGCGCTTCAGCTTGGCGAGCTTGCTCTTGATGTAGCGGTTGTACTCCGGGATGACGTAGTACATGCTGTCGATGGCGTAGCCCAACTCCGCGCTCTTGCTCTTGGTGAGCAGGTTGACGTTCTTCGAGACGTAGTCGCGGGTGCGCTCGAACTCCTCCTGGGAGAGGCCGTCGCGCACCAGGCGGTCGAGTTCGAACATCGCCAGCCGCAGCGCGAAGACCGCGTTGGCCGGCTCCACCGGCCGGATCCAGATCTGGAAAATCTGGTGCTGGCGCGCCAGGTTGGGACTGGGCTCGAACTGGTACATGCCGTTGGGGAAGTACTCGATGTAGGCGTAGTCGCCGTAGTTCAGGCCGCGCGCCGCGCGCATGCGCTGGAACAGGCGGCCTCCGCTGTTGCGGTGCGGGCCGAAGTAGGACATCGCCACCAGCAGGGCGGGGAAGTCGGGATCGCCGCGCCGCACCTCGATGGGGTACCCCAGGGAGTAGGCCACCGAGCGGGTGTCCTTCTCCACGATGGTCATGCGGTTGTGCGGCACCTCCGGCGCCCTCCAGGGCTGCTGGTTCCTGCCGGCGAAGCCGCCCCGCTTGGGGAGGCGCGCCCGCATGTCGGCGCCCATCTTTTCCGCAAAGCCGCGCGGGTAGCCGCCCGCCAGTCCCACGATCAGGTTCGCCTGGGTGTAGTGGTTGCGGTAGAACTCCTTCAGGTCGTCGAGCGTGATCTTCTCCAGCGCAGAGAGCGTGCCCGCGTTGTGCCGCTCATAAGGCGTGCCGGCGTAGAGTTCGTTGTAGAGCACTTCCTTGCCGAGTTCCTCGTCGTTGTTGCCCCGCAGGGAGACGCGCAGGTAGTTGGCCACCTGGTCCTTGAGCCGCTTGAAATCGTCCTCGCGCCAGCCGGGTTCGAGCAGCATGGCGCGGAACAGCTTGTAGTAGGCGTCCAGGTTATCCGCGTGGGTGGCGCCGTAGAAGGTGGTCATCTCCTTGTCCACCTGGCTCGCAACCGACGCCGCCATGGGGAACAGGGCATCCACAATCTGCTTGTAGGTCAGGTCTTTGGTGCCGCCGTCGGAGAGCATCAGGGCGGTAAGGTTCGCCACCCCCGGCTTCTCCTTTGGGTCCGACGCCGCGCCCGCGGTGAACACCACCCGGAAGGTCACCACGGACGACTTCGAGGGCAGCGCCGCCACCCGCATCTGCGCCGATGCCTGCATAGCCAGCAGCAACAGCAGAGCCAATCCGATCCACTTCTTCACTTCGCACCTCCGGTGAGGGTGACAATGGTGCGGCCATCCTCCACCAGGTATTTGCGCGCCACCCGCTGCAACTCTTCCGGGGTGAGCGCGGCGTAGCGGGCGTAGAGCCGCTCGACGGTCTCCGGCGTGCGCCGCAGCGCCACGTAGTGCGCCAGGGCATCGGCCACCGCCTCGCGGTTGTCCATATGGAGAATGAAGCTGTAGCGCAGGTGAGT
>JAWLGN010000179.1:0-11449 GCA_041685075.1 Bryobacteraceae bacterium
AGCGCCTCGCGCAACAGCTCGCCGATGCGCGGCAACAGGCTTTCAGCTTCGCGAACCGTGAAGCGCCTGGACATGCACCGCTGCGCTTATACGCCCGATACCTGCACCGACATCGAGCGGCTGCGCGGTCCGTCGAACTCGGCCAGGATGATGCTCTGCCAGGTGCCCAGCAGTACCGCGGAGTTGCGCACCTGCAGGCACAGGCTTTGTCCCAGGATCATACCGCGCAGGTGCGAGTCGGCGTTCTGCCGCTCGCAGTCGGACTCGGCAGGGTCGTTATGCCGCCAGGACCGGTCGCGGTCCACCAGGTCTTCCAGGAACGACTTGACGTCCTTGAGCAGGGCGCCCTGCCACTCGTTCAAAAAGACCGCCGTAGTGGTGTGCAGCGAATGCAGATGCACTAGCCCTTCGCGAATCCCGCTCTTCCGGACGATGTCGTTGATGCGGTCGGTGATGTTAATGAGTTCGAGCCGTTCGTGAGTAATCCAATCCACCACGCGGCTGAAAATTCTGAAACCGCCCTGCGCCACCTGGGGTGTTCCGTTTCCACTTGCGGCGTCGGCAGTAACGGCGGCGTTAGCCAGACCTGTCTCCATCAGCACTCCTCCAAGCAAAGCAAACTCGGGCGGCAACCCCTTGACGTGCACTCCAGACGTTCTATGATTATAGCAAGCCAACCGGGCCGAGGATCGTCAGATGAATCGACGCGACATGTTTCGCGGCGCGGTCAGCGGGTATATGGCGGCTATCATGGCTCGCCTTCCGCTGCGGGGTGCGCCGCGCGCGGCCAATCTATACGAGCGCATCGGTGTGCGCCCGGTGATCAACTGCAGAGGCACCTTCACGATTCTGAGCGGCTCCCAGACGCTGCCGGAAGTGAAGCGCGCCATGGACGAGGCTTCCCGGCACTACGTACATCTGGATGAACTGATGGATGCGGTGGGACGGCGCCTGGCCGAACTCACGAAGGCCGAATGGGGCATTGTGACGGCCGGCTGCGCGGCGGCCCTCACGCATGCCACCGCGGCCGCCATCGCGGGCGCGGACCCGGAAAAGATGCAGCGCCTGCCCTATCTCGACGGGATGAAGGACGAAGTCGTCATCCCGCGCCCCTCGCGCAACGTCTACGACCATGCCATCCGCATGCTGGGCGTAAAGATCGTCACTCCGGAGACGCGCGAAGAGTACCTGGCCGCACTGAGCCGCCGCACCGCCATGGTGATGCTGCTGGGCGAAACCGTGCCGCGCCATCCCATGTCGCTCGAGGAAATGGCCGCGGCGGCGCACCGGCAGGGCATCCCGCTGATGGTGGACGCCGCGGCCGAGCGCCTCACCATCCCCGATACCTATCTCACCCGCGGCGCGGACCTGGTGGGCTACAGCGGCGGCAAGTGCCTGCGCGGGCCGCAGTGCGCGGGCCTGCTGTTGGGCCGCAAGGACCTGGTGCAGGCCGCCTGGCTGAACAGCGCCCCGCACCACGCCTTCGGCCGCTCCATGAAGGTGGGGAAGGAAGAGGTGATGGGGATGCTGGCGGCGGTCGAGGCGTGGGTCACGCGCAACCACGACGCCGAATGGAAGGAGTGGGAAGGCTGGCTCGGCACCATACGGGAAAAGGTGGCCTCTGTTCCCGGCGTCAAGACCGAGATCCTGCTGCCTCGCGGCCCTTCCAACTATGCGCCTCAACTGCGGATCAACCTGGACGCCTCCATGGGGGCCACCGGCACCGACATTGCCGACGCGCTGAACGAGGGCAACCCGCGCATCGTGATACCGGCGGCCGAGCGCAGCCTGACGATCATGCCCTATATGATGATGCCGGGCGAGGATGCTATCGTGGCGGCCAGGCTGCGGGAAGTCTTGTTGAAACCGCCGCGGCGCGAACCCGCGGCGCCGGCGCCTTCCGATGCCGCGATTGCGGGCATGTGGGACGTGGAGATCGAGTTCGTGCGGGGCGCCGCGACTCATGCCCTTTTCCTCGAGGAGCGCGATGGCCGCGTCGTGGGGCAACACCGCGGCGAGTGGCTTTCGGGCGAGGTGCGGGGCACGCGCACGGGCGCTTCCGTGGACCTGCGCAGCCGCCAGCGCTACGAAGGCACCACCCTGGGCTATCGCTTCCAGGGCACCCTCAAAGCCGACGTCCTCACCGGCACCGTGGACCTGGGCGAATACGGCAAAGCGAGCTTCAACGCCCGGCGGCGCTGGACCTAAAGGCGCATGCGCGCCGTAGCGGTCTTCCCCGAACAGCGCCGGGTAGCGCTGGTGGAGCATCCCGAGCCGCGCATCTCCTCCCCCACGGAGGTGAAGGTGCGGATGCTGGAGGTGGGGGTGTGCGGCACGGACCGCGAGATCGTCTCCTTCGAGTACGGCAGCGCGCCCGAGGGAAGCGACTACTTCGTCCTGGGGCATGAATCCCTGGGGGAGGTCGTGGAGACGGGGTCCGCGGTCCAAGGCCTGGCGCCCGGAGACCTGGTGGTTGGCGCGGTGCGGCTTCCCTGCCCGCATCCCGGCTGCGCGGCCTGCCGCGCGGGCCACCAGGACTTCTGCGAGACCCTGGACTTCCGCGAGCGCGGCATCCAGAGCCTTCACGGCTTCATGACCGGTTTCGTGGTGGAGGAGGAGCACCGCCTCTACAAGCTGCCGCCCGAGTTGCGCGCGGTGGGAGTGCTGACCGAGCCGCTGACCATCGCGGAAAAGGCCTTCCTCGAGGTACGCGCCATCGAGCAGCGGCTGCCGTTCCGCCGCGAGCGGCTGCGCGCGGTGGTGGTGGGAGCCGGGCCTGTGGGGCTGTTGGGCGCCATGCTGCTGGTGGAACTCGGTTACGAGACCTGGGTCTATTCGCGGGGCCGCGCCCCCAATGCCAAAACCGCCATCGTGGAGGAGATCGGCGCGCGCTACCTCTCCACCGCCGAAGTGCCGCCCAAAGAGTTTGCCGAGCGCGCCGGCCGCATCGACCTGGTCTACGAAGCCGCCGGCGCGGCACAGACCTCCTTCGACGTGCTGGCGCGCCTGGGGCCTAACGGCACCTTCGTCCTTACCGGCGTACCGCGACACGGCCAGGGCATTTCGCTCGACCCGCGCCGTTTGGCCGCTAACCTGGTGATGCGCAACCAGGTGGTGATGGGGACGGTCAACGCGGGGGAGGCGGCGTATAGAGCCGCCATCGAAGACCTGGGGAGGCTCTGCCGCCGGTGGCCCGGGGCGGTGGGCGCGCTCATCACCCAACGCTACCCGCTCGAGGGCTTCCGGGAGGCCATCGAAGCCGGCGGCATCAAGAACGTCATCACCCTGTAAAAGCCCTGCAAAAAGCACGATATACTGGAATCTACACGGCTTCTTCCCACGTCATGGCCGAGATGAGCCTCATCTGGCTAAGGATTGCCACCGTACTCTATTCGGTGGGCCTCCTGCATGCCATCCTGACTCTGGTCCGAGGGCGCGAGCAGATGTTTCGCCCCGCGCTGGGCGCCTTCGGGCTGGCGGCGGTCTTCCATTTTGTCTCCATCGTCGAGCGCGGCATCGCCAGCGGGCGGTGCCCTATCGGCACGACGTTCGAGACGCTCTCCATGTGCGCCTTTCTGGTGAGCGCGCTGTTTCTCTTCATTCACTGGCGCTACCGCGCGGAGGGGCTGAGCGCGTTCATCTTTCCGCTGGTCTTCATGATGGCGCTGGTGGGCTCGCTGGCGGGTCCGGTGGGCGAGTGGTCCAGCCCGGAGGTGCGCAACGCGTGGCTGACGGCGCACATCGCCATGGTGATGCTGGGCTACGCCGCACTGGTGTTTACCGCCGCGGCGGCGCTGCTCTACCTGGCGCAGGAGCGCGATCTCAAACGCAAGAAGCAGCGCACCCTGCCGTTCCGGCTGCCGCCGCTGGCCACGCTGGATGAGCTGATCTCGAAGTCCATGGCGCTGGGGTTCGCCTTCATTACCCTGGCCATCGTACTGGGCACCGTGTGGGCCTTCGTGGAGCTGAAGACCGCCTGGCTGGCGGACCCGAAGATCCTGATCTCCTTCGCCACCTGGGGCATCTATCTCGCGATGGTGTTCTTCCGCGTGACGGCGGGCTGGCGCGGCAGGAAAGCAGCGCTGCTGGTGGTGGTGGCGCTGGGCTGCTCGGCGGTCACGTGGGTTGCGCACGCGCGGCTGGGCAGCGGGACTCCGGCGCCATGACTCTGCTGGTCACAGGGCTGAGCCATAAGACCGCTCCGGTGGCGTTGCGGGAGCGGCTGGCCTTTCCGGAAACCGGGCAGGCCGAGGCGCTGCGGGATCTGAAGGCGCGGGGCGCCTCCGAGGCCCTGATCCTTTCCACCTGCAATCGCGTGGAAGTAGTGGTGACGGCCGAGGAAGGCACGGACCCCCGAGGCATCGTCACCGCGTTTCTCTCCGAGCAGCGGGGCGTGCCGCCCTGGGAGATCGAGCCGCACCTCTACCGGTACGAAAATCGCGAGGCCATCCACCACATCTTCCGCGTGGCCGCGAGTCTGGATTCGATGATCGTGGGGGAGCCGCAGATCCTGGGCCAGATCAAGGCCGCCTACTGCCTGGCGCGGAGCCAGGGGGCGCTCTCCGGCTGGCTGGAGAGCGTGCTGACCCGCGCCTTCAGCGTCGCCAAGCGGGTGCGTTCGGAAACCGGCATCGGGCAGATGGCGGTCTCGGTAAGCTACGCGGCGGTGGAGCTGGCGCGGAAGATCTTCGGCTCGCTCGAGGCCAGCCGTATCCTGCTGGCCGGCGCCGGCAAGATGAGCGAACTGGCGGCCATGCATCTGCGGCGGTCGGGTGGCTCGCACGTCTACGTCGCCAACCGCACCTTCGAGCGCGCCGTCGAGATGGCCAAAGCCTTCCGTGGCGCGCCTGTGGAATGGGAGCGCCTGCATGCCGTACTGCCGGAGGTGGATATCCTGATCGCCTCCACGGCATCGCAGGAATACATCCTGGGGAAGAGCGATTTCGAGCGCGTGATGGCGGCGCGCAAGAACCGGCCGGTCTTTGTGATCGATATCGCGGTGCCGCGCAACATCGATCCCGCGGTGAACGAGATCGAAGGCGTCTTCCTCTACGACATCGACGATTTGCAGCAGGTGGTGGAGACCAACCTGCGGGAGCGCCGCAAGGAGGCGGAGCGCGCCGAAATGATGGTGGCGGCGGAAGTGGACCGCGCGCTGGCGCGGCTGCGCGTGCAGCAGGTAGCCCCCACCATCGTCTCGCTGCAGGAGCAACTGGAGCAGATCCGCGCGGCGGAGATGGAACGCATGCGGCGCAAGTACGGCCCCCTGACGCCGGCGCAGGAACAGGCCTGGGAGGCGCTCACCCGTGGCATCGTCAACAAGATCGCCCACGGGCCCATCTCGCAGTTGCGCGCGCACGCCGGCCGGCCGGAAGAGGCCCACGTCATCGAGACCATCAGAAAGGTCTTCCAACTGGAACCGTGAGCACGCTGGTCATTGCATCGCGGGGATCGCAACTGGCGCTGTGGCAGGCGCGCTGGGTGGAGCAGCGCCTGGCGGAGCTGGGCATCGAGAGCCGCATCCGGATCATCAAAACTACGGGCGATAAGATTACCGATGTACCGCTCGCCAAGGTGGGAACCAAGGGACTGTTCACCAAGGAGATCGAAGAGGCCCTGCTGGCCGGCGAAGCGGACCTGGCGGTGCACAGCCTGAAGGACCTGCCCACGGAACTGCCCCCCGGCCTGGTGCTGGCCGCCGTGCCGGAGCGCGAAGACGCGCGCGACGCCATGGTGGGGGCGCGGATCGAGAGCCTGCCGCGCGGCGCGCGCGTGGGGACCAGCTCCTTGCGCCGCGCGGCGCAGTTGCGGCGGCTGCGGCCGGACGTGGTGGTGGAATCGATCCGCGGCAACCTGGATACGCGGCTGCGCAAGCTGGACGAAGGCCGCTACGACGCCATCGTGCTGGCAGCCGCGGGGCTGCGGCGCCTGGGCTGGGCCGGTCGCATCGCCGAGATCCTGCCGCCGGAGGTGATGTGCCCCGCGGTGGCGCAGGGTGCGCTGGCCATCGAGACTACCGCCGCCGGAGCAGAGGCGGTGGCGGCGCTCGACCACCCGCCGAGCCGCGCCGCCGTCAGCGCCGAACGCGCCCTGCTGGCGGCCCTCGGCGGCGGATGCCAGGTACCGGTGGGAGCGCACGCCGCGGTGGCGGGCGATGGCCTGCGGTTGCTCGCGGTGGCGGCGACTCCGGACGGCACGGAGCTCGTCCGCGCGGAGCGCGAGGGCGCCGCCGGCGAAGCGGAAAGGATTGGAAGGGAATTGGGATTCGAGCTGTTGGAACGCGGCGCGCGCCGCATCCTCGAAGCGGTCTACACGGTTCCCCCGCGGGACCCCGGGGTATGAGCAAGGTCTACCTGGTAGGCGCCGGTCCCGGCGACCCCGGGCTCATTACGGTGAAGGGCCGGGAGGCGCTGGCCCGCGCCGATAGCATCCTCTACGACAACCTCGCCAACCGCGCCCTGCTGGAACTGGCGCCGCCCGCCGCCGAGCGCCTCTACGTGGGAAAGAAGCGGGCCGACCACGTCATCCCCCAGGAAGAGACCTGCCGCATGCTGATCGAACGCGCGCGGCGCGGCCTGACGGTAGTGCGGCTGAAAGGCGGCGACCCGTTCATCTTCGGCCGCGGCGGCGAGGAGGCCGAGGCGCTGGCCGATGCCGGCATTCCCTTCGAAGTCGTCCCCGGGGTGAGCACCCCGCTGGGCATCGCGGCCTACTCCGGGGTGCCACTGACGCATCGCCGATTCACCTCCGAGGTTACGCTCGTCAGCGGCCACGACGTGGACCGGATCGATTGGGAACGCGTGGGGCGGACTGGGACTCTGGTGATCTTCATGGGGTTGACCCACTTCGAGCGCATCGCGGCCGAGATGATAGCGCGCGGGCGCGAGGGATCCACCCCCGCGATGGCGGTGCGCTGGGGCACCCGCCCGGACCAGGAGACCATAGCAGGCACGCTCGAGACGCTGCCGGCGCTCATCCGCGAGCGCGGGCTGAAACCACCGGCCACCATCGTAGTGGGGGAGGTGGTGGCGCTGCGGGAGAAACTCAACTGGTTCGAGCGCCTGCCGCTGTTCGGCCGCCGCATCGTGGTGACGCGCGCGCGCGAGCAGGCCTCCACCCTGGCGGAGAAACTGCGGGAGCTGGGCGCGGAGGCCATCGAGCTGCCCACCATCGAGATCCGGACGGCGGAGGATGACCGGCCGCTCGATTGCGCCATCTCCAGGCTGGCGGCTTATGACTGGCTGATCTTCACCAGCGCCAACGGGGTGCGCTTCTTTCTCGAGCGCCTGGACCGGTCGAAGGTGGACCTGCGGGCCATTCGCGGCCGCATCTGCGCCATCGGGCCGGCCACCGCCAGGGCGCTCGAAGCGCTGCACCTGAAGGTGGACCTGATGGGCCGGGAGTACGTCGCGGAAGGTCTGCTGGAGGCCTTCCAGCCCTACAACCTGGCAGGCGCGCGGGTGCTGCTGCCGCGGGCCGCGGTGGCGCGCGACCTGGTGCCCGCCGAACTCGCCCGGCGCGGCGCGCAGGTGGACGTGGTGGAGGCCTACCGCACCGTGCCGCCCGAAGGCGCCGCCGAAGCCGCCGCCGCCATCTTCAACACCCTGCCCAAGCCGGACTGGATTACCTTCACCAGTTCCTCGACGGTGCGGAACTTCGCCGCCGTGGCGGGCCCCGGCGCGCTCGAGGGCGTGAAGGCGGCCTCCATCGGCCCCATTACCTCCGCAACCGCGCGCGAGGTGGGCATCGAGATCGCCGCCGAAGCCTCCGTCTACACCATCGACGGGTTGGTGGACGCCATTCTGGCCGCGGAGGCGACCGCGAGACGCGGTTAAGCAGCCGCCGGCCGCTTCACGCAAACCATAGCCACCGCAACCAGATGATCGCGGTAAGTGCGGAACAGGCGCCGCATGGAGAAGACGCGCCGCCGCGCAGCCGGCTTCCTCGCCACGTTCGAGAGGATGCGGAGCACGCCCGCGACGCCCTCATCGGCCAGCACGCGCCGCGGCTCCAGCAGGTGCATGGGCGCCGTGCTCTGCCAGGCGACTTCGAAACCGCAGCCCACGAGCAACTCCTTCCACTCCCGCAGCGTGGCGGGACGCACACCCACGTGGATGTTCAGTGACATCTCGCGCTCCAGCTCGCGGCGCACCCCGGCATCCACGTCGTCCGGCAGCAGCGCCAGTTCGTGGATGCCGTAACGGCCGCCCGGCTCCAGCAGGCGGTACGCCTCCGCGATGATGCGCTTCTTCTGCTCGGGCGTCTGCATGGAGAGCATCGCCTCCCCGTAGACCAGGGTGGCGCACCCGGGCGGCAGGCCGGTGGCTTCCGCGGAAGCGTGGATGAAGCGCGCCGACGGGGAACCGAGTTGCGACTGCAGCTTTTCGGCGACCGCGCGCTCGCGGTCGACTCCGACGTAACTCCACGGTTGCGCCGCCAGCGTCTGCCGCGCCGTTACCCCGAGTCCAGGCGCGAACTCCACCACACGGTCGCTCGCGCCGGGAGCGAGACGCCCCAGCAGGCGCCGGGTCAGTTCGAGGCCGCCGGGACGCAGCACCTTCTTTCCAAGGGAGGCCAGCAGCCAATGCCCGGGTTGGCGGTTCACGTCCGGCGCATGGTTCCGGACGGCTTCATGGAGGCGGATCTGTTCGGCTGTCATGGCTCGATTATGCAACCGGGTTGCAATTGATGCTGTGACCGCAGTCACCGCGCCGCGCCGCCCTACGGTACCGCCAAACACCATGTTACATGCTACCGCTCGCCCGCCGGAATGCGCGGAACGGCCCTCTGTCCCGCCCGTTCGAATATTGTAGTTGACATGAAGTTGCAACAAGGAGTGTAATGGCTTGTGCCGCCCCCGGGCGGCAGCATCCCGCACGGAAGAGCGGATGTGTAGGCCGGGCTCCCCCCGGCAGTCTTTGGCGAGGCACCGCGGGGAGCCCGGGATCGACAGCCCGAAGACTGGCGACCTCCTTCGATTCTACGCCGCCGGCCGGGCTTTTCAACCGGCATGATCAAACTCGCAACTTTTGTGTCTTGTGCAGTACTTCTCACCGCCATTCACTTCCTCAGCCCTGGCGCATCGGCCGCGCCGGCCGCCGCCGCGGACGGGCCCGCCATCGAGGGCACTATCGTGGACGAACAGGGGCGCGCGATTTCCGGCGCCGAAGTCACGCTCGAGCCTGCGTCCGGACCGCTGCGGCGCGCATATAGCGGCGCCGGCGGCCGGTTCCGATTCGAGGGGCTCGCCGCCGGCGCCGCCACCCTGCGGGCCGGCGCCCCCGGTTTTGCGCCGCTGGTGCGCAAACTCGACCTCTCGCGCGACCGCGTGCTCGAATTGCGCCTGGAGATCGCACCGGTAACGACGGGCATCACAGTCGCCGGCTCGCGGCCGGAGGACCTGCGCACCGAAGTCGACCAGATCTACCACGCCAACAAATCCGTCGCCGGCCTGAGCGGGCGGGAGGTGATCGAGTTCAACCCCGTGGCCGGCTACGCTGCATTGCGGCTGCTGCCCGGCGTGATGAGCGCCGGCGCGGGCGGCCGCGACCGCTTCAGCCTGCCCACCCACATCCGTGGCGGGCACGCGTGGGGCACCGTCGAGACGATCGAAGACTACCCCGCCCTGAACATCACCCCCGTAGCCGCGGAAGACGGCGGGTACACGGCAGGGTTCTCCACGGTGATTCCGTCCATCGCGGTGGAATCCCTCCAGGTGGCTACCGGAGGCCTGGGCGTCTCCTACGGGCAGGCGTCCGGCGGGGTGGTGCGCAATCTGTTGAGGCGCGGATCCGCGGGCCGCCGTTCGACCACCTTGCGCCTGGAGACCCTCACCCTCGGGGAAGCCATCGTGATGGCCGACACCGGCGGCGGTTTCGGTCCGGTGGACTACTACGTGGCGGGCCAGAGTTCGCTGGCCGATTACGGGCGGGCGTACGACACCTTCCCGCGGCCTATCGAAGGGCTGCGGCTGGCCTCCGGCGTTGCCAGACTCGGGGTGCGCACTTCGGCGCGCGGCCGCTGGGAAGTCCTGTACACCGGCGGCGACGAGCGCCACGACTACTTCCAGACCGCCGCACAGGCCGGCGCGGTGGTCCGCCGCGACTACCACACCGACAAGAGCAATCACCTGCTTGCTTCCCGCTACGACTGGCATGCTTCAGAAGACTTTACCGTCGGCCTCGGCGCGACGCAGCACTGGTTTCACGAGAACCGCATCGAGGATCTGGCGGCCGGCGTTCCGGTCAACCTCTCCCGCCGCAACCGCCCGCAGCGTGCCACCCGCGCGTTTACCAACTTCCACTGGCGAGCCGGCATTACCGACAGCATCGTCTACACCGCCTCGGGCGGCGGCGAATTCACCTGGGATCGTTTCCGGGACATCACTACACAACCCATCGGCTTCTCGTTCCGCGAACAGGCCGGCTACTGGCGCAACTCGCTGTCGCTCGGCGGCGCCCTGACCGTAAACGCGGGCATTCGCCTGGCCAACGTGCACAACGGGTTCCGCAACGACCTGCGGGACCTTTACGACGCCGGGGCCGCCTGGATCGCGCCCGTCACCCGGACCCGCATCTTCGGCTCCTGGTCCACCGGCTACAAGCTCAACAAGGCCTTCTATCTCTGGTGGGGCAACGGGCAGTTCATCCGGCGGGAGCCGGCCATTGGGTTGAAGCCGTCCACCAGCGAAACGGCCGAGCTGGGCCTCGAGCAACCGGTATCCATCGGCGGCCGGCGCTCCGGGAGCATCCGGGTATCGGTCTTCCGCACGCGCGAATCCGACCTGTTTAACTTCGGCAACACCGCCTCCGGCATTCCCTACTACGACGCCGCCCGCACGCGTGGCGCGGAACTGTGGACCGAGTGGCGGCTCTGGCGCTTCCGGCCCTTCGCTTCCTTCACCTGGCTGCGCAGTTACCGGGACACCAGCACGAACCCGAATGCCCGGGACGTGGATCTGCGGTTTGCGCCCCTGCCGAACTATGCTTCCGGTTTCGGCTCCCACATCGACGCGCACCCGCGCCTGATTCTTTCCATCTACGGTTTCTACGATGACGGCGGCGTGAGCCAGCAGATGCTCAACGACGAGGTCCTGGTGACCCGCTACGGCAGCTTCAGCCGGGTGAACGCGTCGGCCATCTGGACGGTCTCCCCGCGCTGGAACCTGTTCATCCGTGCCGAAAACCTGCTGCACCGGCGCGATCTCGGTTTCGACCGCACCATCATTCATCCCGACGGGACCGCCGAGCGCATCGCCGGCACCCAGCGCGATCCCGGGCTGGTGGCCTCGGCCGGTGTAGAATTGCGGTTTTGAGGGAACCCTATGAGGATGCTGCTCGACCGTCCCCGGCAGTGGCGCCCGCGCGCCTGGTTGTTTCAGGTGCACGTATGGGCGGGGGTCCTGACCGCCATCTACGTGATCGTCTCGAGCCTGACCGGCGCCGCGCTG
>JAWLGN010000180.1:0-11411 GCA_041685075.1 Bryobacteraceae bacterium
GAAATGGCAAGGTTATTGGCTGCATTCTTGAGCATTTGCAGCCGGCTTTCGGTGGTGGCATACCGCTGGTTGGCTTCGTTTAGAAGCGCCACGTTGTCATCCCAGGCTGTATTGGCCAGTTCCTGGGCAGCGGCAAACAAATCCGTTGCACTGCTGGCCCGTAGGATGGCGTCACGAAGGCGTACTTCCGTAATGCCCATCTCATCCAGGGTTACAACGGCGGAACCACCGTTATCCTCAATGGCACGAAGGCCTGCCAGGAACTGCGTCAATGCACCCGCTGCATTTTCACCGTAGGCCGTGGCGAATTGCTCGGCGGTCATCCCCGCCACCTCAGCGAACTTGTCCAGATCACCAGAGGTGGACATCATGGTTTTAAGTTCTGTGGTGGTGAGGCCTAATCCGCTGGCCAGCTTCTTAAATGCTTTACTGTCCTGGTCTGCCAGCAATTCCAGTTCCCTCAGGCTCAAGCCGGTGGAAGCGATCACATCCTTAGCCTTGGAGCCGGTCTCCGCCGCCATCAGGGGCCACCATGTCTCCTCCCCTTCGTCCCCGTCCCCGCGGTCTTCTTTCTTCACCGTGGCGCCCGGACTGCGGCCCTCGAACAGGGAATCGATGCGGGCGATCGTGGCATGCGAGAGGGAGGCCACCAGGTGGGACGCCTGGATCGATTCCGAAACGTGGTCGATGAAGTAGATCAGGAACCCCACCGTCCCGATGGCCAGCAGCATCCCCGCCAATGTCGCCAGCAGGGGCACGAACTCCGCCACCGCGCCGCCGCCCCGGATCGACCACAGCAGCATCAGGCTGTAGGTGAACACGGCGGCGAAGTAACCCAGCACCACCTGGTTCCCCCGGTCGCCCATGAACGCGCGCAGCACCCGCGAGCTGTACTGGTTGGCGGCCATCGTGAGGGTCACGATGGTGATCGAGTAGATCACCCCGGCCAGCGTGATCACCGCGCCCGCTACCGCGCCGAACATGCTCCGCGCCCCCTCGCCGCCGATTGCCAGGAAGGGCCACCGCCGCCTTACCTCCTCGCCATAGGCGGCGTCCACGGCCGTCAGCCCGGCGTTCAGCAGGATGGCGCCCGCCACCATGAGGCTGGGGATGAACCACAGGCTCGAACGCACCTCGAGCAAGGCCTTGAACAGCCATTTGGGGGCCATGGGGACACGCCGCTTCTGTTTTCATTCTGTCACGCGCCCCGGCGCCCCCGTCGCCGGACTGTGCGGACCGCTATACTGCTTCTATGAATCGACGTACCGCTTTGCTGGCGCTGGCCGGCCTCGCCGCCGGTTGCAGCGCGCCGCCCGAGGGTGGGGAGCTCTCCCCCGAAGAACTCTCCCGGCTGCTCGAGGACCGCCGGAACATCTTCTTCCTCGACGTGCGCGAGCCGGCCGAAATCCAGCGGCTCGGCAGCATCGGCGGCTACGTCAACATCCCCGTCAACCAGCTCGAACGCCGCCTCCACGAGATACCTCGCGACCGCGTGATCGTCACCGCTTGAACGGGCGGCAAGCGTGCCGCGCGTGCCGCGGCCATCCTTAAAGAAAACGGTTTTCGCGTGGCGGGTTCCTGCGGGCTGGAGGAGTTCAAACGCCGCGGCGGCAAGGTGGAATACCCCGGCCGCGGCGAATAGACGTCCGGCGCCTTACTGCGGCGGCTGCTCGCGGGTCTGCTCTTCGCTCAACGGCGCGGGTGTCTCGTCCAGCTCGAACGATACCGAAGCCTCCGCGCTGAACTTGCGATACATGCGGAATTCCACGTCGTTGCGCGTCAGCAGCCGGTTGGATCGCATCCGTACTTCGGCCCGCAGCGGCAGCAGGTAATCCTGCTCTCCAATCTGGGTGAAATCGTAATCCAGCACCGTGCGCGCCTGCTGCACCGGGAAGGAGGGCGGCACGTCCATGGCTTCGAGTGTAATGCGCGTTACCATGCGGGTGTCGCGGTCGACGAACACCTCGCCGCGGTAGCCGGCGATGATCTCCAGGCGCCGCTCGTAGCTGATGCGCCACTGCGAGTAGGGCTGCGGCACGCGATAGGAGAAGACGTACACCCGCCGGCCGCGTAGCGTGGCCCAGCGCGCCCATTCGAACTCCGCGCGGGTCTTCGGCTCGAACAACTCGCGCAGCAGGCTGCCGAATTCGCCCGTCGAGGTGGCGCCCCCCACCGACTCGTAGGACTGGTCCGTCACGCTGTTGTTCACCATGATCAGCTTGTACTCCTCGCGCTGGTCGAAGTAGCTGAGCCGCGCGGTCAGCACATCGGCGCTCTGCCAGAGTTCCAGTCCGCTGGGGTCCACAAAACGGCGGGTGACCTGCGTGCAGATGAAGTCCGGAAGGTTGCGCGTGTAGTTGAGCGCGTTCTCCCGCACCTCCTGGATGATGCGTTTCTGCTCTTCGGGCGAGGGCGGCGGAATAGTCGGGCGCTTGGCCTCGGGCGCCGGGCGGGCCGCCGCCGGCAGGTCGCGCGAGGCATCCCGCAAACGCCGCATGGCCTCCAGCGTGCGAGGACCCGCGCCGTAACCCTGCAACTCCTCGATCATGCTGTCGTCCAGCCGCTCCGACATCTTGCAGCGCGAAAGGTACGCCGCCACCTGCCGGTCGGGGTGCTTCAGTTGAACCGAGGACTTGATGAAGCGCGCCAGTTGTTCCACCGTGAGGGTGCTTTGCGCCCAGGCTCCCAGGCACGCCGCCAGAACGGCTGCCGCGATACGCACACGCATACTCCTCACCATTTTCGCACGGTGCGCGAAAACGGCCGCTTCCGTGGCTCTAGCGCATGCCCGCGGCGCAAACGCGCGGCGTTACCAGCACCTCCCGCACCTTGGCCGCCAGTTCGCAGGGCAGGAAGGGCTTGGGGATGAGTTCGAAACCGCGCTCCAGCACGCCCTTGCGGATCAGCGGGGTGTCGGGCATCCCGGCCGTGAACAGCACCCGCAGGCCGGGGTCGAACAGCAGCAGCGCCTCCGCCAGCTCGGGTCCGTTGATGCCGGGCATCACCACGTCGGTGAGGAGCAGGTCGATGTGCGGCTCGCGGCGAAAGATCTCCAGCGCCTCGTTGGCGCCGCCGGCGGCCAGTACCCGGTACCCCTGGTTGGCCAGAATCCCGCGCATCACCCGGAGCACGATGGCCTCGTCATCCACCACCAGGACCGTGCCGGCGGACGACTCGCGCGCCTCTCCCTTGTACTCCATAGCTTGACTTGCATTGTAAAGCCGCGCGGCTTACAAAACCAAGAGAAATCAGCGCTTCCTCGGTGCTAAAACATACCGCGATGAAATGTTCTGCGGGCGGAAACGTTAACACTAAAACAAATCCAGCACGCGTTGGAGCGCGGCCCCGTCCGGAAGGCTGCCCTGGGCCATGCGGGAACTGCCGCCGCCCCGTCCGCCAGCGGCCTGGAGCGCGGCCTTGAGCTGCCGCCCCGCGTCGATCCCCGCGTCCGCGGAAACCGCCAGCAGCACCGACGGGGGGGTCTCGACCGCCGCGACATAGACGGCCCCGTCCCGCGCGGTAAAGCTCTGGGCCAGCGCGCGGCGCTCTTCGAGCGCCCCCGTGGCGAACCGCTCCACCACTCTGCGCACCCCGTCCGGACCGGGCGGCGTGCGATCGTAGAGTTCGCGCCCGCGATAGACCGCCAGTTCGTTCTCCAACGCGCGCCGCTGTCTTTCGGCCGCGCGCAGCGCTTCCACCCGGGCCGCGGCCAGAGCCGGCGCATCGCCCGGCGCGCAGGAAAACAGGTGCGCCACGGCGGCCAGCGCATCCACGTCGGCCCGCGCGCGGCGCACGGCGCGGCCGCCGCATACGAACTCCACCCGCAAGGTGTTGCGCACCCGTTCGGTGCGGCCCAGCAGAATCGAACCGATCTCCCCGGTGGCGCGCACGTGCGTGCCGCCGCAGGCGCTGCGGTCCAGGCCCTCGATGGTCACCACCCGGATGGCTCCCGCGCGCCCCGCCGGTTTCCGCAGTCCCGCCGCCGCGGCGGCATCTTCGAAGGAGACGGTGACGGCGCGGTTCTCCCACAGCGCCGCATTGGCCCGCTCCTCCACCGCCCGGAGCGCCGCGGCATCGAGCGCGCCGCCTTCCAGGTCCATGGTGGTGCACTCGGCCCCCAGGTGGAAGCTCACGGTCCGGGCGCCCGTCTCCGCCTCGAATACGGCCGAGAGCAGGTGCTGCCCGCTATGCTGCTGCATGTGGTCGAAGCGCCGCTGCCAATCGATGCGGCACGCCACGGTCTCGCCCTCAACGGGACCGTCCACGCGATGCGCGATGCGCTCGCCGTCTTCGAACACCTCGCTCACCGCGACCCCCGCAATAGTTCCGGTGTCATAGGGTTGCCCGCCGGAAGCCGGATAGAAGGCGCTGCGGTCCAGGTAGACGAGGTCGCCGGAGCGTTCCACCACGCGCGCCTCGAACTCCCGCAGGTAGCTATCGGAGTAGTACAGCCGTTCGGTCATGGAAACCGCCACCATATCACGCGCATTTCGCCGCCGTCCGCAGTTGCGCAGGAGCACCGAAAACAGGTAGAGTAGAACAGAGACGTACCCCCGAAACGCGCCCGTAGCTCAGTTGGATAGAGCGTCTGGCTACGAACCAGAAGGTCGCATGTTCGAGTCATGCCGGGCGCACCACCCACTCGATTCATCCCCGTCCCCGCGTGCGCGCGGCTTCCCTGCGGCTGAACATCATCCAGGCTGCCAGCGCGCCTGCCGCGCCCAGCGCCAGGTCCTGTGGCACGCCCAGCAGGAAGGCAGCCTGTATACCTACCGCGCTCCACAGTAGCGGCGCGGCTAATGCGGCTCGCGGCAGCGGCGGCTTGGCGAACGATAGCAGCCCAATGGTGAAGAGCGTCGTCGGGCAGGGCAGCCCGAAGGTCGGGATGTGCGGATATGCGTGTCCGCCGGCCGTTGACAGCACCGGATAGATGCCCAGCGCGTATGCCACCAGTCCCAGGCCGGCGGCCGCGCGCCCGCTGCTCTCCACCGCGAACCAGATGCGGCGCTGAATGAAGCCATGCCAGAAAAACGCTACGGCCCCCACCCCCGAGATCGCCGCGAAGCCCCAGGCCAGCGGATTGATCCGGGTGAAGAATGCCACGTGGTAGGCCAGCGCCATCCATGCCCACAAAAGCGCCAGCGCACCGGAGACGAAGACGCCCGACCATCGCCGCGGCCACACCACCAGGGCCACGCACGCCACCGCCAGCACGGTCAGCACAATCTGCGCCGGCCACACCGCCTCGTTGTACTGGCGGAAGACGTCGACGAACTGTTCCGCCGTGAAAGGCAGCCGCATCCCCACCACTATACAAACCTGCCGCCCTTCAGGCGCTACCATGAAGAGATGACGCGTCGCCTCTTCGCCGCCTGTCTCTTCGCCGCCGCTCTCTGCGCCCAGACCGCCGATACCGAGTGGATCTCCATCCCCGATGCGCGCCTGGAAATCAACGGCCTCGCCTGGCAGGCCGAAAACGGCGCCAATCTCATCCGCTTCCCCGCGCGCCTCAAAGACGCCCTGCGGAAGCCGGTCTGGGACCTCGCGCAATCGCCCAGCGGCGCGCGCATCCGCTTCCGCACAGACTCCAACTTCCTCGCCATCCGCCTCGAATACCCCTCGCCGCCCGGCATGCGCAACATGCACGCCTTCGGTCAGACCGGCGTCGATCTCTACGTCGACGGCATCTATCAAGGCACCGCCATCGCGCCCGCCGACGCCCGGCCCGGCGCCCCCGTCGAGCACGTCTACTTCGATCTCAAAGACCAACCCCGCGCCGAGCGCGAAATCGTCCTCTACCTGCCGCTCTACAAGCCCGTCAAGGTGCTGGGCATCGGGGTCGCCCGCGGCGCCCGCTTCGCCAAGGCCCGGCCCTTTGCCCTTCCGAAACCCATCGTCTTCTACGGCACCTCCATCACCCAGGGCGGCTGCGCCAGCCGCGCCGGCATGAGCTACCAGGCCATCCTCGGCCGCGCCCTCAACGTGGACTTCGTCAACCTGGGCTTCTCCGGCAACGGCCGCGGCGAGCCCGTGGTGGCCCGCGCGGTGGCGGAGATCGACGCCGCCTGCTTCGTCCTCGATTTCGCCCAGAACAACCGCACCGTCGAATCGCTCCAGCAGGTCTACGATCCCTTCATCGCCACCCTCCGGGAAAAGCATCCCGGCATCCCTATCCTCGCCATCACCCCCATCGCCAACGCCCGCGAGCGCACCACCCCCGGTGAAACCGAAGGCATGCGGCGCCTGATCCGCCAGGTAGTGAGCCGGCGCATCGCCGCCGGAGACACCCGCCTGCAACTCATCGAAGGCACCGATCTCCTCGGCCCCGACCGTCTCGACGGCCTGGTCGACGGCACTCACCCCAACGACCTCGGCTTTCAGTGGATGGCCCAGGGGCTGGCCGCCCGGCTCGCCAAAACGCTGGATCTCGCGCCCGTCCGCTGATGCCGGTGCACGCCATGCATCTCTTCCTGATCGCCTGCTGGGCGGCCTGGGTCTACCCCTTCGCCTTCCGCGCCCAACGCGTTCCCAACCGCCGCGCCGCCGCTACGGACCGCCGCAGCATGTGGGGCCTGGCGCTCGAAACCACGGCCGTGCTTCTCGCCGCCTTCGGCGGCCCTGTCGATCTCACCCCCGCTCGCATCGCCGCGGCCCTGGTTCTGGCCCCCGCCGGCGCGGCGCTCGCCTGGTGGGCCGTCGATCACCTCGGCCGCCAGTGGCGCATCCAGGCCGGCCTCTGGCCCGACCATCGCCTCGTCCGCACCGGTCCCTACCGCCGCGTGCGCCACCCCGTCTACGCCTCCGTGCTGCTCATGCTGCTGGCCACCGCCTTCCTGCGCGCTTCGTGGCCCATTGCGTTGCTCGCCCTGGCCCTCTACGTCGCCGGAACGGAAATCCGGGTTCGCGTCGAAGACCGCCTGCTGGCCACCCGCTTTCGCGACCAGTTCGACGCCTACCGCCGCGCCGTGCCGGCCTACCTGCCCTGGGTGCGATAGCTATACTGTTCGGATGGTCTCCCGCCGCGCACTCCTTCAGAGCGGTGCCCTGCTGGCGCCCTCTCTGCTCCCTGCCGCCGGCCTGGCCGCCGCCATCCGACCCGATCACCCGCGGCTGTTCTTCAACGCCGAAAGCTGGTCCGCGGTGAAGGCGCGCGCACTGGGCCGCGATGCCGCGCTGTTCGCCGCCATGCGGTCGCGCGTCGACGAACTCCCCGCCCAGCCCGTCGACGACCGCGACTACGGCACCGAAGCCGCCGAGGCCGCCTTCGTCTACCGCGTCACCGGCGAGCCGCGCTACCGCCGGCGCGCCACTCAACTGCTGGCTCACAGCGCGGCCCTCTACGTCCGCCGCTACGCCCAGAAGCGCGCCGTGCACTGGTATTCCTTCACCCGCATCAACGCCATCGCCGCCTTCGATTGGCTTCACAACGAACTGTCGCCCGCGCAGCGCCGCGCCATCGGGCGCGACCTCCTTGCCGCCGTGCGCGACGCCCAGCCCACCCGCGCCCGCAAGGCCTTCGCCACCGGCTTCAGCGGCGTCGAGCGCGAAAACTGGGGCAACACCACGACGGGCTTCTACAGCACCCCCAGCCTGCTCTGGTTCGCCGGGCTGGCCCTGCTCGGCGAGGGCATCGACGACCCCCTGGCCGAGCAGTTCCTCCGCCGCGGCCACCAGTTGCAGCTCGAAGTTCTCCGCCACCGCGCCGCCGCCGCGGGCGACGACGGCGGCTCCGCCTCCGCCACCCTGGGCTACTGGCTGGGCGCCTATCCCTGGGCCGAGTTCAACTTCTTCCACACCTGGCAGTCCGCCACCGGCGCCGATATCTCCGCCGACTGGCCCTACGTCGCCGCGCTCCCCAATTACATCTTCTGGAACTGGCTCCCCGGCATGCGCGAGTTCGGCGCCGGCGACGCCCGCCACACCACCAACGAAATCCCCGCCGGCGACCTCCGCACGCACCTGGCGCAAATCGTCCACTTCTACGGCAAGCGCATGCCCGCCTCCGCCGCCGCGGCCCAATGGCTCGCCGAACGCGCGCCCGCCCGCGAGAGCCGCGTCTTCCCCTGGACGCGCTTCCTGCTCGACGACCCGCCGCCCGCACCGCCCGCCGACATCGCCGCCGCCCTGCCCCTGGCGCGCCACTTCGAGAACATGGGGCAGATCTTTTTCCGCTCCGGCTCCGGCCCCGACGACACCTACGCCCTGTTCGCCGCCGGCGGCACGGTATCGCAGCACCGGCACTACGACAACAACCACTTCGGTATTTTCAAGAAGGGCTTCCTGGCGCTCGACACCGGCACGCGCCCGCAGCCGGGCCAGCACCTGTCCCATTACTACTGCCGCACCGTGGCGCACAACTCGATCCTCATCCGTATGCCCGGCGAGCGCATGCCGTCCTACTGGGGATCCAACCCCGGCACCGGTGAAGAGAAGCTCCCCTATCCCAACGACGGCGGCCAGTGCAAGGTCCTCGGCTCCACCGTGGTGGCGTTCGAAACTCGCCCCGAGTACGCCTACGCCGCCGGCGATGCCACCGCCGCCTACCACCCCGATAAGGGCCGCCTGGCTCTCCGGCAGTTCGTCTTCATCGCGCCCGACTGGTTCGTCGTCTTCGATCGCGTGGTCTCCACCGACCCCTCCTACCCGAAGACCTGGCTGCTCCACACCGCCGCTGAACCCGCGCTCTCGGGCGACACCTTTACCGCCGCGCACGAGCAGGGCCGCCTCTTCTGCCGCACCCTGCTGCCCGAGCCGGCCGCCATCGGCAAAATCGGCGGTCCCGGCAAGCAGTTCTGGGCCGATGGCCGCAACTGGCCGATTCCGCCGGACTGGCCCGTGGATCCCAACACCCCGCTGTTGGGCCAATGGCGCGTCGAGGTATCCCCGCGCACTCCCGCGCGCGAAGACTTCTTCCTCCACTTCATCCACGCCGGCGATGCCGCCCTCGCCCGCATGGCGCCCTCCCGCCTGCTGCGCGATGAGACGCACGCCGGCGTGCGCTTCGAAACGCCTGCCGGCGCCTGGGAGGTGTGGTTCGCCACGGCGGGCCCGCCCTCGGGCCGCATCCGGCTCGAGCGCGGGGGCAGGGAAGTGCTCCACCGCCCGCTGGCTCGCGACGTGGCCCCGCAGAGCGGCTTCCTCCGGGGCTGAGGGCCGCCTCCTTACGGCCTGAGCAGCACCATCGTGCCGGTCACCATCGCGTCAACCAGGCGCACGTTCTCGGGCACCGCCGTAAGGTCCTGGTCGTGCGAAATCAAGCGGCAGCGCGTCACCCGGAAGCCGGCTTGCCGCACCGCCTCCAGAAACTGCGCCGCGCTGTAGCGGTTCAGCGTCCGGTACTCCTGCCACATGTGCGAGAGGACGAATTTCCGGTCCTCCGGATGCGCCTCCACCCACCGTTCTAACTGCCCGCGCACCCGCTCCGGCGGGCGGCGCAGGTGGAAAAACGGTTCCGCAATGTAGTCGGTCAGATGGCTGCCCAGTGACGACGGAAACCACGGGTACACCTGGATGAAGACGCGGCCCTCCGGCTTCACCACCCGGCGGATCTCGGCGAGCACGCACGCCACATCGCCCACGTGCTCGAAGGCAGACCACGAGAAGACGAAATCGAAGCTCGCGGAGCGAAAGGGAATCTCGCGCCCGTTGTAGCGGCAGTAAGCCAGCCGCCCGCACCAGTCCGGCGCCACCTGGTAACCCGCGGACGCCACCCGCGCCGCCGTGTCCTCCAGGTGTTTCCACTCCTGGTGCGTCACGTCCAACCCCACGACGCGCCGCACTCCCCGCGGCAGAAACCCGAAGTCCGCCAGCATCTCGCCGCAGCCCACGTTGAGCATCGACGCGCCGCGCAAATCGCCGCAGAACTCCACGGTCTGCTGCGGCACGTCCGTCAAGTGGCTTCGCAGCCACTCGTTGGCGTCCGGCACGAAGCGCGGCGGCGGCCCGGTCTGCGGCTCTCGGCGCGGGCGCCACAGCAGCCGCATCCAGTTGCGGGCAGGTATCATTTTCGGGGCATTGTAGCAGCCCTACCCGAGTGCCATCACCAGGTCCTTGGCGTCCACGCTCTCGCCCGCCTGCACCTCGATGCGCGTCACCTTGCCCGCCACCGGCGCGTAGACCGTGCTCTGCATCTTCATCGCTTCCATGACGAACAGCCGCTCCCCCTCCTTCACCGTCTGCCCGATCTCGACCGCGACGTTCGACACCACGCCCGGAATGGGCGCGCCGATCTCCTCCGGCTTCGCCGGATCCGCCTTCACCCGCGCCGGAGCCTTCTCTCGCAGCGAGGCATCCCGCACGCTCACCTCGCGCGGCTGCCCGTTCAGCTCGAAGAAGACCGTGCGGGTGCCGTCCGGGTGCGGTTCCCCCACCGTCAGGAACTTCACGATGAGCGTCTTGCCCGGCTCGATCTCCACCGTGATTTCTTCCCCGCGCTCCAGCCCGTAGTAGAAGGCCGGGGTCGGCAGCGTCTCCACGCTGTCCCAGCGCTCCCGCGCCGCCGCGAACTTCAGGTACACCTCCGGGTAAAGCAGGTAACTCAACACGTCCGTGCGGGAGGGCTTCTGCCCGCCGGCCGCCTCCACCGTGGCCGCCGCGGCTCCGAAATCCGCCGCCGGCAGCGCCGCTCCCGGCCGCCCGTTCACCGCCGGATGATCCCGCAGCACCGCGCGCCGGATGCCCTCCGGCCAGCCGCCCTCCGGCACCCCCAACTCCCCGCGCATCATCTCGATCACGGAGGACGGCAGCGTCAGGTTATGGTCCGGCCCCAGCCGCTCGAACTCCTCCACCGTCATCCGGTGACTCACCAGGAACAGCGCCATGTCCCCCACCGCCTTGCTCGAAGGCGTCACCTTGACGATGTCTCCGAAGGCGCGGTTCACCTCCGCGTAGGTGCGGGCAATCTCCTGCCAGCGGTGTCCCAGCCCCATCGCCTCGGCCTGCTGCCGCAGGTTTGTGAACTGACCGCCGGGCATCTCGTGGATGTACACGGTCGCGGTGCCCGAGCGCAGGCCGCTGTCGAAGGGCTCGTAATAGGTCCGCACCACGGACCAGTAGTCCTCGCACAGATTCAGCGCCTCCAGGTCCAGGCCCGTGTCCCGCTCCGTGTGGGCCAGCGCCGCCACAATCGAGTTCAGGTTCGGCTGGCTGGTGGTGCCGCTCATCGAGGCCACCGCGCCGTCGGCCGCGTCCACCCGCGCCTCCGCCGCCTTCAGCACCGATGCCGCGTTGATCCCGCTGGTGTCGTGCGTGTGGAAGTGCACCGGCAGCCCCACCTCCTCCCGCAGCGCCCGCACCAGTTTCTTCGCCGCATACGGCTTGCACAGCCCGGCCATGTCCTTGATGCCCAGCATGTGCGCCCCCATGCGCTCCAGTTCCCGGGCCATCCGCACGTAGTACTGGAGCGGATACTT
>JAWLGN010000181.1:0-11395 GCA_041685075.1 Bryobacteraceae bacterium
CCGCCGCCGACCCGTCCGGCGCCATCGTTCCCAAGGTGCTGATCAAGCTGACCAACACCCAAACCAACGTATCGCGGGAGACCCTAACCGACACGGCGGGCGTTTACACCATCCCGTTCCTTCCCGCGGGCAGTTACCGGCTCTCGGCTTCCGCGCCCGGCTTTAAGACCGCCAACGTGCAGGCGTTCGATCTCCAGGTGGGGCAAACCGCGCGCGTGGATCTGCTGTTGGAGGTCGGCGAAGTCACCCAGACGCTGGATGTGGCGGCCGAGGGCGCCGTGCTGCAAACCGAGACGGTATCGGTCGGCGCCGTCATCGACGCGAGCAAGGTGGTGGACCTGCCGTTGAACGGGCGCAACTTCGTGCAACTGGCGCAACTGGTGCCCGGGGTGCAGCCCGGCACGCCCGGGTCGATCACGGTGCGCCGCGGGCGCGGCTCCATCGGGGAGACCGCGCGCAGCTTCGGCCAGACCGCCATCTCGGCCAACGGCGCGCGCGACACCAACAACCGGTTCTATCTCGACGGTGTGGAGTTCATGGACTACGACGCCTTCACGTATCCCTTCGCGCTCTCGGTGGATTCGCTTTCGGAGTTCCGCGTGGAGACCTCGACCTACTCCGCCGAGTACGGCGCTTCGCCGGGCGGGCAGGTGAGCATCCTCACCCGCCGGGGCACGAATACGCTGCACGGCACCCTGTGGGAGTTCAACCGCAACGACGCCCTCACCCAGACCTACGATGCCATCGGCAAACGGTCCCTGGGGTCGCCCCGGTTGAACCGCAACCAGTTCGGCGCCAACATCGGCGGGCCGGTGGTGCTGCCCAAAGTGTACGACGGCAGGGACAAGACGTTCTTCTTTTTCAACTGGGAATCCGGGCGGCTCACTTCCGGCGCCGCGGCGGGTTACGCATTGGTTCCACCCACCGCCATGCGGGCGGGCGACTTCCGCGGCGTCCGCGACTCCCGGACGGGCGAGCCGATCACCCTGCGGGACCCATTGGGAATCGGCATCGTGAATAACGTCATCCCCCAGCAGTTTCTGAGCGAGCAGGCCCTTACCTTCCTGCGCTACGTGCCGGAGCCGAACACCCAGGTGGGCAACTCCAACTACATCAACACCCCGAGGAGCGGCATCTCCAAGCAGGACAACTACACCGCGCGCGCCGACCACGCCCTCACCCGCAACGACGCGCTCTCGTTCCGCTACGTTTTGAACGACACGCGCGAGGCGGGCACTCCCTTCTGGGGCAACGACGTACGCGACAACCTGGCCCGCACCCAGAACATCGTCGCCACCTGGACCCGCAGCTTCAGCCCGAGTGTGGTGAACGAGTTCCGCATGGGCTGGAGCAACATGGCCGAATATGAAATCTTCGGCACCACGGAAAACGCAGATCTCGACATCGCCGGGTTCATGAATATCCCGCTCGCCTCCCGCCGGCCGAAAGATTACGGGCCGCCGAGCATCTCGATCAGCAATGGTCCCGACGGCGGCTACTCGGTGTACAACCTGCAGCGGCAGATCGGCCCGCGCGACCGCGGCAACCGGGTCTACAACTTCAACGACATTCTTTCGATGCAGCGCGGCCGCCACTTCGTTAAGGTGGGGGTGGACATTCTGCACCGCAACTTCACCTTCGAGCAGGCGCGCGACCCGCGCGGCACCTTCAACTTCGACGGGCGCTACACGGGCAGTTCGCTGGCCGATTTCATGCTGGGCTACGTGGCCCGCGCCCAGATCAACCCGGACCCCACGAACACGGATCTGGTAGGCGTCTGGCAATCTTACTTCGTGCAGGACGACTGGAAGGTGACCCCGCGGCTCACCCTGAACCTGGGGCTTCGCTACGATTACCTGCAGCCCTTCCGCGACTCGAAAGGCCGCATGACCAACATCGAGCAGAACGGGCTGTTCCTGACCAGGCTGGTTACGCCGGCGGATTCGGCGTTCGGCGCCGCCATGGTGCGGGGCGACAAGAACAACTTCGGCCCGCGCGTGGGCCTGGCCTGGCGTCCCGGGGTGCTGGGCGACACCGTGGTCCGCGCCGGCTACGGCATCTACTACAACCACATCCACCCCAACGCCCCATTCGGCATGACCGAGTCGTCGCAGGCGCGCAACAGCTTCGACGTGATCGGTTCCACCTCCGGCAGCCCCGACGTTTTCTTCAACGACCCGTTCCGCAATGCCGGCACGCCCGGCTTGCAGCTCAACGCGGTTCCGAGCAACGACCCCTACTACCGCGACGCCTACATCCAGCAGTGGAACTTCACCGTGCAGCGCAAGGTGAAGGGCGGGTTCCTCCTCGATGCCGGCTACGTGGGATCGAAGGGCACGCGGCTTTCGGTGACCATTCCGGCCATGAACCGGCCCGTCCAGCCGGTAGACCCCGCCACCCCGGGGCTGGCGTCGCTCAACAGCCGCCGCCCCAACCCGGCCATCACGCGCGGCGTGCAGGGCGACAAGTCCATCGGCAACTCGACCTATCACTCGCTGCAGTTGCGCGCCGACCGGCGCCTGGCCAGGGGGTTCACCTCCCTGACTGCCTACACCTGGTCGAAGTGCATGTCCGGCCCGAGCGACATTGGGGCGGACATCGGGGGCGGCTCCTTCATCGGTGGCATACAGGACATCTACAACTTCCAGAATGAGCGCTCCCTGTGCGGCATGGACGTGACCCAGCGCTTTGTCGAAAGCGTGATCTGGGACGTTCCCTTCTTCAACGGCTCGCGGGGCGTCGTGCGGGCGGTGCTGGGGGGCTGGCAGATCTCCTCCATCATCGTGGCGCAGAGCGGATTCACCGCCGACATCGGCTACGGGGTGGACACCACGGCCACGGGCGTAGCATCGCGCGCCGACCGCGTCGCGGGGCAGAACCCGAACCTCGATCCCTCTGAGCGCACGTATCAGCGGTGGTTCAACACCGCGGCCTTCGCCGCTGTGCCGGCGGGACGCTACGGCAATTCACCGCGCACCGGCGCCATCCGGCTGCCCGGGGTGTTCAACATCGATATGTCCGTGAACAAGAGCTTCCGCTTCGGCGAGACGCGCCGCGTGGAACTGCGCACGGAGTTTTACAACCTGCCCAACCACTACAACATCGAGCCGGGTTCGGTGGACCGCAACTTCCGCTCGGTGAACTTCGGCAAGGTGGGGGGCGGCATCCAGGGGCTCACGACCCGGGTGATCCAGTTGGGGCTCAAGCTGTACTACTGAGCCTATGGCCGGCCGCTGCGCCACTGGTCGTCGAAGGGCACCGGCGGGCGCGGTTCGGTACGGGCAGTCTTGAGGAGCGCCGCCATCTTCGCCAGCACCTCCGGGCGCTTCGCGGCGAGGTTGCGCTGTTCGGAAATATCGGTTTCCAGGTCGTAGAGTTCAAGCGGCGCTTCCGGTTCGGGCCGAACCACCTTCCAGCGGCCCACCCGCAGCGCCTGCGGGGGCGTCTCCCTGCGGTACTTCCAGCCGCTCATCCGGGGCAGCTCCCAGTAGAGGTACTCGTGTTTCCGCTGTGCGCGCCCGAGTAGCTCGGGGGCGACGGAGATGCCGTCGATGCCGCGGGGCGCTTCAACACCGGCCAGCTCCGCGGCCGTAGGCATGACATCCTGGAACGACCAGACGTGGCGGCTCACCTTGCCTGCGGCGATGCAGCCGGGCCAGCGCGCGATCATGGGCACCCGGATGCCGCCCTCGTAGAAATTGCCCTTGTGGCCGCGGAAGTTGCCCTTGCTGCGGAAGAAATCGTCGCCCACGATGGGCAGGGCGGGACCGTTGTCACTGGTGAAGAAGACCAGGGTGTCGTTGTCCAGGTCGAGTTCCTTCAGCAGCGCCATGATGCGGCCGACATCGCGGTCCATGCGGGTGATCATGGCGGCGTAGGCGGCGTGCGGCGTGTCCGTGGGGGCGTAGTGGCCGCGCTCGAAGCGCTGTTCGGGAAACTTGCCGCGGTACTCGGCGAGCGAATCCTCCGGCACCAGCAGTTCCCAGTGCGGGATCGTAAAGGGCAGGTAGCAGAAGAACGGCCGCCGGCGGTTGTCGCGGATGAATTCGAGCGCCTTTTCGGCGATCACGTCGTGCGAATACGTGGTGCGCTTGCCGCCTGTGTTGCCGGGGAGCGGGTACTTGCGCTCGTTGTCGTAGAGGAACTCGGGGTAGTAGAAGTGCGCGTGGGCCTGGTTGAGATAGCCGAAGAAGCGGTCGAAGCCCTTCTTGCCGGGGACGCCGCTGAGGCCCGGTTCCTCGCCGAGGCCCCACTTGCCGAAGCCGCCGGTGGCGTAGCCGGCCTTCCGGAGCACCTCCGCCACGGTGGTTTCAGAGGCAAGCAGCGGTCCCGCGCCGTTGCTGCGGATGGGGGTGCGGCCCATGTGCTGCCCGGTCATGAGGACGCTGCGGGACGGGGCGCAGACGGTGCAGCCGGCGTAGGCGTCTGTGAAACGCATGCCCTCGGCCGCCAGGCGGTCGATGTGGGGTGTGCGGATCTTGTCCTGCCCGTAGCAGCCGAGGTCGGTGTAGCCCAGGTCGTCAGCCACGATGAAGACGATGTTGGGGCGGCGCGGAGCGGCCGGGGAGGCGCCCGCGGCGGCGGCGGCGCCGGCGGCCACCCGCAGAAAGTCGCGGCGGTGGGTGCGGTTGGACATAGCTCGATTGTAGCCTCGGGGAGAGTTTACACGTGTTTCGAGCGCAGTCGGGCAGAATGGAACCGATGCTGAGGAGTTTCGTTTGGGTGCCGCTGGTCTGCTGCGCGGTCGCATGGGCGGGCGATGCCCGGGACGGCTGGCCGGCTTATGGAGGAGGGCCGGACGGCATCCGTTACTCATCCCTGACCCAGATCAATCGCGACAACGCCCATAAGCTGCGGGTGGCGTGGAGCTACGATACCGGCGACGCCTTTCCCGGCTCGGAGATGCAATGCAACCCTGTCGTAGTGGACGGGGTGCTCTACGCCACCACGCCCAAGCTGCGGGTGATCGCGCTCGATGCGGCCACCGGGAAGCTGCGCTGGCGTTTCGATCCCTTCGAGGGGCAGGAGGTGAAGAGCCGGGTGCGCACCCGCGGGCTGGTCCACGCCCGGGGACGGATCTACGTGGCGGCGCGGCACTGGCTGTGGGCGCTCGATGCGCGCACGGGTAAGCCCGCGGCGGGCTTCGGGCACGAGGGGCGCGTGGACCTGCGGGAAGGCTTGGGGCGCGATCCGCAGGGGCTCTCGGTTTCCGCAAACACGCCCGGCGTGGTCTACCGCGACCTGCTGATTCTGGGAAGCGTGGTGAGCGAAGATCTGCCCTCGGCGCCCGGGCACGTGCGCGCCTACGAGCTGGCCACCGGCAAGCTGCGCTGGATGTTCCGCACCATCCCGCATCCGGGCGAGTTCGGCTACGACACCTGGCCGGAGGATGCCTGGAAGTGGGCCGGAGGAGCCAATAGCTGGGCCGGCTTCTGCCTGGACGAAAAGCGCGGGCTGGTGTTCGCCCCCACCGGTTCCGCGGCCTTCGATTTCTACGGCGCCAACCGCCACGGCGACAACCTGTTCGCCAACAGCCTGGTCGCGCTCGAGGCCGCCACGGGGCGCCGGGTGTGGCACTTCCAGACCGTGCGGCACGACGTGTGGGATCGCGATCTGCCCGCGCCGCCGTCGCTCGTCACACTGCGGCGCGGCGGGCGCACCATCGAAGCCGTGGCCCAGATCACCAAGACAGGCCACGTGTGGCTCTTCGAGCGCGATAGCGGCAAGCCCGTCTACCCCTTCGAGTATCGCGAGGTGCCGGCTTCGGACGTGGAGGGCGAGCGGCTCGCGCCGAGACAGCCGTTTCCCTCCGCGCCGCCGCCCTTCGCGCGCCAGCGGTTCAGCAAAGCCATCGCTACCAACCGCACGCCGGAAGCGCGCCGGGCGGTGCTCGAAAAGCTGCGCACGCTGCGTAACGGGGGGCCCTTCGATCCGCCGAGCCTGCAGGGCACGGTGCTGTTTCCGGGGATGGACGGCGGCGGTGAGTGGGGCGGTGCGGCCTTCGACCCCGAGACAGGGCTGTTCTATGTCAACGCCAACGAGATGGTGTGGGTCATAAAGCTGGTGGAGCGCCGCGCGGCGCGCGGCCGCGTGAGCGGGCGGACCCTCTACAACGTGAACTGCGCGAGCTGCCACCGCGAAGACCTGAAAGGCACGCCGCCGGACTTTCCCGCGCTGCTGAGGTTGGACAAGCGGTACACGGAGACAACGCTCGCGGAGTTCATCCGGGTGGGAGGAAGCCGCATGCCGGGTTTCGCGCACCTGAAGCGCGACGGCATCCATGCCATCGTGCGCTACCTGATGACCGGCGAGGATCGCACGGCAACGGCAGCGGCCGCGCCGGCGCTGAAGTATCGCCTGGACGGCTACACGCGATTCACCGACCCGGACGGCTACCCGGCGGTAGCGCCGCCCTGGGGCACCCTGAGCGCCATCGATCTGTCGAAGGGCGAGATCGCCTGGAGCGTGCCCTTGGGCGAACATCCGGAGCTGGAGGACAAGACCACCGGCAGCGAGAACTACGGCGGCCCGGTGGTGACCGCGGGCGGGGTGATCTTCATCGCCGCCACCAACTACGACAAAAAGTTCCGGGTCTTCGATAAGGCCAACGGCAAGCTGTTGTGGGAGGCGGAACTGCCGGCGGCGGGGAACGCCACGCCGGCGGTCTACCAGGTGAACGGCAAGCAATACGTGGTGATCGCCTGCGGGGGCGGCAAGTGGGGCGCGCCTTCGGGCGGCACCTACGTGGCCTTCGCGCTGCCGTAGGGTGGGGCGGGCTCCGGCCCGCCCTGCTACGGCTTGAAGCTCACCAGGTCCGTGCGGGTCCTGCCGTCTTCGGTAATGCGCGCCAGCGTGTAGACGGTGCCGTCCCTGGTCACCGCGATCGAGTTGACGTACAGCGGGCGATCGCCGTTGGGATAGAAGACTGCGCCGTGGTCGGTGTAGCGCCGGGTGGGGATGTGGAAGGTGACCAGGTGCAGGTCTTCCACCCCCTTGGCTTCGCCGCGCGCGGTGGAGTCCTTGCCGGCGACGCGCTTGCCTTCCACGTAGATCGGGCCGCCGGTGAGGTAGTACAGGGTGTGGTTGTCGGGGCCCAGGGTGAAGCCCAGGTAGCCGTAGCTGAACTGGTCGAACATGCCGCTCCGCTTCGAGGGCAGCGAGGTGAGGCGTTCGATGACCTCGATGCGCTCGGCGCGGGGATCGAAGGTGAACAGGTAGCCGGAGTTGCCGTGCACCCCGTAGAACTTCCCTTCCGGCTCGTACCAGACCACCTGCCGCCAGTTGTAGGCCATGTGCCCGGGGGAGGTGGGGTCGTAGAGGCCGAAGTAGTCCTTGCGCATGTTCTCGCCGGCGACTTTGCCCACCGCGTCCTGCTGGTAGCTGTAGCGGTAGATCACGCCGTCGCCGTCGGTGAAGTAGACGTCGCCGTCGCGGGGGTCGATGGCGAGCGAGCGGCAGAGCGTGCGGTAGGTCTCGCCCTTGCCGTTTTCGCCCAGCCGGAATAGCGCGCCGAAGTTCTTCCACTCCTTCTTGGGGATGTCGTAGCGGAAGAAGTATCCGGTGGGCCAGGTGATGCCGTAGATGCGGCCGCGGGCGCCGTCGGTATTGCTGGTGAGGATGCCCTCGCGCTCGGGGGCGAGGCCGAAGCTTTCGAAGGCGCCGGTCTTCATGTCCCAGGCCAGCAGATGCCCGCCGCGATAGGGCTTCCAGCCGGGCGGCGGCGCGCCGGCCTTCTCCATGCCGTCGATGATGTCGTAGTAGCCGATGTGGGTGGAGAAGTAGAGCTTGCCATCGTGCTCCACGAAGTTCACGTGGCTCTTGCCCTGGGCGATGGCCTGCATCTCCTTTTCGCCGGCGGCTTCGGTGAGGTCGCCGATGAGCGCGATCTCGCCGCTTGAAGGGTCGAAGGCGTACATGCGGCCGGCCACATCGTGCTTTTCGGAACTGAGCACGTAGTAGACCCGGCCGTCGCTGCCCACACCCATGCCGTTATAGGTGTCATGGGCCAGGGGGAACCCGGAGTTGTACACCCGGGCAACGATCTTGCGGTTTTCCTGGGAGGCCGCTTCCGTCGTGGAGGGCGGCAACTGCGGCTGCGGTGCGCAGCCGCATGTAATCAGTGCGAAGGTAAGGATCCATCCGCGTTGCATCGGTCTTCCTTGCGGGCAAGTTCTACGCCCTTGGTGGTTACGTAGTACTTGGATAACATGCCCGGCGCTTCCCAGGCAGGCATGGTGCCCGGGTTCTTTACATACTGCAAGAATCGACCGATGAGGAGGGCGAAGTGGGCCTCGTGCCCGATGCGCAGCGCGTGCGGGATGGCGATGCGGAAACGGCCCGGAAGCGGCTCGACGGCCACGCCCGGCCACCGCTGCTCGAGAGCGGCCACGCGCCTGGAGAGGGCGGCGGACACATCCGGGGCGCCGGCGCACGGCACCACGTAGACCTCGGGCCGAAAGTTCTCTTCCCGGCCCTGCCGTACTTCGACGCTGGCGCGGCTGCCGCGGAAGACGGCCGTCTCGCTGTCGCCCCCGCCTTCGGGCGGCGCTTCGAAGTCCCAGCGCACGTCCATCTTCACGTGGATGCCCCGGAGCGTGTAGGTGACGGTGTTGTTGCAGAAGTAGTGCAGGCCGTCGGGGCGCACGGCGGAGTGCAGGAAGTCGGGGAAGCCGCGCTCGCCGGTGACGCGCCGGAAGTTGTCCTCGGAGATGATGGTGGGCCAGCGGGAACCACCGAGCACGCGGATGTCGGCGCGGTAGTCGAGCGCCTGTTCGGGGAAGAGAATCCACTGCACCTGGTCCACCAGGTGGGTGCCCACGTCGGCCAGTCCTTCGCCCTGCTGGTGGATATCGAAATACCAGGCGGGCCGCTGGTTGGGCACTCCCGCCACCAGCTTCAGCAGGCAGTGCACGCTTTCCAGCGTGACGGCGGGGTCTTCCGGCGAGCCCGGCAGCGGCTCGCCGAAGATCTCGGGGTCCGACACCAGCTCGCGCTGCACCAGGGCGGTGATTTCGAAGCGCTGGGTCATGCCGTCGAAGATGACGGCGCCGGTGCGCGCGGCGGCATCGAAGGCGGCCTCGAGTTTCGGCATGTCGGCGGCTTCGATGATCCAGGGCTTGTCGGCCAGCACGTGCAGGCCGCGGGCGGCGAGTTCGGCGATGCGGTCGATCTTGCCGCGATTGATGCCGGAGAGCACCACCACCTGGCCGGGCCGCTCCTCCAGCATGCGCTCCCAGTAGTCGCAGCCGGCGTAGACCCGCAGCTTCCAGCGGGTGGGGTTCTTCTGGCGATTGTTGAACCCCGCGATGCGGTTGAGGTGGGCGGAAAGATCGGCGCCCAGCGGCGCGTAGACGAACGCCTCATCGGCCAGCTCGGCCAGTGCTTCTTTTTGAATCAGCGCCGCGTGGAAATGTCCCGGCGCGAGGGTCACGATGTGGAGGCGGTCCGCCCCCGGCGTCATGGTCATGCCCACATTGTAGCGGCCTGGCCGCGCGGGGCGAGGGCGTCCGCCCCGCGCACTCCCGCGAGATTACACTCGCGCCAGTTCCGAGCGGTGCGCCCAGACTTTCTCGAAAGCCTTCACGTACTGGTCGATAAGTTCGGGCGCTTCGCCGTGAATCAGGGGTAGAAAGATGTGGTTGGCGTTCACCCACTCGGTGCCCGGCAGGGATTCGGGAACGTTGGGCGCGTGGTGCCACCACTTCGCTTCGGCGTAGATCTTGAGCTTGTGCTGCTCGGGGTAGATCCAGGTGCTGGCGCGCACGCCTTCGGCCCGCAGCGCCTTCACCAGGGCATCGCGCGAGAAGCCCGCCTTCTTCGGATCGAGCAGCAGCATGGAGGCGTTGTAGTAGGCCCGCACCTGGTCGGGACGGCAGCGCGGCTCGCTCAGCCCGGGCAGCTCGATCAAGCGCTGGTTCAGCCGGCGGACGTTCTTCGCCACCACGGCGTTGCGTTCGTCCAGGCCGCGCAACTGCTGCCGCGCCACCGCCGCGGCGAGCGGGTGCATGCGATACTTCTGCCCGAAGCCGGTTCCCTCGTACGCGCGGATGGGGCTCGAGGCGGGGAACTTCGGCGGGTCTTCGTAGTGGCCGAAGGCGGCGGCGCGCTCGAAGTACTCGCGGGTCTGGTACATCCCCATGCCGCCCTCGATGGAGGGCATCACCTTGCTGGTCTGGAAGCTGTAGATCCCCATGGCGCCCCAGGTGCCCATCTTCTTGCCCTGCATGGAGGCGCCGTGGGCGTGGGCCGCGTCTTCGAGCACCACCAGGCCCTTCTCCTTGGCGTAGTCGCAGATCTTGTCCATCTCGCAGGGCAGCCCCCAGGAGTGCATGGGCAGGATGGCGCGGGTGTTTTTGGTGAGCTTGCGCTTGGCGTCGTCGAGATCGAAGCAGGCGGTCTGGGGATCGATGTCGATGAAGATCGGCACGTAGCCGAAGAAGCGCATCGAAAGGCAGGTGGCGAAGAAGGTGTAGGAGGGCACCATGATCTCGCTGCCCTGGGGCAGGTCGAGCGCGAAGAACATGCTGGTGAGGGCGCTGGTGCCGTTCATGTGCGCTTTGACGAAAGACGCGCCGGTGTAGTCCTGCCACTCCTTTTCGAACAGCGGCAGTTCCTCGTAGAACTTGCGGTTGTCGATGAGGTCGTGCAGGGCTTTTTTTTCAGCGGCGCCGTAGCGCGGCCATTGAGTGAGCGCGGTGACCTTGGCGGGCGAAAACGTCACGGTTTTGGGGCCGCCGGAGAGGGCCAGCTTCTCCTGCGCATGGAGACCCGCCGCCCCCAGCGCCAGCGCGGCGCCGCCCGATTTGACGAAAGTCCTCCGGGTATTGCCCGGTTTCCCATTCGCTTTCATGAGTTGTGTCTCCTATGGGGCCTCCCGGCCCAGCAGTTGCCGAATGGCCTCCAGCACGCGCGCTTCGGTGCCCGGTGCGGCGTGGGATGCCGAGGGCTCGTAGCCCCCTTCGGTGTAGTCCCGGTCGGTTACCAGGTAGCCGGGGGCGATGTCGCCGTAGCCGGCGACCGCAACGAAGCGGCCGCGCCCGGTTTCCTGGGCGTACTTCTGAAAATCCAGCACCGGCTCGCCCGGCAGAAAGAGCATGGAGACGCGGCCGATGGCGAGCGATGCGGTGTCGAGCGGCGTGGTGCGGGCCGCGAAGGCGGCGGCCACGGCTGTACGGTAGGCGTTCTGCCCCGTGAGGCCTTCGAGCGGGGGGGCGGGCTTGCTCTCGAGTTTGAGAGGCACGTGCCGCCAGAGGAGCGAGCCGGCCGGCTCGAATCGGGTGGCTCCCGCGGCGGCGGCGAGAGCGCGCTCGAGCCGCGTGGCGAGCGCCTCCCGCGCTTCGGGAGCGCCGTCGTTGTACTTCCCTACCGTGACGTCGCCCGAGCAGCCGGTGAAGTA
>JAWLGN010000182.1:0-4199 GCA_041685075.1 Bryobacteraceae bacterium
GAACACCCGGTCATAAGACCGCGCGCGCATCGCCGCCTGGACCTCCTGCGCGAGCCGGGAGGAGCGGAAGTACGGCAGGGTGAGCGGAGTGCGGGTGAGCAGATAGGCCAGCGACCGCAGCCGGGCCGCCCGTGGGTTCAGCAGGACGGCCGTCACCTTCCGGCAGTAGCGCTCCAGGGCCGCCTGGTGCTCCAGGTCCGCCTCCTGGTCCGCGAGAGTGAACAGATCCGTCTCATACCGCTCCCCAATCGCCCTCAGTTGGTGAAAGGCGCGGATCTTGTCCCCCTTGTCGGGGGGGTACGGGATTCGGTGGCAAAGGTAAAGCACTCTCACGGGCAGTAGATTCTGGTAGGCGCAGCAGGATTCGAACCTACGACCTCCCCGGTGTTTATTCGGGGCGCTCTAACCGCTGAGCTATACGCCTGTTTGTCCTTCTCCGTCTCAAACGGACGGTATCCATCGGAGCAGCCGCGGACCGGCGATCTTCGTCACCGGAAACGGCAGCCGCTGCCATAACAAGACGGGAATCCGAAACTTCGCGTCGACGGGGCTTAAATGGGGCACCTCCCGGGCGCGAACCAGGTGATAACGATAGGGAAGCTCCCTGACCTGCATCGCCCACGACGCCTTGAAGTCGTATGCCCCGGTGCCGCGCTTGCTCCGCCCGAAATCGAAATGGCGAAACCCTTCGCGGCTGCTCTGGGCCATCAGGCTCCAGTACATGAAGTTGTTGGGCGCCTCCCGGAAAAACTCGGGGAGGGACCCGGCGTAGTACGGCAGCACCTCCTTTCGAAAGTAAAAACAGAGAACCCCGGCAATGGCCTGCTTTTCCTTGCGCACGCCGAAGAGCCGGCAGTGCCGCGGGAAGACCTCGAGCAAATGCGTAAAAAGACTGCGGGAGAATACCGGCGTCCCCAGGCGATGAACGCTCCGGGCATACAGGTTGTAAAACTCCTCCAGCGACAGGTCCTCGGTCCAGGCCAACCCGGCTTTCAAAGACTTCCTCACCATGTACCGGGTGTCGCGGGGCAGAGCCTTCAGTAACTTCTCCGGGCCCGGCGACAAGTCCTGCGTGAAATGCACATAGAGATCTCGACCGGGGAGCGAGGTGGGGTACATCTCCTCCCGGTTGCGCATCTCCAGGTACTTCACCCCAAGGCGGTCCGCCAGGTTGCTGCCCGCCTCCAGCAATGCCCCATGAGAGGCCTCATCGGCGGCGCAAATTCCTCCATAAACCGCAATCGGCAGGGAGACCAGGCAGTCGCCGAAAATCCTGTTCCGAACCCAGGCAATCGGGAACACGCCGCTGATGGCTTCGCCGCGGCGCGCCAGCAGGTAAAAGCACCGGTGGCCCAGAACCGCCTCGATGACCCGTTTCCATCCGGAGAGGTGGAAGAAGGTTCCGAAGGGTGAGGACATGATGAACCGGTCCCAGGCCTCCTCCCGGCCCGGCTGCAGTTCGCAGATCTCCAGGCCGGCCTTCGAGCCCGGCGCCGGGGCGCTGCCATAGTTCATCAGGTCCGTTGAAATCGCTTCGCTCATGGCCGCTCAGTAATACCCGCCGTACTTGCCGTAGAGACGCGTGCGGACGCCTCCGTTCAAAACCGTTCCGATCACCCGGAAACGTGATATATCCCGAACCGCCTTCTCCAACTCCTTGCGGCTCGTGGAGAAAGCCCTGGCGATCAGCAGCACGGCGTCGCAGTGCGCCGCGATAAGCTGCGCGTCGGCCAGCAGGTTCACCGGTGGTGTGTCCACCAACACCAGCGAGTAGTGCTCGGTCATTTTCCGGAAATGGTTGCCCAGTCCGGCGGAATGGAGAAGTTCCGCGGCAGGCAGCTTCGAATTCCCGCGCAAGACGAAGTGCACCGGAATGCCCTCGCACTGCAACACAACGTCTTCAAACCGCGCCGACCCGTCGAGCACGTTGCTCAACCCCGGACTGTCGTCCACCCCCAGCCATTTCCCCACGCTGCCCCGCCGAAGGTCTCCATCCACCACCAGCACTTTGAGCGACGGCAGCATCGCGAAACTCAGGGCCAGGTTCAGAACCGTTACCGTCTTTCCCTCCTGGGGACCCGGGCTAGCCACCATCAGGCTTCGAAACGGCTGGGCCGCGTGCGCCTGCATGATTTTCGTGCGCAGCCTGCGGTAGTGCTCCACCACCACCGTGTCGATGGCATGCGGAATCAGCCTGGCCTTGGGGTCGAGGACCATTGCGGCCGGCTGGGCTGAAGAGCCGCTGCCGGGAGCGAGGCCGGGACCGAGGGGGTCCTGCGGGATCGCCCAATCTTCCTGAACACGTCCGGCGGAATTTGGCGGTATCGCTTCCTGCTCACCGGGAGTCGCTGCACCCGCGCTTTCGACTGCTTCGGGTTCCGGCTCTTCGACGGCCCCGTCCGCCTTCCGGCGGAAGCGGCTCGCTTCTCTCAAGGCTTCGTAATATCGACTCATGGTGCAGAGCGCTACTTAAGGGCATGTACGGGGCCACTTCCAAAGCCACATGCATTTGAGGCACGTAGCGCAATCGCGGCATGGCCCTCCCAAAAAACCGCCCGAGATCCCAGATTTTGGGATTCGCCAAGACCTGCTTTGAACCTCATTTCCAACGACTCACCAGGTCGGCGAAAAAACCGAGCGTGGCCTGCGAGTTCGCATAACTTTCGAGCGGAACGCGGCCGACGGCGAAACTCTCCTCCGGCGCAGGCCGCGGAGCTTCGTTCAGACTTTCGGAGTCCGGCGGAGGGGCGCCGTGCCCGTTGGAACTGGCCGGTGGTGGCGGCAGCAGGTCGAGGTCGCCGGCCGCCTCTCGCACGATCGATGGTGTGACGGTGCGGGATTGCAATCCAAAGCCCGTCTGCAGAGCGCTGTTCGAAAGCGTGTTCACCAACCGCGGGATGCCCCGGCTGTACTGGTAAATCAAATCGATGGATGGCTCCGGGAATATCTTCTGATTGGGAAGACCGGCCTGCGCCAGGCGGTAATCGATATATTCCCCAACTTCCCCACGCGTCAGCGGCTGCAATTTGCAGAAGGAACTGACGCGCTGCTTGAGTTGCCGCATTTCGGGCCGCCGCAGAACCTCCGTCAACTCCGGTTGGCCGGCAATGACCACGTCCAGCAGTTTCTGCTCGGGCGTCTCGATATTCAGCAACAGCCGGATCTCTTCCAGAACTTCCGTGGTCAACCGCTGGGCTTCATCGACGATCAGGATCGACGGCCGCCCGGCCTTGCGATTCCGCACCAGGGCTTCTTCGAGGGCGATCACCTGTCTGCTCCGCAGCACCGAGGGGCACGCCACGCCAAACCTGGCGAGAACAAAATCCAAAAATTCGTCCCGGCTGAGCGTCGGGTGGGTGATCATGGCGGCTGTGCATCCGCGCTTTTCGAGCAGGCCCAGCAGCATGTACAGCAGGGTGGTTTTGCCGGTCCCCGCTTCGCCGGCCAGCACCGTCAACCCGGGCCGCGTGCAAGCGCTATAGACCAGCCCGGCAAAGGCCTCCCGGTGCTGCACCGTCATGCAAATGAACGCCGGATCCGGCGTCAGCCGGAAGGGGTCCTGCTTCAATCCAAAGAATTCCGTATGCACCCGCGCTCCTAGCGAAAATAGAAAACCGCAATGCAGGCCAGCAACATAGCCGTTCCGGAAGCCGCTGCGGCCACCGCCAGCCGCCTGGTCCTAACCCGGTCGGCCCGCGTGCGGATGACGGGGATCACCTCCAGGACCGGGTAGCCGCTGGCCGTCGCGAGCTGCTCGCCCGCGGTGATCGACATCCCGAAGAACTCCGGCGCGATGGCAAGCGCCAAACCCAACAGCAGCCCCGCCAGGCAACCGGCGGCGTTGATCAGCGGCCGGTTCGGGCTCGAGGGCCGCTCCGGCACCTGCGCCGGGTCCAGAATCGAAAACTTCTCGCCCTTCTGCCGGATCTCCAACTGCGTCGCGGTCTCGGCCGACATCTGCTTGCCGAGCAACTGGGTGTAATGCGTTTTGGAAATTTCGTAGTCCCTCACCAGTTGCACGATCTGCTGTTCTCTGATGGGAATAGCCTCGAGTTTGGCGCGGTATTCGGCAATCTGCTTCTGCAGGCGCTGCTGTTCCTCTTTGTGCTTTTGGATCTCCGCTTCCACCGACTGCAACTGCGACACGAGCACCGGATTTTGGGTGTTGACCGGAGCGGTGGGCACGGGAGGCGCCACCG
>JAWLGN010000182.1:4209-11315 GCA_041685075.1 Bryobacteraceae bacterium
GGCGATTCCGACGGAGCAGCAGCAGAAGCCGCGGCCTGGCCGGCCTTTCGCTTCTCCTCCTCGAGCAGGCCCTTCAACCGCTGTACTTCGGGGTGATTCTCCGTATAGCGGGACATGGCGGCAGCCAGTTGCGCCTGAACCCCGCTGGCCTCCTGCGATCGCCTTGCCTCCTGCTGCCGCCGCTGCGCCGCATCGTCGATATCCACTACCGGCGCCGATTGCGACATCATCGACCGGATGTAGCTCCTTTGCTGTTCCGCCCGGCCCAATGCGTCCGACTCCACCTGCAACTGCGACTGGAGTTGACCCAGTATCTGCAGCACCGCGGTCTGCTGCTCCGGCATCTGACCGGCATGCCGCAGCTTGAAGTCCTTCAGTCTGGCTTCCTGCTCCTCCAGCGTTTTCCTGGCCGCCTGCAGTTGATTCTGCAAAAACTGGGTCGTGTCGGTGGCCTGCTGCTCGCGGGCTTTCAAGTTTTCCTCAATGTAAAGCGACGCGAGTTTATTGGTGACCTGTGCGGCCACCTGCGGATCGGGATTGCTGTACGCAATCCGGAACGCCTGCAGATCCTGGGAGGCGCCGAACTTGGTCACCACGGCGACCGAGATGGAGTTGCGCATTCGAGTGATGATGTCTTCGCGGGGCGCCGTGTTCCTCAGTTCGGGATAAAGATTGAACGCGTCGATGATGGCTTGCAGACGAGTGGCGCTCAGCAGTTGTTGAGACAGCGCACCCAGGCGGTTGCGAATATCGCCGGTGACGGTCGCCTTCACATATGTTTCCGGCACTTTCTGCGGATCCACCAGGATGACGGTTTCCGACGTGTACACATCCTGAATGCGATAGCTGTAGACGGCGGTGGCGCAGGATACCAGCAGAAAAAACCCCAGAATCAGCCACTTTCTATAGAACAGGACCCGCAGGTAATGCTCCACGGACCACTGCTCCCCCGCGGCATTCTGCGCCAGGCGCGGCCGTAACCGCTGATGCGGGATTCCCGAATTGGTCATCGAATCCTTCCTGAACGTTGGCAGAGACCTGCACTGCAGGCGTGGTTGCCCTAACGGCACGGAGCTGGGGAGCAATCGGCAAGCCAAAAGGAAACGCGGTTTTAACCGCTTGGTTTGGCGTTGGTTATTGACGGCAATCGATGCGCCCGGGGACGGCTTTCCCAAATATTTTCCCTGCTTCTCAGCTTTTGGGGCTGCCGTAACCCGCGCTATGGCTCGAGTGATGGCGGATGGATACCCCGGCGCCGCCAAAGTGGACCCGCACAGTTCGTACCCAATTTTCGGCCCGCTCCAGAAAGCTGCTTCTGCTTGGAAGGCAAATTGCGTGAGCCAGGGTTCGATAATGTCACGGCGCTACGCCGGCTTCGCCCGAAGCTTCGCCCCGGGAGAACCGGCCAGCCGGAAATCGAGGCGCCTTTTGAGAGCACAAACCGTCATTCCGATTCTTTTGCTGGCTTGCTGCCTGCGGCCGGCAGCGCTCGACGGCCAGATCGCGCCGGTGGGGCAATGGAATCCCTTGGGCACGGCCAGGGGAGGTTTGCGCCTCTACGGCGTCTCCGTCTTCTCCGGCTACTATTCCGGGCAGATGTCGGGCCTGCCGTTCGGCGTGGGTGTTCCCTTCACCGGTCCGGCAGCATCCAGTTCGATCATGGGAGCCATGGCCAGGGTAGGGTGGACCCATACAGGCCGCAAGTCGAACGCTCTGATCGCCTACTCGCCGTCCTATATTGGGGATTACCGCCACTCCACGCTCAGCACCGTCAACCATCAATTGTCCGCCGGCCTCATGGGGGAAAAGGGCAAATGGAACCTGAGCGCCACCGCCGGGGGATACATCAGCAACCGGGAACAACTGCTTTTCCCCACAGCCGTTCCCAACGATTTTCCGGGTCCCGGGGCGCCCGGGAGCCCGGTGGAGCTGGAGTCGCCGGACGAAGGTTTCCTGCTTGGCACGCGGGTTCTGAGCGGCACGGCGAAGCTGAGCGCCTCCCGCACGCTCTCCGATAGAAGCTCCCTCGAATTCAGCGCTTACGGAACGCGTCTGCAGTACATGCGGGTTGCCGGCGATACCGAGGATGCGTTGAGCGGCCCTGCGGCCGGACTGGCCCCGCGGGCCACGACAGTGGGGTTGACGTCGGGATGGGCCTACTCCCTCACCCCGCGCACCAAGTTCACCGCCACGGTACTCGCCAGCCGCATGATGTCGCGGTTCCAAACCGGCAATACGACCTCCGTCTCCCTGGGCTTTAGCCGGAACATGAGCCGCCGCTGGTTTGTCCAGGCGAGTGGAGGCGCCGGCGTGGTGGCCTATACGCGCCAGACGTCCACGGCGCCCCCCCGCAAGGTGCGCTACGTAGCCGGAGCGGCTCTCGGATACAAGACGTACGCGCACGCCGCCTTGCTGAGTTACGACCGGTCCCTGGGAGATCGCTATGGCCTGGGATCGACAGCCACTACCGGCGTGATGGGAACCTGGCGCTGGGGTCCCCCCCGAAGCCCCTGGTCGCTGTTCGCAAATTTCGGGTACCGCTGGCTCGATCATTCCGCAGTCCGCAACACGGGAATGTGGCGAGGCGCTGCCGGAGGGGGCAGAGCGTTGGGCGCCGGATTTTCCATCGGCGCACAAGCCGGCTACTTCAGGCTGCCGGCTCGATTGTCGCAGGCGGAGCGGGATCTCTCGCGTATAGCGGCCTTTTTGTCGCTGACCTGGACGCCCTCCGCGATCCGGCGATAGAAGAGGGATATCGAAGCATCCATGATCAGGGTCTTCAGCCAGTACATCGCGCCGAAAAGCGTCGTCCGAGTCGTGCTGGAAACCGGCCTGATTGCGTTGGCGCTGCTCTGCGGCGCGCGGCTCCGGTTCTGGGACAACGCGCCCGGCTTCGAATCCTACGTCGCGTTTCCCGACTTCGCCGCCCAGGCCGCGGCTTTCGTCGGCACACTGCAAGTCGGTTTCTACTGCTCGGACCTGTACAACCTGCGCGCGCTGCCGCACCGCCGCGAGCAACTCATCTCCATCGGACACTCGCTCGGAATAGGCTGCCTGCTGCTGGGTTTGATGTATTTCATCTTCCCCAGCCTGCTCATCAGCCGGGGCGTGTGCTTCATCAGCGTGGCCCTGGTGGCGGTCTTTGTGACGGTGAGCCGGACTCTCCTGGACCGGCTCTGGCAGGTCGCCGCTCCCAAGGCGAACATCGCTATCCTGGGAATGGACCATCTGGCGCTGGACGTGGCCCGCGAAGTGGCCCGGCGCGACGATCTCAACGTGGCGCTGGCGGGCTTTATCGCCCTTCGAGAGGGCGACACCGGAGCCGCGACGACGCTCTCCGGGCGGCCCATCCTGGGCGCCAGCACCGAGATCCAGGAGATCGTAGCCCAACACGGCATCTCCCGTATCGTGGTGGCCCTGGAGGACCGCAGGAATGCTCTGCCGGTGCGGGACCTGGTAAGGCTGCGGGTGCAAGGCGTGGTCGTCGAAGATGCCCACTCGCTCCTCTCCTCTCTGACCGGCCGCGTGTGGCTCTCCACGGTGAAGCCGAGCTGGTTCGTCTTCTCGGGCGGCTTCCATCGCTCGCGCCTCACCCTGGCGTTGAAACGCTTCCTGGATCTGACCTGCGCCACCCTGGGGCTGCTGCTCTCCGCCCCCCTGATGGCGCTGCTCGCCATAGCGATCCGCCTCGATTCCAAAGGCCCCGTCTTCTACCGGCAGACCCGCGTGGGATTGCGCGGCGAGTGTTTCGAGGTGCTGAAGCTCCGCTCCATGCGGACCGATGCCGAAAAGGATAACGGTGCCCAGTGGGCGGCCGATCAGGATCCGCGCATCACCCGAATCGGCAGGTTCCTGCGCAAGTACCGCCTGGACGAGATGCCCCAGTTCATCAATATCATCCGGGGCGATATGAGCTTCGTCGGCCCCCGGCCGGAGCGGCCGGTTTTTGTCGAGCAGTTGCGGGAACAGATCTCCTACTACGACGAGCGCCATACCGTCCGCCCCGGCCTCACAGGCTGGGCCCAGGTGCAATTCCACTACGGCTCCACTGTCCAGGACGCCATGCGGAAGCTGGAATACGACCTCTTCTACCTGAAGAACATGTCCGTGCTGTTCGACTCCGCGATTATTTTGAAAACGGTTCGTATTGTCCTTACGGGCACGGGCGGAAAATGAGGAACTGATGCAGCCGCAAACAGAACCAACCTATTTCGTGCACGACTCCAGCTATATCGATGAGCCATGCTCCATCGGTTCGGGCACCAAAATTTGGCACTTCTGCCACATTATGAGGAACTCGCGTATCGGGGAACGCTGCAATATCGGCCAGAACGTGGTGGTTTCCCCGGACGTGGTCATCGGAAACAATGTAAAAATTCAGAACAACGTTTCGGTCTACACCGGCTGCATCCTCGAGGACGACGTCTTCTGCGGCCCTTCCATGGTCTTCACCAACGTAGTGAATCCACGCAGCCACGTGGTTCGGAGGGACGAGTACAAGACCACCCTGGTGCGCAGGGGCGCCTCGCTGGGCGCCAACTGCACGGTGGTCTGCGGGGTGACCATCGGCCGGTATGCCTTCGTGGGCGCGGGCGCCGTCGTCACCCGCGACATTCCCGATTTCGCCCTGGTCTACGGCAACCCCGCCCGGGTACGGAGTTGGATCTGCGCGTGCGGCATCGGCCTGAACTTCGAAAACGTGAACGGCCGGGAGCAGGGCACGTGCAAGGCCTGCGGCGCCGAATATTTGAAGTACGGGCAACGGGTGGTCCCCGCGAAAGAGGAGCAAAATACGTGAGCACCGCTATCGAAAAACAAATACCTTTACTGGACCTGAAGGCCCAGCATGCGCGCATCCGGGAGGAGGTTCTGGCGCAAATTGTCCAGGTTGCCGATTCCCAAAGATTCATCCTGGGTGAAGAAGTGCGGCAGTTCGAATCCGAAATCGCCGCCTATTGCGGAGCCGGCTTCGCCGTAGGTTGCGCCTCCGGCTCGGACGCCCTGTTCCTGGCGCTGCTGGCCCTGGAAATCCGCCCGGGAGATGAGGTTCTGACCACTCCCTACACGTTCTTCGCGACCGCCGGAGCGATCTCCCGGCTGGGCGCCGTGCCGGTTTTCGCCGACGTCGACGAGGGCACCTTCAACCTGGACCCGAATCGGGTTGCCGAGGTCCTCGCCTCGCACCCCAAAGTTCGGGCCATTATCCCGGTGCACCTGTTCGGAGGCTGCGCCGACATGGATCCTCTCTGCGCCCTGGCGGCCGAGCGCGGCATCCCCGTCATCGAGGACGCGGCGCAGGCGATCGGCGCCGAATACAAGGGCCGCCGCGCCGGCAGCATCGGCCAGGTCGGCTGCTTCAGCTTCTTCCCCAGCAAGAACCTGGGCGGCTACGGGGACGGGGGCATGATCACCACCAATGACGCGTCCCTTGCCGAGCGCCTGACCGCTCTCCGCATCCACGGCCGCACGGGCAAGTATTTTCATCGCTGGGTGGGGATCAATTCGCGCCTGGATGCGCTGCAAGCTGCCGTCCTGCGGGTCAAGCTCCGCCACCTGGACGCCTGGTCGGCGGGCCGCCAGCGGAACGCGGAGCGCTACCGCGCCCGTCTGGCCGAGTCCGGCGCGCCGGTCATCCCCGCGGCGCCGGCCGCCTGCCAGACACGCCACGTCTACAACCAGTTCGTGATCCGCTGCCCGGAGCGCGACGCGCTGCAGGCCCATCTGAAGAAGCAGGGAGTCGGGTCGGAGGTCTACTATCCCCTGCCCTTGCACCTGCAGCCCTGCTACGAGGAGTTGGGCTACAGCAAAGGCGATTTCCCGGTCAGCGAGAGGCTGGCTGCGGAGTCGCTGGCCCTGCCGGTTCACTCCGAACTCGCCGCCGAAGACATCGACTACATCTGCGAGTCCATCCGCTCTTTTTATAACCAGGTATGCGCATCCTCTCGATCGTAGGGGCGCGCCCGCAGTTCGTGAAGCTGGCGGTGGTGTGCCGTGCACTGGCACGGCGCACCGACCGCGGGGAATGGCGCCACACTATCGTCCACACCGGCCAGCACTACGACCCCGCGCTGAGCGCCGTGTTCTTCGAAGAGTTGGCGATCCCCCGGCCGGACTACGACCTGGAAGTCGGCTCCGGCTCTCACGGCGTCCAAACCGGCGAGATGCTCAAGCGGCTCGAATTGGTTCTCGAGAAAGAGGCGCCGGATTGGGTCCTGCTCTATGGCGACACCAACTCCACCCTGGCCGGCGCGCTGGTCGCCGCCAAAGCGCCCTTCCGCACGGCCCATATCGAAGCCGGCCTCCGTAGCCGGCGCCGAGGCATGCCCGAGGAGATCAACCGCATCGTGGCCGACCACCTCGGCGACCTGCTCCTGTGTCCCACCGCCCTGGCGATGGAGAATCTCGAAAAAGAAGGATTGGGCAGTCGCGCGGTCCTGACGGGCGATGTCATGTACGACGCCTCGCTCGCCTTCCGTGAAGCGGCGGAGCAACGCGGCGGGCCCCTGGCCGAAGCCTGGCGTCCCGGCCGATTCGCGCTGGCCACCGTACACCGCGCCGAGAACGCCGACGACTCCTGCCGCCTCCGCGCCATCGTCGAGGCGCTCGACCAGATCGCACGCACCATCTGTCCGGTCGTCTGGCCGGTGCACCCCCGCACGAAGAACCGGCTGGAGGCATACGACTGCCTGCCCGCCGCCGTGACCCTTCTCGAACCCCTCTCCTACCTGGATATGCTTCTGCTCGAAGGGCGCGCCCGCTTCATCCTCACCGATTCCGGGGGCGTCCAAAAAGAGGCCTATTTCCTGAAGATCCCCTGCATTACCCTGCGGGACGAGACCGAGTGGATAGAGACATTGGAGAACCGCTGCAATGTCCTCACCGGGCCCTTTACAAACGAAATCGTCGCCGCCGCGAAAAATTCCGGCCTGGCCGGGCCATGGCGACCCGCCTACGGGGACGGAAATGCCGGCGCCGCCATTCTAAATGCATTGGCCGAACCCGCTTCCAGCCGCCACCGGAATCAACGGACCCGGCATTCTCATCGCAGTTGATGCTGTTACTCTTTGCGAAAGTCGCGCCGGTCTTTTCTTACGCGGTGAACTAGT
>JAWLGN010000183.1:0-11292 GCA_041685075.1 Bryobacteraceae bacterium
GCCGACGCCCACGCCTGCTCGAGTTCCTCTGGAGACTCCGCGGACCCGCCCTGGTCCCCTGTCTCTTTTCGCCACGCCTCGAGCCGCGCGCCGAACTTAGCGACCAGGCCGGCGTATTGCGGGTCGCCCGCCAGGTTGCGCACCTGGTGCGGATCCGCCTGGCAGTCGTAGAACTCCACCTCCGGCTTGCGCTCCGCCATGAACAGCCGCTGGACCGCGTCCAGCTTGCCCTTGGCGTGCAGTTCCTTAAGCACTCCCAGGGTGGGATAGGAGCTTTCGATGTACTGGTTGTACTGCGTATGCGGCCGCTCCGGCATAAAGTTCCGGATATACCGGTAGCGGCGGTCGCGCACGGCGCGGATATGGTCCACCGTCATATCGCAGCGGTCCCGCGCCGTCACCACGAACTCCCGCGGCCGCGCACCGCTACCGAACAGCGGCCGGCCGTGAAAGTTCCCGGGCACCCGAATCCCTGCCGCCGCCAGCGACGAGGCCGTCACATCGAGCGCTATGGCCGGCTCATCCCGCACGCTCCCGGCCTTCGTCACCCCCGGCCACCGCACGATGAGCGGCACCCGCGTACCCTCGTCGTAGAGCCACTGCTTGCCCCGTAGCAGGCAGCGCCCGTTGTCGCCAAAGAAGAACAGCGCGGTGTTGTCGAGCAGCCGCTCCCGCTCCAGTTCCCGCAGCAACACCCCCACCTGGTAGTCCAGCAGGGCAATCGCGTCCAGGTAGTTGGCCACCTCGTCCCGCACCACCGGATGATCGGGGTAGTAGGGCGGCAGCGGGACCTTCTTCGGATCCACCAGCCCGCCACGCTTGCGCGCCGCCACGAACGCCGGCCCCTTGTGCGGCGCCTGGAAGTTGATCTGGGCATAGAACGGCTGCCCCGGCTTGCGCTGGTTCCAGTGGGTGCCGTCGAAGGGCTTCGCCGCGGTGAAGTTGTAATCGGTCTTCCCCGTGCCCCGCGCCCCGCCGGCGATCTCCAGCACGTTGCAGGTGAAGTAGCCCGCCTCCCGGAAGCGCTCGGAGACCAGCCGCACGCCCTCCGGCAGCCTGTACCCGTCCTTCCGGTGGCTGCGATGGTTATGCGCCCCGATGCTGGACTGGTACATCCCGGTATTGAAGCCCGACCGGCTCGCCGAACACACCGGCGCCGTGGTATGGAATTGCGTAAACCGCACCCCCTGCCCGGCTAGCCGGTCGAGGTTGGGGGTCCGCGCCACCGGGTGCCCGTAGCAGCCCAGCTCCGTTCCCAGGTCGTCGCCCAGGATCCAGATCACGTTGGGGCGGTCCTCGGCAGCGCCGCTCCGCGCGCGCACGATGGCGGGAAACCCCGCCGCGGTGGTCAGGAAGTTCCGGCGGTTCATACCTGCTTATCATCGCACTATCCGCGCCCGCCCGCCCGCCGGGTTCCGGTGTTTTCTACCCGATTTCCCGCCCCTCTCGGCCCCCCCTTCCCGGAGTATACTTTCCAGAACGGAGGGGAATCATGAGACGTTCCGCTGTTCTGGTTTTCGCCTTGTGCGCGGGCCTGTACGCGCAGAATTCCGGCATCCAGGGCGTGGTCAGCGACCCGGCTGCCGCGGCCGTGCCCGACGTCGTCATCACCATCACCAACATCGACACCGGCGTCGTCACCACCCTGCGAACCAACGAGCGCGGCTTCTACTCCGCGCCCTTCCTGCCCCCCGGCGCCTACAAGGTCGCGGCGGAGAAGGAAGGTTTCAGCCCGGTCTCGCGGGAAAACCTGGTGCTCAACGTCGATCAGATCGCGCGCGTGGATTTCGCGCTCAAAATCGGCGCCGTGGCGGAAGCCATCGAGGTCCACGCCGCCGCCGCCCTGCTCGAATCCGAGACCACCAGCATGGGCCAGGTCATCGACCAGAAGCGCGTCGTCGAAATGCCCCTCAACCTGCGCAACTATCTCGAGCTGGCGAAGCTGGCCACGGGCGTGCTTCCCGCGCGCGCTCTCGGCCGCGGCGCCCGCACCGCCGGTGAAGACAACGCCGAAGGCGGTTTCATCGCCCTGGGCCAGCGCGCCTACCAGACCAACGTCCTGCTCGACGGCGTGGATAACAGCTCGCGCGCCTCCGGCGGGCCGCTCGGCTTCCAGGCGCAGGCCACCAAGCCGCCCGTGGACGCCGTCGCCGAGTTCAAGGTCGTCACCAACAACAACTCCGCCGAGTACGGCTACCGCATGGGCGCCAAAGTCGTGGTCTCCACCAAGAGCGGCACCAACGAACTGCACGGCACCCTGTACGAGTTCCTGCGCAACGAAAAGTTCGACGGCACCAACTTCTTCGCCAACCGCTCCGGCTCGAAGAAACCCACCCTCAGGCAGAACCAGTTCGGCGGCACCCTCGGCGGCCCCGTCCTCCGCAACCGCACCTTCTTCTTCTTCAGCTACCAGGGCACCCGTATCCGGCGCGGCCAGAGCTTCACCTCCACCGTCCCCAGCGTCGATGCCCGCAACGGCGACTTCTCCAGGGAAGGTCTGAACCGCAACCGCATCTACGATCCCCTCACCACCACCGGCACCGGCGCCGCGGCCGTCCGCCAGCCCTTCCCCGATAACGTGATACCCGCCAGCCGCTTCGACCCGGTAACCAAGCCCATCATCGACCTTTATCCCCTCCCCAACATTCCCGGCCGCGACTACCAGCCCAACAACTTCTTCTTCGCCCCTTCCGACATCGACACCTCCAACCAGTACGACATCAAAATCGATCACAACTTCACCGACCGCGACCGCACCTTCTACCGCTACTCCATCCGCCGCGACGACAAGCTCCAGAACGGCCCCCTGCCGCTCTCCGCCTTCGGCGGCGGCCTCGGCCAGACCGTCTTCCTACCCTCCGACAACATCATGGGAAGCTGGACCCGGACCATCACCCCCACGCTCTACAACGAAGCCCGTTTCGGCTACACCCACTACCCCACCCGCTTCGACATCCTCGAAACCGAGAACATGAACCGGAAGTTCGGCGTCCAGGGCGCGCCCGGCGACAGCTTCGACGACGGCCTGGACCACGGCCTGGCCCGCTTCACTCCCAACGGCTATAACGAAATCGGCTCCCGCAGTTTCTGGCCCAACCGCAACCACCTGGAGAACATCCAGTTCAACGACAACCTGCTCTGGCAGCGCGGCACCCACACCATCAAGACCGGCGTCGAGATGCGCCGCTCCGATGTCTTCCGCGAGGCGCAGCGCTTCCGCCGCGGCCTGTTCAATTTCAGCAAGGTGTTCACCGCGGAGATGCCCAACGTGGCGGCCAGCCGCACCGCCACCGGCAACGGCCTGGCGGATATGCTGCTCGGCTGGTCCAACCAGACCACCGTCGGCAACCAGTTGAGCGAAAATGCCATCGCGCCCTACTGGGGGCTGTACATCCAGGACGACTGGAAGCTCTCCCGCCGCCTGACCCTCAACATCGGCCTCCGCTGGGAACTCTTCCAGTCGCCTTACTTCCCCGACGGTGCGCGCGTGGGCCGCCTGGGCGTCAGCCGCTTCCTCACCGAGTTCAACGTGGCCCCCAACGATCCCCTCTACGAAACCTTCCAGCGGCCCAAAGATGGCCGCGACTGCGGGTGCAAAGAAGACCTCAACAACTTCGCCCCCCGCTTCGGCATCGCCTGGCGAATCACCGAAAAGACCGTCGTCCGCGCCGGCGCCGGCATCTTCTACGGCGAGGCCGATTACCTCACCAGCGAAAGCGCCCGCTGGATCAACCAGACCCCCGACTTCACCGAGGTCATCACCCCGTCGAACAACATCGTACCCGCCGCCATCGTGCGCGACGGCTTCGCCCCCGTAACCCTGCCCGCCAGCGAACCGGTCCGCGGCACCAATCTCGAGGTCAGCCGCGAGGAGTTCCCCAACCAGTACGCCTCCCAGTGGTTCTTCGACCTCCAGCGCGAGCTGCCCGGAGACATTCTGCTGGACGTCGGCTACCAGGGCGCTAAGGCCACTCACCTGTACGTTGGCCGCAATATCAACAACGGCGGGCCGCACCCCACCATTCCAGCCAACCAGCGCCGCGTGCGCCCCGACTGGAACAACATCACGCTCCGCGACCCCGCCCTCAACTCCAGTTACAACGCCCTGGTCGCCAAGGCGGAGAAACGCTTCTCCCGCGGCCTGACCTTCATCACCTCCTACACCTGGTCCCACGCCATCGATCAGAACAATGAATCGCTCGACCAGGGTTTCTCGGGAGCAGCCAACCACTATAACTTCCGCGCCGAACGCGGCAACTCCAGCCTCGACCGGCGCCACAGCTTCGTCGGCAGCTTCACCTACGAACTCCCCTTCGGCCGCGGGCGCGCCCTGGGAAGAAGCTGGGGCGCGGCCCTCGACGCGCTGCTCGGCGGCTGGCAGCTCGGCGGCATCCTCTCGCTCCGCACCGGCATTCCCTTCTCCGTCAGCTATCCCGGCGATCCGCAGAACAGCGGCACCGCCAATCGCGGCGACCGCATCGCCGCCGGCGCCATCGACAACCCGACCATCGACCGATGGTTCGACGAGTTCGCCTTCGTGGCCAGCGCCCCCGGCGTTTTCGGCAACACCGGCCGCAACGTCCTCTACGGACCCGGCTCCCGCAACTTCGACTTCATCCTCGGCAAGCGCTTCCGGCTGCCCTGGGAGAGCCACGCGCTGCAGTTCCGGTTCGAGTCGTTCAACTTCACCAATACCCCCACGTTCGGGCAGCCGAACGCGGGCCTGCGCGGCCAGGCCACCGCGACCATCAACGAGGCCGACGAGCCGCGCCGCATCCAGTTCGCCCTGAAGTACACGTTTTGACGCCCTCTATGCGAAGCGCACCGTGGCACTCCGGTTGTGCCCGCTTCACGCGGCATGAAATACTGGCCTCTGTGCGATGGACCATTCTGTGCGGTTTCTTGTTCGTGGCCCAGTTGCCGGCGGGCGACGCTTATCCGACGGCGCGCTTCACCGATCCGGATCGCGTCCGCAAGCTGGAAGCGGCCATGCCGGAGGTCGACCGGATCTTCCGGGAGTATGCCAGCAACCGGAAACTTCCAGGACTGATATGGGGCGTGGTGATCGATGGGCGCCTGGCGCACGTCGAGTCGGTAGGGATGCGGGAGCGAAAGGGCAATGCACCGGTCACGCCGACCACCGTGTTCCGCATCGCCTCCATGACCAAGAGTTTCACGGCGCTGGCGGTTCTGAAGCTGCGCGATGAAGGCAAGCTGTCGCTCGAAGATCCGGTTGCGAAGTGGGTGCCGGAGTTCGCAAAGATGGAACTGCCGACGCGCGACTCGCCGCCGCTGCGCATTCGCCAGCTCCTGAGCCAGAACAGCGGCTTTCCCGAAGACAACCCGTGGGGCGATCGCCAGTTGGGCATCACCGACGACGAACTCACCGGGTGGCTGCGGGCCGGGATTCCCTTCTCCACGCCGCCCGGATCGCGCTACGAGTACTCCAACTACGGTTTCGCGCTGCTGGGGCGCGTGGTGGCCAAAGCATCCGGCATGCCTTACGAGCAGTACGTGCGCTCCCAGATTCTGAGCCAACTGAAGATGTCGAGCACCACCTTCGAGTTCTCGGAGGTGCCCCCGGACCGCCGTGCGGTTGGCTATCGGCTCCGGCCCGACGGCGTCTACCAGGAAGAGGCTCCGCTGCCGCACGGCGCCTTCGGCGCGATGGGCGGGCTGTTGACCAGCGCGGAAGACCTCGGCAAGTATGTCGCCTTCCATCTTTCGGCGTGGCCCGCGCGCGACGATCCGGAAGCCGGGCCGGTCCGGCGCGCTTCGGTGCGCGAGATGGCCCGCCTCTGGACCCCGGCCAACCTTGCGGTGAAGAGGACCGCAGGCGGGCTCGAGCTGTCGCAGTCGGGCTATGGCTACGGGCTGCGCATCGCGAGCGACTGCCGCTTTGACCTGATCGTGGGTCACGGCGGCGGATTGCCCGGCTTCGGATCCTACATGTCGTGGCTCCCGGAGTACGGCGTCGGCATGTTCGCCATGACGAACCTTACCTACGAAGGTCCCTCCGCTCCCATCAACCAGGCGTGGAACGCCATGCTGAAGACCGGTGGACTGCGGAAACGCGAACTGCCGGCTTCGCCTGTGCTATCCCGGATGCGCGATCGCATCGTGAGCCTCTGGAGATCCTGGAACGATAGCGAGGCCCGGGAGATTGCGGCGAACAACCTGCTTCTCGATAAGCCCATCGACGAGCGCCGCGCGGAAATCGCGAAGCTGAAAGAGCAGGTGGGCGAGTGTGCGGCGCCCGGACCCGTGAGAGCCGAGAACTGGCTGCGCGGGCAGTTCAACATGAAGTGTCAGAAGGGCATCGTCGGCGCGTTCTTCACCCTTTCGCCCACGCGCCCCCCGGCCGTACAGCACCTGGAATTTCGCAAGCTGGACTCGGACAGCGTACGGATGGCGGCGCCGACCGGCGCGCCCCCGGGCGTTGCGTGCCCCGTTGAATAGCGGGCGGCGTGGCCCGCTGATTGGCTTCAGAACGTCACCCGAAGCTGCAACTGCAGGAAGCGCTTGGTCGTCCACGCCTGCGTGGTCACCTCCCCGAAGTTCGTTGCCAGCGGGTTGGTCACCGGCGCGGCCATCTGGGTGCGATTCACGAGGTTCAGCACGTCGGCGCGGAACTGCACGCCCAACCGCTCCCGGATTCGTATCTCGCGTTGCAAACTGCCGCTCAGTTGGTTGGTGATATCGCCGCGCACGCCGTCCACGCGCGTCGGGAAAACCCGCCGGTGGTAGGCCGCCGGCGCCCGCGACGCCGTGCGCTCGAACCCGTCCGTGTTGAACCACCGGCTGAAGGCCTTCTCGCCCGCCCGAATATCCTTCGGGTCGCCGTAGTAGAACAGGTTGCCGAAATCCAGCAACTGGCCCGACTGGAATTCGTAGCTCATCCCCACTTGGAATCCGCCCAGCAGCGCCGCCAGCACCCCGCGGCTGGCCAGCGGCTTGCCGCTTCCAAAGGGCAGCTCGAAAACCGAGGTGACCACCAGCCTGTGGGGGCGGCTGTCGTTGCTGTCGCGCCACGTAGGCTCCGGGTCGAACTCGTTGTGGAAGTAGTCCGCTTCGCGGTTCTGCATCAGGGTGTAGGCGGCGTACAGGTTGAACCCGTCGGCGAAGCGCCGCTCGAAGCTGAGCTGCATCTCGTGCGTCCGCACCCTGCCGTCGTTAGCGTTCAGTGTCAAGGTGCCCATGTGCGGGAAGGGCCGCAGAAGCTGCTGCTTGGTGATCGTCCCCGAACGGAAAAAGCTCAGGGTGCTCATGTCCTGGTAGACCAGCGGAAGGCTGCTCTCAAGCTCCGCGAAATGGGCCAACTGGAAAGGATTGGCGACGTTCTGGGCAAGGTCGCTGGCAACCGCGTTGTTCCTCTCCAGCCCGTCGGCCCAGTACTCTGCCGCCAGCGGGTTGAGCGGCCGCCCCAGGTAGTTCCGGTCCGAATACGATCCGGCATAGGCGGCCTCCACCACCATCGTGCGGCTGATCTGCCGCTGCACCCCGATGCGCCAGCGCTGCTGCCGCGCATGGCGCAGCCCGTTGTCATAATGCGTGAAGCTGCGACCCGCGGCGGCCATCACGCCCAGCGCGTCCCGCAGCGGCGTATCGAATCGCGTGCCGTCGCTGCGCACCGGGAAAGGATCGGTCAGCGGCGAGACCCCGTTCTGCGGGTCCCCCACCAGCCAGTTGTAGCCGAAGTCCGTGGTCAGCACCGACGACGTCGTGCGGCTGTAACCGGTCTGGTTGGGCGCGTACAGCATGGCGTTCAGAGTGTCGAAAAACAGCCCGTAGCCGCCGCGGATCACCGTCCCCGGCGCCACCTGCCATGCCGCTCCGGCCCGCGGCAGCCACATCAGCTCGCTGTCCCACCAGTTGCTTCCCGCCTGGCTCGCGTAGACGCTGCCGCCGCGCACGACGAAATCCGACGGCGAGCGCTCCCCGAGCGGGCTGGCCGAGTAGGCTTGCCCGGCCGCCTCCGCGATGGGCAGGCTCAGCGCCGGGTCGAACCCCTTCAGCAGCCGGTTGAACCGCTCCCGCGGCCCCTTTTCGTACTCCAGCCGCAGCCCGAAGTTGAGCGTCAGGGTAGGGGTCGCCCGCCAGGTGTCCTGCACGTACCAGCCGGCGTAAGGCGACGACATGTAGTAGGTGTCGTTCGAGGTGATGCTGGCGCCGCTCGGCAGCCCCATCATGAACGCCGCCCAGGAGTGCACCGTGGTGCCCGCCGGCGTCAGGCTGTCGCTGTTGCGCCGCGTGAAGCTGTTGTTGAAGCTGAACGAGCCCGCCGGGTATCCGCCCCCGCCGCCCGCGCGCGAGTGCAGCCGCAGATCCGCCCCGGCGCGGATGCTGTGCCGGTTGCGAACGTGCGATACATCCACGTTCACTGCGCTCTGGCGGTAATGGTCCACCGTCGCCGCGGGATAACTCAGGCCTGTGCTGCCGCCCCGCCCGTAACCGCCGATCGACATGTAGGGCAGCAGCGCCTCCGCCCCCGCCTTTTCGTCCAGGTATGCCGGTAGCCCCGCCTCCGAAGGCCGGATGCCGGTGACGCCGCTCGGGATATTCCCGCTGATCCGGTACCGGTGCATGGAGGCCGAAACGTCCAGCAGGGTGCTCGGCGTGGGGGTGTAGACCCAGTCGCCGATGAAGTTGAAGTTATCCCGAATGGCCCGGCTATTCATAAGTCCCGGCGAGATCTGGAAAGTGTAGTCGAAGCGGTCGAAGTCGTAGTTATCCCAAAGCCAGCGGCCGTAGAAGCGGTGCTTCGTGGAGGGGTGATAGTCGATGCGGTTGGTCAGCGCGATGTAGTCCGCGGCCCAGGGCATCGCCACTCCCAGCCAGTTGTTCACCGGCTCCCTGGTTGGATCGGTGGGATCGTTATTCGGCGGGGGGATCATTTTCAAGTAGTAATCGTAGGCGGGGTTCTGGATACGGGATCTCGGCAGCATATTACCGGGGAAGGGGTCCCGGATGTACTGCGTCGGGCGCGCCGGATCGGGCCGCACGCTCAGCGGGTCGTGGATCTGGTAGCGCACCGGGTCGACCTGGAGATGCGGAGCGAAGTTGCCCTCCCGGTCCGCCATGGTCGGGAAGGTGTGGTTCAAATACTGCGAAGACGTGGTCTCCGCCCAGCGCTTCCCGAAGTAACTGAAGAAGAAGAACAGCTTGTCCTTGCCGTTATACACTCCGGGCAGAATCACGGGACCGCCCAGCGCCCCTGCCCAGTAGTTCTTAATGCCGCCGGGTTGCTTCGGCGTATCGCGCAGCTCCTGGGCTCGCGCCGCATCGCCGCTGGCCTCGGCCTCGGCGATCTGCCTGTGCCAGAGTTGCGCGGTGAAAAAGTTGGCCGCGTTCCAGCGGTTCTGGATATGCTGCCAGCTTGCGCTGCCGTGATAGTCGTTGGTGCCGGATTTCGAAACCACCGACACCACCGTGCCGCTGGTATGCCCGACGGAGGCATCGAACCCGCCGGTCTCCACCTTCATCTCCGCCACCACGTCGGTATGGGGCAGGAAACCCACCTGCCGCGCCACCCCCATGTTAGGAGCGCGATCGATGGCCCACTCGTTGCCCCCCACGCTGCCGGCCACCCTGTAATCGGAGGAGGATCCCTGGTCGTTCGCGTCCAGGATGCGCACTTCGCCGTTGGTCTGCACCCCCGGGGTCAGGCGTGCCAGGATGGTGACGTTGTTGAACGACGTGGGCAGCGCCTGCTGCGTGCGATTGTCGAGCACGCGGCCGGAGGAGGCCGACACAGCATCGATCAGGGGCGCCGCCGCCTCCACCGTCACCGATTCGGCGAGCGATCCCAACTCCAGCGCCGCGTTCACTTCCACGCGGCTGCCCATCGGCAGCACGATGCCGCGCCGCACCAGCCGCCGGAAACCGGCCGCTTCGAACGCTACCTGGTAATCGCCGTGGATCAGAAGGTTCGCCTCGTAGTAACCATCGGCATTCGTTGTCGCCGCCACCACCGTGTTAGTCGCCACGTTGGTCACCGTAACCTGCACGCCCGGAATCGAGGCGCCCTGCGGATCGGCGACCCGCCCGAAGATCATCCCGCGGGTCTCCTGGGCCGATAACCCCGAAACCAGCGCTACGAGCAGCAACCCGGTCGCAATAATCTTCGCAGCGGCAGTTATAGCGCCGAAACATTTATTCGATGTCATTGGGTGAACCCCTCCGGCGGGATTATAAAGCCCTGTCTACGCCCGCGGCAATCGGATGCTTTCAGGATGAAATGTAATATCGCGCACAACTGCCCGCCCTGCTCCCCCGCCCAGTGCCGGCTAACTCTCCGCCCCGGCGCTGATCACCCCCGCCCAGCGCTGGTTAACTCTCCAGCCGGACCTGGTCATCCCCGCCCAGCGCTAACTCCCCGCCCGTCTCTGGCACCTTCCGCCCCAACACCTTGGTTAAACCCCCCGATCCAGCCCTGGTCGCCCCCACCCAGCGCTGGCAGACTCTCCGCCCCAGCCCTGGTCGCCTCCGCCCAGCGGTAGCTCCCCGCCCCGGCCCTGGCATTTTCCGCCTCAACCCTCTAACTCCCCGCCCCGGATCTGGTCATGCCCGCGCCGGCCCTGGTCATTTCCCCCACCAGCTCTGGTTTGGTGCTATTACTAACGCCCGGGGGCCGGCGCCGCAATTCTGCCGGTTGACGGCGGCGAGAAGCCTTAATTACCATACGGCAACCTGCATCGAAGGACCTGCCAGGAGGGGCATATGAATCGACATCGGGCTAACTCCGTCCGCGCCTGGGCGGCAGTCGCCGCACTCGCGCTCGCCGGCGGCGCCGTCTCCGCCATCGCTCAATCCGGCATCGCCAGCATCACCGGCATCGTCAGCGATCCGACCGGCGGCGCCGTGGCGCAATGCGAGGTCACCGTCACCAACACGGCTACCGGCATCGTCAACCGGACCCGCACCAACGAATCCGGCGTCTTCCTGCTGCCTTCGCTCATCGCCGGGCCCTATACCGTCGCCTTCGAGAGCCCCGGATTCACCAGGCGGGAAATTCAAAGCGTCGTGCTGCGCACCGGCCAGCAGATGCGGCTCGACGCCACCCTCGAAGTGGGCGCCGTGGCCGAATCGGTCGAAGTCACCGCCGAAATCGAGCCGCTGATGAGAGAAACCGTGGAGATGAGCCAGACCCTCACCTCCTCCGATATCGAAAGCCTCCCGCTGAACGGCCGCAATCCCTATGCCTTCGTGCAGTTCGCAGCGGGAGTATCGGCCGGCGGCGACGATCCCAGCGCCCTGGCCTACGCCGATCGCCTCAGCGTCAACGGCAGCCGC
>JAWLGN010000184.1:0-11178 GCA_041685075.1 Bryobacteraceae bacterium
TGTGTCGGCTGATCTGACGCTCGCACCGGAGGACAACGGAAATTTCAACCCGTCTCCCGGTCGGGTGCGCTCCGGCCAGCTGCTACGGACGGATTACGGAATCGCCCCGGCTGCGTTTGGACCCTGAGCCGATCGCTGCTAGAGTGTGAAGTAGTGCGTCACAGCGTCCAGACCATTTGCGCCGCTGCGGTCTGCCTGTTTTGCGCCGGCCTTGCACGCGGCCAAACCGCCGCCAGCCTGCGGGCCACGGCATCCTCGTCCATCATTCAGAACCGCTACGCCGACCGCGCGGACCTCTCGCGCATGCGCGACGCCGCCATGGTCCACCGCTTTCATCGCAACGGATATCTGAAGCGCGTGCCGGTCTCCACGCGCCACTACTACCTGCACCGCATCCCCGCTAACTACCGCTATCTACGCCCCTGGAGCAAGCTCTTCCTGGATCGCATCAGCCGCCAGTTCCACGCCCGCTTCAGAAAGAAACTGCGGGTAACCAGCCTGGTGCGCACCGTGGCGTTGCAGCGCGCGCTGGCCCGGCGCAACGGCAATGCGGCGCCCGCGGTGGGCGAACGCCGCTCGTCGCATCTTACCGGCGCCACGCTGGATATCTCCAAGCGCGGCATGAGTCAACAGGAGATCCAGTGGATGCGGCGGGTGATCTCCTCCCTCAAGCGCCAGGGTTACCTGTACGCCATCGAGGAGTTCCGCCAGCCCGTCTTCCACGTCATGGTTTACCGGAACTATCCGGATTACGTGCAGGCGAGGACCCTGCAGCGGTCCGCATCGCGCTAGCGCCCAGGAAGTTCTCCTCCAGGTAGCGCAGCACCTTGCCGGCGCTCTCTTCGAGCGTCTCCGCATCCGTGCGGCACTCGATCTCCGGCTCGAGCGGCGGCTCGTAAGGATCGTCCACCCCGGTCATCTGCCGGATTTGGCCGGCCCGCGCCTTGGCGTACAGACCCTTGCGGTCGCGGCGCTCGCAGACCTCCAGCGGCGCGTTCACGAAGACCTCCACGAAGGAGCCGATCATCCGCCGCGCCTCGTCGCGCACCGCGCGATAGGGCGAGATGGCCGATACCAGCACAATCGCGCCGTTGCGCACCAGCAGGTGCGCCACGTAGGCGATGCGGCGGATGTTCTCGTCGCGATCCTCCTTGCTGAATCCCAGTCCCTTGCTCAGGTGTTTCCGCACCTGGTCGCCGTCGAGCAGCTCGATTTTCAAACCCCGCGACCGGAGTTCGCCGGCGACGGCTTCGGCCACGGTGGTCTTGCCGGCGGAGCTCAGCCCCGTGAACCACACCGCCACACCGTGCCCGCACGCTCGAATCGCTTGTTCGGAAAGCATCAAAAAGTCACCTTGAATTTGTTGCGCAGCAGGAACGCGGTAGCCATGGAAACGATCAGCAGCCACCACGCCCAATGCAGCCGCAGACCCAGCCACTCGACCGTGGCCGGGGGATAATCCACTTCGATAAACTCGATGGCGCGCGAGTCGAGCTGCGCCTCGGCGGGATACCACAGCAGGTCCGCGGCCGAACGCACGCGCCGCCGCGCCAGCCACGCCGGTCCCCCGCCCGCACGCACGCTCTTGGCCGCCGATTCGCCGGCAACCGTCACCCGCACCTCGCCCGCCGTCGCCCGCACCGGCCGGATGCGCCAACTGATCTCCCGGCGGCCCGGCACCCGCACCGCGGGCGATTCCACCACGAAGCCCTCCGGCGCCTCCAGCACCGGCGCCTGAGCGTCCGCCGGCAGCGGCCCTTCCATCCGCACCGTCACCACCGCCGGCCGTCCCGGCTCGAGCGGCTGCGCGCCATAGAAGCCATCCAGGTAGGCGAACAGCACCAGAAACGGCGCGGCCAGCACCACCGCCGGCGCCAGCATCAGGGAGATGTACCGGGCGTTCTGCTTCAACAGCCCCGCCTGCGCGCGCCAGATGAGCTTCGGCTCGTCCACGAAGAGCCGCAGCTCGTAGAGATGCGCCTGGATGCGGCGCTTGGCATCCGCGATGGCGGCCTGGTTCGAAACCCGACCCACCACCCACAACATCGCGACCCCCAGCACCACCCCCAGCGGGAGCAGGCTCGCAATCGGCGCGCGCCCCGCAAACGGAGCCAGCGCGCCTTCGATGACTGCGGCCAGGATCGCTCGGGCAAACTCCATCGCGACCCTACTCCAGGTAGCCCAGGCCCTTCAGCTTCTTCACAATCTCTTCATCGGAAGCGGCGTCCTCCAGCTTGGCCAGCTCGCGCTCCAGCACGTGCACCACGAACTCCTCCGGGGAGGAGTAGCCCGCCGCCTGGCTGCACTTCACCACTCGCGCCATCAGGTTCTTGTCGAGTTTAATGGTCGATTTGAACATACCCTTCTATTGTGCCGCCCGCGCCGACCGGTAGATATCGGCGCCCTCCGATCCCTCGATCTTGCCGGCGCCGAACTCCTCCAGAATGGTCACCGCGAGATCCGCCAGCCGCGGCGACTGCACCGCGCTCGGCCGGTTGCTGAGGAGCACGCCCGGCACGAACTCCGCGCCGATGCAATGGTCCCCCCGCCACTCGTCCCGGTTGTCTTCGAACAACTCCGACGGCGCCGCTCCCAGCGCCGTCTGCCACGAGGAGCGGTACCCCGGGTAGTAGCCCACGATCATATCCGGGGCGCTCTCGAAGGTGCCGGCATGAAACTCGCCTCCGAGCGCCACGCTGTGCACCACCCGCTGCCCGGTCTTCGGGTCCCGCAGCGCCAGCAGCCGCTCCCGGATGGCCTCCAGCACCTGTACGGTCTCCTCGCCTTCCGCCACAATGCCGTTGCGCTCGCGAAACTGCTGGTTCACGTAGATGGCGTTCAGCCCCATGGAGTACGCCCGGGTGCCGCTCCAGTCCACCCCTTCCAGCATCTCGCCCGCGGTTTCGCCCTCCTCCAGGGCGAGGAATCCTTCCTGCTTCAGCCAGGTGTTCAAGTGCACGGAGCGGTCGAAGGCGGCAAAGCCGTGGTCGGACATCACCACCAGGGTGGCATCCCCAATCCGGCTCCGCACCCGGCCGATCATCCGGTCCACCATCTTGTAGGTTTCGAGCAGCCTGTCCTCGTGCTTGCCCCAGTACATGTGGGAGTCCTGGTCGATGCCGAAGAAGTGGAAGAACAGCAGCCCCTCGCGGAAATCCTCCAGCGCGGCGTCGAGCACCCGGGCCGCTTCTTCGGAGACCATGCGGCTCTGCTGCTGGTACTCGTCCAGGGTGAAGACGCCGGAGCGCAGCGCCCCCGTGTCGTAGGGCATCCCCAGGGTATGGAACGGCCCGATGCGCCGCGCCAGTTCCTGGCTATACTCCTCCGGCGCGCTCACCGGCATGGCCGGTTCTCTCGGATCGATGTGCACCGGCGAAACGTAGATCTCCAGTTCGGGCCGGAGCCGCCGCGCGTAGATCCGCACCATCCCCTTCAAATCCGCCAGCGCGGGAATCAGCTCGAATCGCACCGGGATCCACTCGGACCACTCCCCCTGGTTCAAAATCACGCGCCGGCCTTCCACCTCGAACAGAGCCGCCTGCCCCGAGGGATCCACCGTCGCGCGGATCTCCGCGAACGTCGGCCGCTGGTCCTTGCGCAGCGAGTTGGCCGGCCCCGGGACCCGCAGCACGGCGCCGTGATTTTCCAGCCGCACCGTGACGACCTCGCCGCCCGACACCTGCCGGTCCTTCCATTTCCCATCGGTGGTGAAGAAGGTGTAGGTGCCGAAGGTGCCGCGCAGGTCGGGCGTTCCCATGCCGGCCAGCGAGTGCGCCCCACACTCCATGGGCGGAAAATCGGTGGGCATCCGCAGGATCACCACCGGCACCCCGCGGTCGCTCAGCGCCTTCCAGAACGGCGTGCCGCGGCGGCGCGTCTCCATGCGCTCCCCCGTGAGCGGGAGCAGGTACGGTCCTATGGCCAGCCGCCGTCCCGCATCCACGGTCTGGGCCAGCGAGGAATACGGCGCCAGCGTCTCCGGGTCGCGGTGCACGAAATCGAACACCCCGTGGCTTTCCGGATCGAGCCCCGTGATGAACGTCGACCACGCCACGGGGCTTTGCGGCGGTATGGTCGTCCCCAGGCGCTTGAACTCCCCCTCCCGCCGCAGGCGGTCGAGTTCCGGCAGCGCTTCCCAGTGGCGCTCGAGAAACGCCGGATCCATACCGTCGATTCCCAGCACCACCATGCGCCGCCCGCCGGCCGATGCCTCGCGGCAGCCCGTCGCCGCGACCGCCGCCACGACCGGCAACAGCCACCACACCCAGCGCCTCGTGTTCAGTCCCTTAACCCACATCGCCGAATAGCGGCTTGCCTTCCATCCACGCGGGCCGCGGCACGCCGAACAGCGCCAGCGCCGTGGGCGCCAGGTCCTCGATGCCCGGGTCCGCGCCCTCGACCTTCCGGTTGCTGAACAGCACGCCCGGCACCAGGTGCGGATCCACCGCATGATCCCCGCTCCAGGCCTTGCCGTTGTCCTCGAAGACCCGGGCCGATACCTTCCCTACAGCAGCGTCCCAGGAGGTCCGGTAGCCGTCGTTGTATCCCACGATCAAATCCGGCGCCTCCCTGAGATACGGCCCGCTGTAGAGCTTGCTGGTGGCATAGACGGCCCCGATGCTCTCTTCGCCGCGCTCCTCATCGCGCAGGCCGGTGAGTTTTTCGATCAGCTCCTGCTCGAGCGCCCCGGCCTCCGAGGGATCCACAATCCCCAGCGCCTCCCGGCCCTTGATGTTCAGATACAACCCGCCCAACCCCATCACGTAGGCGCGGGTGCGGCTCCAGTCCACGCCGCGGAAGTACCGCCCGCTTTCCTTCGCCCCGTTCTCGAGCGCCAGGTAGCCGTTCTCCAGCAGCCAGGTGTTCAGATTCACGCCCCGCCGGAAGGCGCGGAAGCCGTGGTCGGAGAGCACGAACAGCACGGTCCCGTCGCCGGCGTTCGATGCCGCCAGCCCCACCAGCCGGTCCATCCGTTCGTATAACTCTTCGATGGCCCGCCCGTGCCGCCCGTCCCCGTTCTCCAGGTGCCGGAAGAACATGTGCTGCACGCGGTCGCTGGTATCGAAAACGCAAGCCACCACGCCCCGCGGCGTCTTCTCCAGCGCGTTGCGGAACATGGCCTCCCGCTCCGCCATGATCTCGTAGGCCTGCTGGAGAAAGGCCTCCTCGTCGATCACCCCTTCGTTGAGCGCCCAGGTGTCCTCCGCCATCCCCACCGTCGAGAAGGCCCCCTGCAGCTTCGCCAGGTACGCCGCGTAGAACGGCGGATGGCTGATCGGCAGCGCGGGCTTCTCCGGGTCGATCTGCACCGGGGTCGCGTACATGGAAAACTCCGGCTCGACCGACGTCACCAGAAAGCGCGCGATGGCCCGGATCCCCATGCCGAAACCGGCCGCGAATTTCAGCCGCACCCACGGGGTATACTCCCCGGGCTTCAACGCCACCTGCTGCCCGCAGATCTCCAGCACCGGCAGCTTCCCTTCGAGCGCGATCTCGAACGGGATGCGCAGCACGCCGCCCTCGTGCAGCATGTCCTCCGGGCCTTCCAGGTAGCCGCGCAGTTTCTTACCCTCCCGGCGCAGCGGATACCGGCTGCCGCTCTCGTAGTCCACCTCCTCGACCTTGGTGGAAAACAGCGAAAAGCTCCCCTGCGTGCCCCGGATGTCCGGCGTCGACATGGCCGACAGCATCCGCCCGTGAAACCGGTCCGGCGGAAATGTGATGGGCACCCGGATGATGGTCGAGGCGATCGAGTGCTCCCCCAGAATCTTCCAGAACGGCCGGCTCTTCCGCCGCATCTCCACCCACGGGCGCGACACCGGCAGCCGCAGCTTCCCCATCTTCAAAAAACGCCGCGGCGGATGTACCCGTGCCGACGAGAGTTCCGGCACGTAGGTCTTCAAGCTGCGGTTGAGAAAGTCGAAGATGTTATGCCGCGCGGGATTCACTCCCGTGGCGAAGGTAGACCACGCCACTGGAGATAGTGCCGGGAAGGTGGTGCGCAGGTGATGGTAGCTGCCCTGCTCCCGCAGCTTCGCCAGGTTCGGCAGCCTGCCCTCGGCCAGGTAGCGTTCGGTAAGCCGCGGGTCCAGCCCGTCCAGCCCCAAAAAGATGATGCGTTTCACCCGCGCCTTGCGGAATCCCCGCAGCCGCCGCGCCGATCGCAGGGCCATGCGGAACGGCCACGCCACCAGCGAGACCAGGCTCAACAGCACCCCGCCCGCCAGCGCCAGGAACGAGCCGATGAAGGCGAACCCGACCCCCGGCCCCACGTAAGCCAGTTGCTGTTCTCCATCGTCCAGCAGCAACAGGCAGGCGACGGCCGCGAGCTGAAGCACCCCCCTCAGCTTCATCGCAGTTTTCCTTCGATAAAGGGCACCTCCCAGACCTTCTCGTGATGAATGGGCCCGTGGCCGAAATATCCGTCCTCGCCGAACAACTCGCCGTGGTCTGCGGTGATGGTGATGTAGGTGTTCCGCGGAACCATATCGAAGAGTTCCTCGACCACTGTGTCCAGGTAGCGCACCGCCTCGATCTGCCGCCGCCGCAGGCGCTCGCATTGCTTGGCATCGAAGACGCGCGCCTTCTTCCCCTTCACCAGCTTACCCCCCACCACTTCATCGTCCAGGTGCTTGAACACACCATGCACCCCGCTGATGCGCGGCCACTCCTCGGGCGGCTCATCGGGCAGCGCGTAGGGATAATGCGTCTCCCCCACATTTAACAAGTAAAAAGACGGCTGCTCCTCGGAGAACTGCATGCGGCACAGCATGGCGCGCATGTCGTTGTGTTTCTCCATCAGGGTGTAGCTGTCGAACCCGGTGTTGAGGATCGTGCGGGGGTTCAACACCGGCAGCGAAACCATCGCGTGCGTGCGATAGCCGAGGCTCTCTTTCAGAAATGTGGGAAGATAGAGTCTAGGCACCAGCGAGCGGAACTGAAAACCGTCGGAGCCGAATCGTTCGTTAAACTTGATGAAGTCCTGCTTGTAATAGTCGGATGCGTATACGTTCTTGGGACTCGAGTGAGGCAACAGTCCCATCAGCAGATTGAAGTGCGAAGGGGACGTCCACGAGGCGTACGACCAGCGCCGCTCCAGTTTTCCCAGCTTCCGCATCACCCGCGGACGGGCCCGCAGAAACGAGTCATAGCGGCAACTGTCGAACACCACCAGGACGTAATTGTTCAAAGGGTGCCGCGCCATCCCTCATTGTAGCAGGACCGATGAGCCATGCAGATTGACCGGCGAGCATTCTCTTACCTTTTGGCCAGCGCATTGTGGCGGGGCGCTCCGGCCGCCGGTCAGAACGCTCCGCTGCCCCGGCGCCCCCCCAACTTCGTCCTCCTGCTGGCCGACGATCTCGGTTACGGCGACCTCGGCTGCTACGGCAATACCGTCATCCGTACGCCCAACATCGACCGCCTGGCCGCCGATGGCGTGCGCTTCACCGATTTCTACGCCACCCCCACCTGCTCGCCTTCGCGCGCCGCGCTGCTGACCGGCCGCTATCCCATCCGTTCCGGCCTCACCCGCGTGCTCATCCCCGGCGAGCACTTCGGCATCCCCGACTCCGAAGTCACCCTGGCGGAGGCCCTCAAGCGCCGCGGTTATCACACCGCCTGCATCGGCAAATGGCACCTGGGCAACCGTCCCGCCTACCGGCCGAACCGGCACGGCTTCGACCATTTCTACGGCCTGCACTACAGCAACGACATGACCCTGCCGGTGGTCCGCTGGCCCATTCTGCGCCTCTTCCGCGACAACCAGGTGGTCGAAGCGCCCGTCCGCCAGACCACCCTCACCCGGCGCTTCACCGCCGAGGCCGTGCGCTTCATCGAGAACCACCGCCGCGACCCGTTCTTTCTGTATCTCCCCTACACCATGCCGCACCGGCCCTGGTCGGCCTCCCGCAATTTCGCCGGCAAATCGGCGCACGGCCGCTACGGCGATGCCGTCGAGGAGATGGACTGGAGCGTCGGGGAGATCTCCCGCACCCTGGCCCGCACCGGCATCGACGACAACACCGTGGTCCTGTTCCTCAGCGACAACGGCCCCGAACTGCTGCCCAACCTGCGCGGCGGCAGCGCCGGCATCTTCCGCGGCGGCAAGGCCTCCACCTGGGAAGGCGGCGTTCGCGTGCCATGCGTCGCGCGTTGGCCCGCGGGCGTCCCCAGCGGCGTCGTACGTATGGGCATCACCTGCCTGATGGACCTCTACGCCACCATCCTCGAACTGGCCCAGGCCGATGTACCGGAAGACTACATCGTCGACGGCCGCAGCCTGATTACGTACCTGCGGGGCGAAACCCCTTGTCCGCGCTCGACGTACTTCTATTACCGCAAGAGCGAGTTGTTCGCGGTGCGCCATGGCGAGTGGAAGCTTCACTTCATGAAGGTGCGGCAGGGCAGGCAGGGCCTCCCCGCCGGTCCGGCCCCCTGCGAACCGCTCGAGTTGTACAACCTGGAGAGCGATCCGGGTGAGAAGCGCAATCTCGAGGCGCATCACCCGGAGATCGTAGCGCAGCTCACCGAACTCACCGCCGGGTTCCGGGAATCGCTCACACCCGGCCCGCATCATCCTCCCCGGTGGCGTTCCGTGCTGCCGCGCATCGGATTCGGGAGAAAGAAAAATTGATGGCTTACTTCAGGGCGCTTGCCGCGCTCCTCGTCTTCATCGTTCTCTGTCCCGTTCTTGGATTCGGCCAGGCGCCGCCCGGCCATCCCAATGTCGTGCTCGTCACCATCGACACCCTGCGTGCCGATCACCTGTCCTGCTACGGATACTCCTGGAAGACCTCGCCCTACATCGATAAGCTGGCCACCGAGGGAACCCGCTTCACCCGCGCCTATTCGGTGATCCCCCTTACCGGCCCGGCGCATCTCTCCATCTTCACCAGCCGCTATCCGCACGAGCATGGCGCGCGGCGCAATGGGCTGGCCATCTCGAGCGACCGCCCGCTGGCCGCCTTCCCCCAGATCCTGCGCGCCCACGGCTATCGCACCGCCGGCTTTATCAGCGCCTGGCCGCTCACCAACCGCCTCACCCAGATCGGCGCCTGGTTCGACCACTACGACGAAGAACTCACCCGCCGCTACCAGCTCTTCAACTCCAGCCGCTGGGCCGAGGACGTCAACCCGCGGGCCATCGACTGGTTGAAGCGCAACGCCGGCGGCGGCAAGCCCTTCTTCCTCTGGCTCCACTACTTCGATCCCCACTCCCCCTACGAATTCCGCGAGCACTTCGCCGACCTCGCCAAGAACGGCAGCGCGGCTCCCGCCAAAATCGCCGACGCCGCCATGCGCGAGCGTGTCCGCAACTACGACACCGAAGTCGCCTACACCGACTGGCACCTCGGCAAAGTCCTGGCCGCCATCGACGAACTCAAGCTGCGCGACTCCACCCTGGTCATCGTCACCGCCGATCACGGGGAGAGCCTCGGAGAGCACGATTACGTCGGCCACGGGCGGCATCTCTACGAGAACATCGTGCACGTCCCCCTGATCGTGCGCTTCCCCGGCAAGGTGAAAGCCGGCCACACGGTGGACACTCCCGTTTCCCTGCTCGACATCGGCCCCACCGTCCTCGACCTCGCGCTCGGCAACACGCTCGAGAAGAAGCGCGCGCCCATCACCTTTGTCGGCCGCAGCCTGGCGGGCGCCATGGCCGCGCAGGAGAAACTCGTGGACCGGCGCATCTATAACATGACCTTTCCCGGCAAGAAGGGCTTTGCGCCCCGCTGGCTCTCCTGGCTTTGGGTGAGCGACCGCGAGCTGCCCCTGCGATTCAGTTACGTGACGGGCCCGAACAAGCTGATCTGGTCGCCCGACGAGGAGACCCTGCTGGAATTCAACGTCCTGAAGGATCCACGCGAGTTGCATCCCAAGGTGCTGGAGGCCTCCGGCCAACGCTACAAATCCGAAACCAGCCGCCTCTCGTCCTGGTTCGCCCGCACCGAATCGCAGGCCGCCGAAAAAGAAATCTCCGAGCAGGATATGGAAGTGCTCAAGAGTTTGGGATATATTCAGTGAGATCTCCCGATTCCTGACGCCTCCATAGTAAAGTAAAGTGGAACAATGAGCCGTATCGGACTGGTGCCGCTCCGGCTGTCGGGACTCGGCGCGCTGGCGGCGGCGATGGTTGTATTGCCGTTCCAATTGGGTTGCGGGAGGACAGCGCCCCCGACCGTGGTAGTGGCTCAAGGCACGGGAGATCCGGTCGCGCCGCCGATTGTCGAAACCCTTCGCATCGCCCGCGGCGACACCTTCGACGCGCTGCTCGCCCGCGCCGGTCTCGAACCGGAAAAGCGCCAGGCGATCATCGATTCGCTCCAGGGCAAGTTCGATGTCCGCAAGCTGCGTGCCGGCACGGAACTAACGCTGGTCCGCACCGCCGAGGGCCTGGTCGAATCCATCGAGTACCTCATCGACCCCGATCACATGCTCCAGTTGCTGCACACCGACGACAACTTCTCCGCGGCCGTCGTGGAAGTGCCCAGCACGCTGCGCACGCTGCCGGTCTGCGGCACGCTGCGGGGGTCGCTGTTTGAAAGCATCAGCCAAACCGGCGAAGCCGCCGAGCTGGCGCTCGAAATGGCCAACATCTTCGCCTGGGACATCGACTTCTATACCGATCCGCAGGAGAACGACCGCTTCTGCTTCCTGGTCGAAAAGAAGGAGTACAGCAACGGCCAGCCCCCCACCTACGGGCGCATCCTGGCCGCCCGCTACGAGAACGCCGGCACGGCCTACGACGCCTATCTCTTCCCCGACCGCGACGGCCGGTCGCAGTACTACTCCCACGACGGCCGCTCGCTTCAGGCCGCCTTCCTCCGCTCCCCCATGAAGTTTGAAGCGCGCATCAGCTCGCGCTTCTCCCACCGCCGCTTCCATCCCATCCTGAAGCGATACCGCCCCCACCTGGGCATCGACTACGCGGCGCCCACCGGCACTCCGGTGCAAGCCATCGCCTCCGGCACCGTAATCTTCTCCGGCTACTCCGGCGGCGCGGGCAACCTCGTCAAGATCCGGCACGCGGGCGGTTTCGAGAGCCAGTACATGCACCTCTCCCGCCGCTACGTACGCGCCGGCCAGCGCGTCCAGCAGGGCCAGCGCATCGGCGCCGTGGGTTCCACCGGCCTCTCCACCGGCCCCCACCTCGATTTCCGCCTGCGCAAGAAC
>JAWLGN010000185.1:0-11127 GCA_041685075.1 Bryobacteraceae bacterium
AACCTGCGGCGCCCAAGTCGAGGGACGATTCTGCGCCAAATGCGGCACTCCGGTTGACGCTGCGGTCTCGCCGTCTCCGGCGGCGGGCACGGGTGCGCCCGCCGCTACCGCCTCGGGAGGACTGTCGGCAAACGCGGCATCCGCCCTTGCTTACGTGCTCGGGTTTATTACGGGCATCCTCTTCCTGGTACTGTCGCCGTACAACCAGATGAGAGACGTGCGCTTCCACGCCTTCCAGTCGATTTTCTTGAGCGTGGCCTGGGTGGCCTTTTGGATCGTCATCAACATCGTCGCGGTGGCGCTCGGGGCCATCACCTGGATGTTAGCCACGCTGGTGGGCCTGTTGTCGATGTTGGTGGGGCTGGGCTTCCTGGTGCTGTGGATTTATCTGATCGTGAAAGCCTACCAGGGCCAGAAGGTGGTACTGCCGGTTATCGGACCCCTGGCGGAGAAGCAGGCCTGAGCCCTTCCCCGGCTCTCGACACGTTCGCTTTCCAGCGCGTCCCCGCCGGCGTGAGCCGCGCCGCGGGAACCCGGTCCGCCGCCGTCCGCGTCCCATGGTTGTGATCCTGATTGCGATCGGTGCGCTGGCGGCCATGTTGGCCTCAGCGCAGGTGCCGCAGGTGGGCGAGGTGGAGCTGTACGGGTTGCGCAAGCTGCGGGAAGCGAGCGTTCGGCGCGCGCTGGATGTGTGGCCGGGCGATGCCCTGCCGCCCTCCAGGGGCGACCTGGAGGAGCGGCTGGAGGGCATCAACGGCGTGGTGCGGGCTCGCGTCGAGGCGGTCTGCTGCGAGGAGGGCAAGGCGGTGCTGTTTGTCGGGCTGGAAGAGCGCGGCGCGCCCCACTTTGCCTTCCGCTCTCATCCTTCGGGTGCCGCCGGCCTGCTGCCCGAGGAAATCCTGAAGACCTACACGGAATTGCTGGCGGCGCTCGAAGCTGCGGCCCGGCGCGGCAGCACCGCCGAAGACCTCACCCGCGGCCACTCCCTGATGGCCGACCCCACCGCCCGCGAGTTGCAGGAACGTTTCACCGGACTGGCGGCCGAGCACCTCGAACTGCTTCGTAAGGTGCTGCGCCAAAGCTCCGATGCGCGCGAGCGCGCCGTGGCTGCCGTGGTGATCGGCTACGCGCCGGACAAGAAGGCCGTGCTCGACGACTTGCAGTGGGCCATGCAGGATCCCGACGAAGCGGTGCGCGCCAATGCCATGCGATCGCTGGCGGCCATTGCAGTGCTGGCCTCGTTACGGCCGGAGCTGGATATCCGCATCCCGCCCACATGGTTCGTCGAGATGCTGAACTCTCTGCCCCTGAGCGACCGCACCCGCGCTGCCGCGGCGCTGGTCAACCTCACCGAGCACGGCGACAAAGCGGCACTGGAGCAGATCCGCGCGCGGGCGCTCCCCTCGGTCCTCGAGATGGCCCGCTGGAAGACCCTGCGCTACGCGCTCCCGGCGTTCATTCTGGCGGGACGCATGGCCGGGCTGAAGCAGGACGAGATCGAAGCCGCCTGGACGCACGGCGAGCGCGAGCGCGTGCTGGCCAAACTGGAAGCACCCTGAGGCGCTGCCCGCGGCCGGGGGACTTCCGCTTGGCGCATGCGATAATGGGCTTTCCATGGACAGTCTGGGCGCCAGAGTCGCGGCCGTGCGGGAGCGCATCGCCCGAGCCGCGGAACGGTCCCGCCGCGATCCCCGAAGCGTGACGCTGGTGGCAGTTACGAAAGTCTTTCCCGCTTCCGCCATCACCGCCGCCTACGAGCTGGGGGTGCGGGATTTCGGCGAAAACTACGTGCAGGAGTTCGAGGGCAAGCACCCGCTGGTGAAGCACCTGGAAGGCGCGCGCTTCCACCTCATCGGGCACCTGCAAACGAACAAGGCGCGCCGCGCCGCCGAACTGTTCGACGCCATCCAGACGGTGGACAGCGCCAGGCTCGCGCGGCGGTTGAACGATGCCGGCCGCCAACTCGAGGTGCTGCTCGAAGTGAAGCTTTCGCCCGAAGAGGCGAAAAGCGGCGCCGCGCCGGAGGAGTTGCCCGAACTGGTGGCGGCCGTGCGGCAGCACCCCAACCTGCGGCTCGAGGGCCTCATGACCATGCCGCCGTGGTCGGAGGACGCGGAACGCTCCCGCCCCTACTTCCGCCGCCTGCGCGAACTCGCGGAGCGGTTCGGCCTGCCGCGGCTTTCGATGGGGATGTCGCATGACCTGGAGGTGGCCGTCGAAGAGGGCGCCACGGTGGTGCGGGTCGGAACGGCGCTGTTCGGCGCCAGAACCCGGGGCGCGTGAAAATCGGGTATTTCGCTCCCCTCCCGCCCGCGCGCACGGGCGTAGCCGACTACGCCGCCGCGCTGCTCGAGCGGCTGCGCGCTTTCGGCGAAGTGGTTCCCAACGCACGCAGCGCCGATATCCATCTCTACCACCTGGGCAACAACCACCTGCACCGCGAGATCTACCAGCGGGCCATCGCGGAGCCCGGGGTGGTGGTGCTGCACGACGCCGTTTTGCAGCACTTCTTCCTGGGGGCGCTCGACGAAAGCGCCTACCTGGAGGAGTTCGTCTACAACTACGGGGAATGGCACCGCGGGCTGGCGCGCGAGCTGTGGCGGCGCCGCACGGCGTCGCTGGCGGCACAATACTTCCGCTACCCCATGTTGCGGCGCATCGCGGAACGCTCGCGCGCGGTAGTGGTACACAACCCCGCGGCCGCTCGCATGGTGCGGCGCCACGCGCCCGGCGCCGTGGTGGTGGAAATCCCGCACCTGTGGGAACCGGCGCCGCCGCCTCCCGCCGCCGAAGTGATGCGCTTCCGCGAGCGCCTGGGAATTGCGCCGGGCGACTTCGTCTTCGGCATCTTCGGCTACCTGAGGGAATCGAAGCGCCTCCTGGCGGTGCTGCGCGCCTTCGCCGCGGTGCGGCGGGCCGTGCCCCGCACGGTGCTGCTGGTGGCGGGGGAGTTCGTCTCGCGCGACCTGGAACGCGCCGCCGCCCCGCTGCTCTCGACCCCCGGGGTGGCGCGCGTGCCATGGCTACCGCCGCGCGGCTTCGACGTGGCTGCCGGCGCCGTGGACGCCTGCATCAACCTGCGCTATCCCGCCGCGGGGGAGACCTCCGGCATCGCCATCCGGCTGATGGGCGCCGCCAAGCCCGTACTGCTCGGCTCCGGCCAGGAGAATGCCCGCTATCCCGAGGACGCCTGCCTGCGCATCGACCCCGGCCCCGCCGAAGGCGAGATGCTCTGGCACTCCATGGTGCTGGCGGCGCGTTTCCCCCTGCTGGCGCGGGAAATCGGACTCCGCGCGGCGGCGCACGTCCGCACCCATCACCATGCCGCGCGCGTTGCCGGATTGTACTGGGAGACTCTGGGGCGGGCCGCTACAGCAGCATCAGCATCGCCTGGCTGACGTTCCAGGCCACCACCGCCACGAACACCGCGTTCGCACACCACAGCAGGGGGCGCCTGTTGGCGGCCAGGCAAACGAACCCGGCGGCCAGCGCGATGCCCTTGGCCAGCGCCAGCCCGGCCATCGGCCCCAATTCCATCAGCTTGAGCACCAGGGGATTCCTTTCGACGCCGCCCAGGGTGAGCACGGCCGCGGTGCTGGCCGCGTCGGCCAACTGGAGAAACACGAATAGGGCGAACAGGTTCGTCATATGGCTGTAAGTGTTCGAACGTACAGTGGCCGAAAGCGGAAGTCAAGCCGGAATTGCCCGGATGTATCGGGCACTTCCCCCCCCGGGGCGGGCGGTTTCCACCTTCGCTCTGTTGTACGATGGTTAGGAGATAATCAGATACTAGATTCTGGTTCCTGCCGTCTCAAATTTGGACCGGAAAGGAAAACCGCAATGCCACCTTCGCCTGTCCAGCCGCAACCCAGGTTGGATGACCGCGAGTTCGTCGACCGGATCATCGCCGAACAGCAGGGGCGGCCGGGCTCGCTGCTCACGGTTCTCGAAAAAGTGCAGGACCGCAACCCGCACAAGTACCTGCCGGCCGAAACTCTCGAATACATCGCCGCGAAAATGGATCTCCCGCTGGCGCGCGTCTACAGCGTGGTGACCTTCTACGCGCTCTTCAACCAGGAGCCGCAGGGTAAGAACACCATTTGCATCTGCCGCGGCACGGCCTGCCACACGCGCGGTTCGCGCAACCTGCTGGAGCGCCTCAAGCTGGAGCTGGGCATCCGGCAGGAGCCCGGGGAAGGCGGCGCCGACAAGCTGGCCCTCACCACTCCGGACCGGAAGTACACGCTGCGCACGGTGGCCTGCTTCGGGCAGTGCGCCCTCGCCCCGGTGGTGGAGATCAACCACGCCATCTACGGCCACGTCAACGAGCAGGCGCTGCACCGCGAGTTGCAGGCGCTCGAAAAGGAGGGCGGCCAATGAACCTGCGCATCCGCGACATCGGTAACTTCAGCACCGTGCGCGAAGCCGGCATGGCCAAACTGCTGCCCTTCAAGCCGCGCATCGCGGTGGGGATGGGCACCTGCGGCACGGGCAACGGCGCCGAGGGCGTCTACCACGCCTTCGCCGACGCTATCGACCAGCGCGGGCTGGACATCGAGCTGGCGCCGGTCGGCTGCCTGGGCTACTGCGCCCAGGAGCCGCTGGTGAACGTGCGGCTCCCCGGCCACCCCCTGGTGGTGATGCGGCGCGTGCAGCCCAACCACGTGGACCGCATCCTGGACGATCTCGCGATGGGGGTCATCACTCAAGAGCACGCCCTCTGCCAGATCAACGAGTGGGATCATCTCACCGCCGAGGTCAAGTACGGGGTGGGCTACAGCGACATCCCCTGCTGGTACGATGTCCCCTTTTTCAAGGGCCAGAAGAAAATCGTTCTGCGCAACTGCGGCTTCATCAATCCGGACGATATCGAGGAGTACATCGCGGTGGGCGGCTACATGTCGCTCTACAAGGTGCTGATCGACGGCCGGCCGGAACACTACATCGAGCAGATCAAGGCTTCCAAGCTGCGCGGCCGGGGCGGCGCCGGATATCTCACCGGCCTGAAGTGGGAGTTTCTCCGGAAGGCCGAGGCGCCGCAGAAATACATCATCTGCAACGCCGACGAGGGCGATCCCGGCGCCTACATGAACCGCAACGAGATCGAAGGCGACCCGCACTCGCTGTTGGAAGGCATGCTCATCGGCGGATACCTGATGGGCGCCACCCAGGGGATTATCTACGTGCGCGCCGAGTATCCCCTGGCGGTGCACCGCCTGGAGCGGGCCATCGGCCAGGCCAAGCAGTACGGGCTGCTGGGGGAAGACATTCTGGGCCGTGGCTTCAACTTCGATATCCAGTTGGTGGAAGGCGCCGGGGCTTTCGTCTGCGGCGAGGAGACGGCGCTGATCGCCTCTCTCGAAGGCCGCTCCGGCCGACCCCGCCCGCGCCCGCCCTTCCCCGCCCAGAAGGGTCTCTACGGCATGCCCACCAACATCAACAACGTCGAGACCTGGTACAACATCCCGCCTATCATCACCAAGGGCGCGGCGTGGTTTACCGAGACCGGCAGCGTGAAAAGCCCCGGCACCAAGGTGTTCTCGCTGGTGGGCAAGGTGAACAGCACGGGGCTGGTGGAGATGCCCCTGGGCACCCCGCTGAAGGATTTCATCTACAACGTGGGCGGCGGCGGCAGCAACGGCCGCGCCATCAAGGCCGTGCAGACCGGCGGCCCCTCGGGGGGCTGCATCCCCCAGGAAATGTTCGATACCCCGGTGGACTACGAGACCCTCGCCCGGCTCGGCTCCATCATGGGTTCCGGCGGCATGGTGGTGATGGATGAAGACAACTGCATGGTGGACGTGGCGCGGTACTTCATCGAGTTCACCCACTCGGAATCCTGCGGCAAGTGCGTACCCTGCCGCGTGGGGCTGGACAAGGCGTTGCGCATTCTCCACGACTTCACCGAGGGCACCGCGCGCGAGGAAGACCTGGAGACGCTGGATGAACTGGGCCGCATGATTCGGGACACCTCGCTCTGCGGCCTGGGCCAGACCGCTCCCAACCCGGTGCTCACCACCATGCGGCACTTCCGGCACGAGTTCGAGGACCACATCCGCGCGCACCGCTGCCGCGCGGGCGTCTGCGAGAACCTGGCGCTTTCACCCTGCGAGAACTCCTGCCCGCTGCACATGAACATCCCGCGCTTCCTCCAGCTCTACAAGGAAGGACGGCTGGAGGAGGCTTTCGAATCGGTGGTGATGGACAATCCGCTGCCCGCCTCCACCGGCCGCGTCTGCCAGCACCCCTGCGATAACCGCTGCCGGCGCGCCACCATGGACCAGGCGGTGAACATGCGGGAGGTGCACCGGACGATCGCCGACGCCATCTACAACTCGGAGCAGTTCGGCGCCATGTGCGAGCGCATCGCTGCGCGCAAGCTGGCTGCGACGGGCAAGAACGTGGCGGTGGTGGGCGCAGGCCCCACGGGCCTCGCGGCGGCCTTTTACCTGGCGCTGTTCGGCCACGACGTGACGGTTTACGACTCCCACGCCGCCGGCGGCGGCATGCTGCGCTATGCCCTGCCGGAGTACCGGCTGCCGGAAGCCGTGATCGACCGCGAACTGGAATTGATCGAACGCGTGGGCGTGCACTTCGTCTACAGCACCAACGTCGGTACCGACATCACGCTCAACGAGCTGGACGAGCGCTTCGATGCCGTGTTCCTTTCCATCGGCACCTGGAGAGAGGCCTGGGTCTACCTGCCGGGAACGGAGTTGCGCGGCGTCATGCCGGCGCTGAGCTTCCTGGAGGCCGTCTCGAAAGGCGAACCGCCGGAGCTGGGCCGCCGGGTGGTGGTGATCGGCGGCGGCAACGCGGCCATCGACTCGGCGCGCTCGGCCGTGCGCATGGGAGCCAACGTCACGGTGGTCTACCGGCGCGAGCGCAAGGATATGCCTGCCATCGCGGAAGAGACCGAGGCCGCCGCCGCCGAGGGCGTGCAGTTCACCTTCCTGGCCGCCCCGCACCGCATCGTCGGCGAGAACGGCGCGGTGAAGGCCATCGAAGTGGTGAAGACGCGGCTGGGCGAGTTCGATACCAGCGGCCGCCGCCGCCCGGTCCCCACCGAAGAGATCCAGAGCATTCAGTGCGACTCCGTCGTCCTGGCGGTGGGGGAGACCGTGGACCTGCGTTTCGTCCAGGCCTCCGGCCTCAAGATCAAGGAAAACGGCACCATCGAGGTGGACCGCTATACCCTGGAGACCAGCCGGCCCAAGTTCTACGCCGGCGGCGATGTGATTACCGGGGCCTCCAACGTCTCCAACGCCATGGGCACTGGGAAAAAAGCCGCACGCAACATCGACGAGCGGCTGACCGGGGAGCGGCGCGCCCACCTGCTGGAACGCCGGTACGAGTACGACCAGCGGCCGCCGGCCGAGCCCAGCCCCAGCAAACGCCACATGGCACGGCACCTGCCCGCCGCCGAGCGGGTGCGCCACTTCAGGGAGGCCGCCGAGGCGCTCTCCCCGGCCGAGGCGCTCGAAGAGGCCTGCCGCTGCCTGCGCTGCGATATTCGGGAGAACGGCGCTTCCATTGCGCGCTAGAGAGGAGCCATCGCTTTGCCGCAGAAGATTTCCATCCGCATCGACGGCGAATACGTCAACGCCACCGAGGGCCAGACCATCATGGAGGCGGCGCGCGCCAACGGCAAACAAATCCCCGGCCTCTGCTACATGGAGGGGCTGCGTCCCTCCGGCAGTTGCCGCCTGTGCGTGGTCGAGGTGGCCGGGGTGGCCCGCCTGCTGCCCGCCTGCACCACTCCGGCGCAGAACGGCATGCTGGTCACTACCAACTCCGAAAAGCTCACCCGCTACCGCCGCATGGCCGTGGAGTTCCTGCTGCTGGAGCGTAATCACTACTGTGCCGTGTGCGTCTCCAACAACCACTGCGAGCTGCAGGAGATGGCCCGCCGCCTGGGGGTGACGCATGTCAGCCTGCCGTACAACTATCCCCGGCTGCCGGTGGACGTCTCGCATCCGCGCTTCGTTCTGGACCACAACCGCTGCATCCTGTGCACGCGCTGTGTGCGGGTCTGCGCCGAGCTGGAGGGCGCGCACGTGCTGGATATCGGCGGGCGCGGCATTCAGTCCCGCATCGTCGCCGGGCTGAACCGTCCCTGGGGCGAAGCGCCCGGCTGCACGAGCTGCGGCAAGTGCGTGCAGGTCTGTCCCACAGGCGCCATGGCCGAGAAGGGCTGCGCCGTCGAGGAGATGGTCAAGAGCAACGAGAACATCTGCAAGCTCGCCGCGCACCGTGGAGGTCACGCATGAAGAAAGTGAAGCTGGCGACCATCTGGCTGGATGGCTGCTCGGGCTGCCACATGTCCCTGCTGGACATGGACGAGGCGCTGGCCGCGGTCCTCAGGAAAGCCGACCTGGTCTACGGACCGCTGGTGGACGCGCAGTCCTTTCCCGAGGACGTGGACGTGACGCTGGTGGAGGGCGCGGTCTCCAGCGAGGACGATCTGGAGAAGGTCCGGCTGGTGCGCCGGAATAGCCGCGTGGTGGTGGCCCTGGGGGATTGCGCCACCACGGGCAACGTGCCCGCCATGCGCAACCCCATCCCGGTGCGGGAGATCCTCGAGCGCGTCTACGTGGAAGGCGCCGACGAGCAGCCGGGCGCTCCCGCCCAGGGCGTCCCCAAGTTGCTGAAGCACGCCCTTCCCATCCACGAGGTCATCCCGGTGGACCTGCACGTCCCGGGCTGCCCGCCGGGCGCGCAGGCCATCCTCGACGCGGTGGGCGCGCTGCTGGACGGGCGCATGCCCGAGCTGGGCACGAAAGTGAAATTCGGGTAGAGACTCCGCCATGACCAGGAAAATCATCATCGACCCGGTGACCCGCATTGAGGGGCACGCGAAGATTACGATTCACCTCGGGGAGGACGGCAAGGCTGCCGGCGCGGAGCTGCACGTCACCCAGTTGCGCGGCTTCGAGAAGTTCACCGAGGGCCGGCCATTCTACGAGATGCCGTCGATTACGGCGCGTATCTGCGGCATCTGCCCGGTGAGCCACTTGCTGGCGTCGGCGAAGGCCTGCGATGCCGTCATGTCGGTGGCCATCCCGGAGACCGCCGCGCGGTTGCGGGAACTCGTGCACTGCGCCCAGATCGTGCAGTCCCACGCGCTGAGCTTCTTCCACCTGTCTGCGCCCGACCTGCTGCTGGGCATGGATGCGGATCCCGCGCGGCGCAACGTCGCCGGGCTGCTGGAAACACACCCGGAGGTGGCGCGCGACGGCATCGCCCTGCGCAAGTTCGGGCAGCGGTTGATCGAGGGGCTGGCGGGCGAGCGGGTGCATCCTTCCTGGGTGGTGCCCGGCGGCGTCAACGCGCCGCTCGCGCCGGCGGTGCGGGACCGCATCCTGGCCGAGTTGCCCGAAGCAAAGGCCATCGCCCGCCGCACCATGGCGCTGTTCAAGAGCGTGCTGGACCGGTTCACCGACGAGATCGCGTATTTCGGCAACGGCCCCACGATGTACGCCGGGCTGGTGGATGCGGGGGGCGGCTTGCAGTTGTACGAAGGCTGCCTGCGCTTCGTCGACGCCTCGGGCGCGGTGGCGGAAAACGGCGTGCGCGCCCGCGACTACGCGCGCGTGATCGGCGAAGCCGCCATGCCGAACTCGTATCTGAAGGCGCCCTACTTCAAGCCGCGGGGCTATCCGGAGGGCATCTACCGCGTGGGCCCGCTGGCGCGGCTGAACGTGGCCAGCCGCTGCGGCACGCCCGAGGCCGATGCCGAGTTCGCGGAGTTCCACCAGCGCTGCGGCGCGGTGGCCGAAAGTTCGTTCTATTTCCACTACGCCCGGCTCATCGAGGCCATCCACGCGCTGGAAAAAATCGAGCTGCTGCTCGACGATCCCGGGATTCTCGACACGCACGTGCGCGCCCGCGCCGCGGTGAATGCGCTCGAAGGCGTGGGGATGATCGAGGCCCCGCGCGGGGTCCTGATTCACCACTACAAGGTCGACGAGAAGGGCGCCATGCGGTGGGCCAACCTGATTGTCGCCACGGGCCACAATAACCTGGCGATGAACAGCGCCATCCACCAGGTAAGCCGCCACTTTGTGGACGGCGGGAAGCTGCAGGAGGGCATGCTCAACCGGGTCTCCGCTGTCGTGCGCGCCTTCGACCCCTGCCTGAGCTGCTCGACCCACGCCGACGGCAACGTGGCGATGCGCATCCAGTTGCTCTCGCCGGAGGGCGAACTGCTGGACGAGCTGCGCAGTTAAGAGCGTACCCACAGGTTGTGCCGCTTCTCGTGGCCGATGGTGGTGCCTTCACCGTGGCCCGGCGTCACGGCGGTCTCCTCCGGCAGCGCGAACAGCTTCGTGCGGATCGAATCGACGATGGCGTGCGCGTTGCCGCCGGGCAGGTCCGTGCGCCCGATGCTCTCGTGAAACAGGGTATCGCCTGAAACGAGCTTCTTTTCGGCGGGAATCCAGAGGCTGAGGCTGCCGCGCGTATGCCCCGGGGTGTGGATGACGTGGAACTCGGCTCCGGCGGCCTTGAGGGTATCGCCGTCGCGCGCCGCCACGTCCACTTCGGTGCGCTTCGGCGTCTGCATCCCCAGCCAGGCGGCTTGAAGGTCCAGCATGTCCTGCTGCTCCTGGTCCGCCTCGTTCATCCACACAGCAGCCCCTGTGGCGGCCCGCAACTGGTGCGCTCCGCCGATGTGGTCGAGATGCCCGTGGGTGATGACGATGGCCTTCACGGTCCATCCGTGGCGCGCCACCACCGCCAGAATCTGGGGCACGTTGTCTCCCGGGTCGATGACCACCGCTTCGCCGCTCGCCTCGTCGCCGAAGATCGAGCAATTGCATTGCAAGGGCCCGACCGGAAGAATTTCCTGCACCATATGCCTCCGATTGTATACTCAAGCGTATGTCCGAGATCGTGTTGGTGTTGACGCGCTGGCTGCATATCGCCTCGGTAGCGGTGCTGGTCGGTGGCATGCTGTACGCCCGGGTGGCGATGTTTCCCGCGCTCAAGGTGCTGCCCTCCGAGGAACGGATGGAGGTTTTCAGCCGCGCGGCGCGGCGTTACGGCCGCATCGCGGTGGCGGCCATTCTGGGGCTGCTGCTCTCCGGCACCTACACGATCCTCGCCTTCCCCGGCCGCAGCCCGCGT
>JAWLGN010000186.1:0-10975 GCA_041685075.1 Bryobacteraceae bacterium
CCATCGAAGCAGAAGAAGCTGCGCTCGTCAGGATGGAGCGTGAGGGAGGCGGCATCGAGCGCCTCCATCTCGGTAAGCTGGCGCGATTCACCGCTCTTCAGGTCCATGCGGAAAGCTTGCGCCTTGCCGGTGCGGTCGCAGCCGTAGAGCAGGAAGTTGCCGCGCCGGGCGGCCGGGTGGTGGGAAGCCGGAGGCAGATAGCTGGACCAGGCCGGGTTCGTCAGGCGAAAGACGGTGAGTTCGGTCAGGGGATCGGGGTACCACCGCCGGTCGGAGGGAAATGCGGCGCCCTTCTGGCTCTGGGCGGCGGCCGGCGCCGCGGCCATCCACAGCAAGGCGCGGCGCGAGAAGCGCGGCGGGCGGAGTCCCATAGGAACGATCCTACCGCGGTTCACCGGTGGCTGGTTTTGTAGTGTTCCTCCAGCAGATCGAGGCCGAAATCGGCGTTGATTTCGCGCCACAGGGAGTGGATGTGGTTGGCGTTGTTCTGGGTGTTGTCGTACTCCACCAGGAAGTCCGGACCCTGCACCCGGTAGTAGTGCGGGCGGCCGGGCGCGCCTTCACCCGCCCAGGCGAACCACAACTTGCGCCCGGCGCGCCGGATGCGCTCGCGCCGCGCCGCCGCCATCTCGCCCGGGACGTTGCCGGCGTACTCTTCGAGCAGTGCCTCGAGGTGCTCGAACTGCCGCGGCGTCAGCTTCGCCGCCGAAAGGCCCGTAGGCTGGCCCTCGAGCGCCGCCTTGCGACCGGGCGTGGCGAGGACGTCGCGGTAGGCGCGGGGGCTCACCACCGCTACCTCCCGCTGCGACTCATCGAGCGATGCGAACAGGGTGCGGCCCAGGTCCTCCTCGGCGGCCAAGGCGCGCAAACCCTTCCGCGGGCCTTGCCGCACTTCGGCCGGGTTGGCGCCGAAGAAACTCGGCGCACCCGCCACCCTGCCGTTCACGATGGTGAAGTTATGGCTCAGGTGATGGCCTTCAACGCGGTAGCCCCACACGGCGCGCGGCCCCGGCGTGCCAAAGATCGTGAAGTAATACTTTTCCGGATTGCGCCGCTCGCCGCTGTCGTTTTCGAGCACCCGCAGCACCTCCTCCAGGCTCATGATGGTGGTGGCCTTGATATAGCCCCTGCGGCTCAATCCGGCGCTGAGCAGGGCGGCGGCCAGGTGCTTCTGAGTGGGGGTCATATCCCTCAGCGGAAGGCCCTGGCGCTCGCGAGGCACAAAATGCCAGTTCTGCCGCTCCTCGCCCTCGAAAGAGAGCACAGTACGGGCGCGTTGCTCCGGCTCCAAGGCCTTCAGAAAATGATCGGCGGCGGCGGCCATCTCGGCGGCGGGATCGGGACGGTTGTAAGCGGAAGTCAGCAAGGCGATCCCAGCGGCAGCGAGAGCGAGCCGCGCATACGCGTGCCCCATGGTGCTCCCCTCCTCCGCAGATGGTACCGCGCCCGACCCCCGGCCGCCGCACCCGAATGGATGAAATCGTACTCTCGCCACCAGTCGGGCTAGGTTGCCGCATAGCTTAACTGGGCCGCTGCCATCTTACGAAACAACTTAGTAAATGCAGTCTATAAAACCCGCTGTTTAAAACGAATTTCGCGCTTGACGCGACTTAGGGGTGCGGATATTCTGAACCAGACTCAAATTCGGGATGTAACCCGCAGGAGGGAAAACGCATGAAGGGTGGGACTGTCCGGAAGTCTGGTTCTGTACTTTGCCTTACACTGCTTCTTGCCATGGGCACGTGGTTGGCGACGTCGCCCATGGCAACAGCGCAAGTCTTGTATGGCTCAATCGTCGGGACCGTGCTGGACCCGAGTAACGCAGTCATTCCCAACGCGACCGTAACCATCGCCAGCGCCGAGACGGGAGCGGTCCGCGAAACCAGGGCCGATGAAGGAGGGCGCTATTCGCTCGTGAACGTCCTCCCGGGGACGTACAGCCTGAAGGTCACGGCGGATGGCTTCCGCACCGTGACGCGCGAAGGCGTGCAGGTGACCATCAACATGGTTACCCGCGTAGACATGCGGCTGGAGGTGGGGCTCACCACCGAGCAGATCACGGTGGCGGCCACCGGCGCGCTGCTTCAGACCGATAAATCCGACGTACGAACCGAGATCTCGAGCCGGGAGATCAGCAACCTGCCGCTCTCGAACTACCGCAATTTCCAAAGCCTTCTCAACCTGGTGCCCGGGGCTACCCCGACGAACTTCCAGCACCTGGGAGACGCCATCGGCCGGGCCCTCGGAACCAACATGAACGGCACCGCCATGAACAACAACCGGACGCGCGTGGACGGGGCGACCAACGTCTTCATCTGGTTGCCGCAGCATCTCGTCTATGTGCCGCCGGTGGAGTCCATCGACACCGTGAACGTCACCACGGGGTCGTTCGATGCCGAGCAGGGTATGGCCGGCGGGGCGGCCATGACCGTGGCCACCAAGAGCGGAACCAACGAGTTGCACGGTGTGGCGTACCACTATCACGACAACCAGCACCTCTACGCCCGGAACTTCTTCCTGCCGGCCAACCAGGGTAAAGCCAAGTCGATCTTCAACATCTTCGGCGGGACCTTGGGCGGCCCGATCGTCCGGGACAAGCTGTTCTTCTTCGCCAGCGTGGAGTCGACCCGGGAACGGGCCGGCATTTCCCCCACGCCCTACTCCGTGCCCACCGCGGCCATCCGCAACGGCGACTTCAGCGGCTTGGGCGCCACCATCTACGACCCGATGACCGGAGCCGCCAACGGCACGGAACGAATGCCTTTCGCGGGCAACAGAATTCCGGAGGACCGCATCAGCGAAGTCAGCCGGCGCATCCAGGCCATGGCGCCGTCGCCCAACCTGGCCGGCACGTCGCAAGGCACCCTGAACAACTACTACAACTCTGCCACGGAAAAACTGGACCGCGAGAACTACGACGTGAAGATCAACTGGAACCCGCGCAGCAACCTGGCGGTATGGGGCAAGTACAGCCGCATGGACGGTTACTGGAACACCCCGTTCGCGCTCGGCGAGGTGGGCGGTCCCGGGTTGAGCAAGGCGGGCAGCCCCGGGACGAACATCATGGACGTCAGCATCTACACCTTCGGGCACACCTGGACGGTTTCTCCCACCTTTGTCATCGACAGCACGTTCGCGGTGACGCCCTTCCAGCAAACCCGCTATGCGCCGGATTTCGGAAAGAACATCGGCTCGGAGGTGTGGGGCATCCCCAATACGAACGACCCGCTGGTGACCGGCTACGAGCAGGGAGCCGAGCAGGTCCGGCAAGCCTGCCCCCCTTCCGCCGACGGCTTGTGCTACAGCGGCATGCCCACCATCAGCCACGGATTCACCGGCTGGGGCAACAGCTTCGGCTACCTGCCGCTATTCCGCGACGAGCGCTCCTATACCTTCACCAGCAACATGAGCCGGGTGATGGGCGCGCACGAGCTGCGGTGGGGATTCGACCTGGTGCGCTACCACATGGACCACTGGCAGCCCGAGACAGGCTCAGGGCCCCGGGGCAACCTCACTTTCGCGGCCAACGCGACCGGCGCGCCGGGTTACACCGCCAACTATCTGAACTCGTACGCCACCTTCCTGCTGGGCCTCACCACCTCGATGGGCAAGACGGTGCAATTCTTCCAGATGACCAACCGCGAATGGCAGTTCGGGTTCTACTTCCGCGACCGCTGGCAGGTGACCCGGAAGCTCACCCTGAACCTGGGCGCGCGTTACGAGTATTATCCCCTGATCACCCGCAAGGACCGGGGCATCGAGCGGTGGGACCCGGAGACGAACCTGGTCTACCTGGGCGGCATCGGCGGCAATCCCCGCAACGTGGGGATCACCACCAGCAAGAAGTTCATCGCCCCCCGGGTGGGATTCGCCTACCGCATCTCCGACGGCATGGTAGTTCGCAGCGGTTACGGAATCACCTTCGATCCGCTGCCGTTCTCGCGCCCGTTGCGCGGTCTGTATCCGGCGACCATTGCGGCCTCCTGGGTCTCCTCCGGGCCCTATGCGTGGGTGGACCGGATTGAGAACGGCATTCCCGCGGTGCCGCTGCCGGATATCAGCAGCGGTGTCCTGACGCTTCCGCCGACGGTGAACATGGGCCCGCGGAGCCCCTGGGCCGGGCAGTTGAACCGCGGCTACGTGCAATCGTGGAACTTCACGGTGGAGCGCAGCCTGCCGGCGCAGTTGGTGGCATCGGTGGCATACGTGGGGACCCAGACCGTGAGGCAGTTGACGGACCGCGACATCAACGCCGCCGCGCCCGGCACCGGTCCGGCGGGGCGCCCGCTGGCCGCCACCCAGAACCGCCGCATCGCGGCGCTCATGTGGGATGGCTGGGTGAACGGCAACTACCACTCCTTGCAGACGGCGCTGAATCGCCAGTTCGCCCAAGGGCTGTTTCTCAAGGGCGCATACACGTGGTCGAAGACCATCAACTGGGCCGATGAAGACGGCTGGGCCGGCCTGCCCCTTACCAACTGGGGTCCGGCGCTGCACCGCAACCGGGCGGTGGCCGGCTACGACCGTACCCACATGTTCACCCTCGGGTTCCTGTACGACCTGCCTTTCGGCCCGGGCAGGCGTTGGTCGCAGTCTGGCGCCGGGTCCTGGCTGCTGCGCGGCTGGCAGACCAACGGCATGTTCAATGCCTATACCGGAACGCCGTTCACGGTTTCGGCGGACGGGGCGTCTCTGAATGCTCCGGGAAGTTCGCAAACGGCCGACCAGGTGCTGCCGGGAAAGGTCGAAGTGCTCGGCGAAATCGGCCCGAACAAGTCCTGGTTCAATCCACTCGCGTTTCGCCAGCCGACCGGCGTACGGTTCGGAACTACCGGCCGGAACACCATGCGGGGCCCGGGCATGTGGAACCTGGATCTGAGCCTGTTCCGCACCTTCGCGCTCACCGAAAGGTGGCGCGTGGAGTTCAAAGCCGAGGGGTTCAACATCACCAACACCCCGAAGTTCGCCAACCCGGCGGCGAACGTGGCCAGTATGCGCCTGAATCCGGACGGGTCCATTCAGGCGTTGAACAACTTCTCGTCGATTACGAACACCCTGACGGCCCTCACTTCGCCCTCGGAGAGACGCTTCCGTTTCGGATTGCGGTTGAGTTTCTGATGACGGGGGCTGAAGGCGGGGAGGCGGAAGGCGGGGCGGTGGTCCACCGCCCCGCCGTTCACAGGTCTACCAGGCGAAGCGCATCGAAAGCTGCATGACGCGAGCCTGGTTGGCGCTCGTCCAGGTTTCGATGATCCCGGAGGAGTTCGGCAGCGGGTTCCCAGGAACGTTGAACAGGTTGAAGAAGTCCACCGTGAACCGGAGATTCATGCTCTCCCGGATGGAGAAGTTCTTCACCAGTGACGCATCCACGTTCCAGAGGTTGGTTCCCCGCACCACCTGGTTGATCCAGGGGTGAAGCGGGCTGCCATAGGTTTGGCCGTTGAGGTTGATGCGGTGCTGCGTGCCGTTGTTGAGCGGCAGCCAGAAGTAGTTGGTTCCGTAATTGCCGTAGTTCGGATCGTTCTGCGCGTTCAGGCTGGGGTAGTTGGCCGGGTAGGGCCACAGCGGAGCGTGCGCGGGCTTGTAGTCCGCGGGGACGCCCATCACGCCGTTGGGACGCCCCTGCGCATCGGTGCTGTTGATCTGATGCGCCGGGATGTAGGAGTTCCACGCCAGGTAACCGGGACGGCACACGCCGCTGCGGCAGTCCTGGACGGGAATGCTCTCGCCGTTGTAGCGCACCGGTTCGCCCGTGGGGAAGTTGCTGGTGGGCAGGCTGAACCACCGGCTGCGCCAGCGTCCCAGTCCGGAGATCTGCCAGCCGCCGACGATGTGGTTCAATACGCCGCCGGAGTTGCGAAGCAGCGGCTTCCCCCTGCCGAAGGGCAGATCGGCAATCCAGTTCCAGCCGATTTCGTGCTGCGGCACGGCGGAGTCGCGGCGGTACAGCAGCAGGCGCATGCGCTCGTTGTCGTCTGTGGGCACGGTTCCGGGCAGGAAGTTTGAAGCCGGCGCCAGCGGAACTTCCCATCCGGCGGCAGCCGCCCGCGTCACGTTCATCAACACGTAGAACACCTGGAAGCCGATGCCCTTGGAGTAGCGGCGCTGCAACTCGATCTGCCCGCCGTTGGACCAGCCGTAGCCGTCCTTGCGCCACTCCTGGAGGTTGCCGTAGGGGTGCGTGGGGTTCGGGCGGCGCGCCGTGTTGGCGGTGATGCCCGAAGGAGGCACGGTGCCGGTGCGGGTCACCCACACGTACTCGTTCATGTTGGCGTTCCAGTCGAGGTAGCTTTCCTGGTTGACCGCGTGGTTGCCCATGTAGGCGAAGCGGAGAACGGTCTCAGGAAGGATCTCCTTCTCGATCGTCAGGTTCCAGTCGTGAACCCGCGCGGTGGGCTGGTCGGGACCGAAGTAGGCCACTTGCAGCGACTCGGTGCCCGGCGTGATGCCCATGGGGCGGTCAAACGTGACGGCATTCGCGCTATTGAGACCGGCGATGATCGTCGGGCGGTTGACCAAACCCCACGCCGGGGTCATGTCGGGCGACTGGTCGCTGGCGGTGAGATGGTAGTTCTGGTAGAAACCGGCGAACGGCGCGTTCAGCCGCATGCGGTCGTTCCAGGTGTAGAGCGGGATGGTGTGGTAGTTGATCGCGTAGCCGCCCCGGATGACGAAGCTGCGCGGTCCGTCCAAGGCGCGGTAGGCAAAGCCCACGTGCGGCCCGATGTCGAACCAGTTGTTCTTCACCATCTTCTTCGGCAGCCCCACCTGGTCGGGGGTGACGAACTTGGCCCCGTAGCCTTCGAGCGCGCCGATGAGCTGCGGCGTGGTGGCGCCCATCCGGTACATGAAGTCCAGCGGCTGCCCGAGTACGATGGACATGGACTTGGGGTCGAAGCCGGAGATCAGGTTGTACTTGTCGTAGGGATAGGGCGAGAACTGCCAGCGGACGCCCAGGTTGAGGGTGAGGCGGTTGTTCACGCGCCAGCGGTCCTGCAGGTACAGGGCATCCTCGTTCTGGCGGATGTAGTACATGCCCTTGGCCTTGCGGACTTCGTAGTTGGCGTAGCCCAGGAAGAACGCCGCGGCGACGTGGCCGGTGTTCTCCACCGCGCGGCGAACGCAACTGGTGGGGTTGGCCAGGCAGGCGTCCATGGGTGTGCTGTTGGACGGGTCGAACAGGGCCGTAGTGGCCGGCACGAAGGTGACGGAGCCGGCGGTACGCTGCTGCTGGGGCATGTAGTTGAGCTGGTCGTGCCGGAAGTGGCCGCCGAACTGAAACTCATGCCGACCCGCGATCTTGGTGGTATTGACGTCCAGGATGAAGTAGTTGAAGTAGGAGATGTTCCAGTTGACCGGCTGGAAGTAGTTGCCCCTCCCGGTGCCTACCCCGATGTTGTTGATTACCGGATATCCGGCGGTGTTGTTGGGGTTGGGCAGTCCGAGTTCGTTCGTGTACATGCGGCCGGGCTCTCCCGAGGTGAAGGAGTCCTTGCGCCGGCTGCCGCTGAGAGTGACCTGGCTGTAGAAGGTGGGGGAGAAGGTGTGGGTCCAGTCCAACGACAGACTCTTGTTCGGGTACAGGTTGGTGCGCGAGTTGCCGAAACCGTCGAGCGTGGGGACGCCGCCGGAGGCCGGCCGGTGTGTCGTGGCCATGGACTTGGTAATACGGCCGAACACCAGGTCCCGGTCGCTGAACCGGTGATCGAAGCGCGCGCCCCAGGTGTACTGGTCTTCGATGGTAGGGGCGGGCGCGATAAAGTTGTCGCCCACCAGGGGGTTGACGCCCGGAACGTTGGGCAACGGCAGGACGCTGTAGACGTATTTGGCGAAGGGGCTGATGCGCGTCGGATCGATGCGGTTGATCTGGCCCTGGTAAGTGAACGGCTGGCGCAGTCCGGTGGTGGCGTCGGTAGTCAACGGATCATAGATGGTGATGGGCGTGCCGGCGGAGGTGATGAGGCCCGAAAAATCGCCGCTGCGCATGGCTTCGGTCGGCACCCGGTAGGTGTTGATGGCCTCGCTGCGGAGCTTGTAGCCTTCGTAGTTGAAGAACCAGAACGTGCGGTTGCGGCCGTCGTACACCCCGGGAATCCACACGGGTCCGCCCACCGTGCCGCCATACTCGTTGCGGTTGAGCTTGGCGGGCTTGGTCCAGGTGCTCTGGCGCTGGCGGGCCACTCCGTAACCGCTGTTGCGGTTGGTGGCAAACAACGTTCCGTGGAGTTCGTTCGTGCCGCCCTTGGTGGTCATGATAATGGTCGCCGGACGGGCGTACCGGGCGGAGGTGGAATTGACCTCGACGTGAAACTCCTGGATGCTGTCCAGGCTTGGTGGACGAGCGATGGCGCCGCCGTAAAGCGAGTCCGTGAGCGCGGCGCCGTCCAGGATCAGGTCGTGCGTGCCGCCGCGCTGGCCGAAGATGCGGATGCCGTCATCCTGGTTGATGCCGGGTACGGTCTGGAGCAAGTTGGTCACGTTGCGCCCGTTGATGGGCAGTTGCTCGATGCGGGTGCGCTCGAGCGTGTGGCTCAACGTCTGGGTGTCGGTCTTGAGGACCGGAGTGACGTCGGCGACGGTCACCGTGGTGGCGGTGCCGGCGGGCGCCAGCGTGATATCCACCGTGGAGGACGTGGCGGTCTGGACGGTGACGGTCCCCTCGAATCGCGCCATGCCGGGCGATTCGGCCTCCAGCCGGTAGAAACCGGGGTTGACCGAGGGAAAGACATAGATTCCGGCGTCGTTGCTCTGCGCTTTTTGCTGCACTCCGGTTGCAGCGTTAGTGAGAACGATGGGAACGTTCGGGATAACTGCTCCGGTAGGATCCTGAACGATGCCGCGAACGCTGCCGACGTTAGATTGTGCGTAAACGAACGGGGAGATCGTCAGGGCTGTGAGTACACAGACGATGGCGGCCCCCATTGCTGTGGCTAACTTCACAACAGACCTCCTAAGATGTGAGAATTACAACAAAGCTCCCGGAGAAGGTCAAGTATCTGGAGAAGTCTAAACCCGAAGTAACCCCCATTGTCAAGCAGTTTCTGCGGGAGAGGGCCGCGCGTTAGTCGCGCGCTCGGCCCTCTCCCGTACAGGCGGGGAGTCAGAAGACGAACTTGGCCGTTAACTGCACCCGGCGCGAGTAGTTCTGCACCGAGGTTACCTGGCTGAAGGTGGAGGAGGTGGGCTGCGTCACTGGCGCGCCGAAGTTCGGGTGGTTCATGGCGTTGAGGAACTCGAACCGGATCTGCAGGTTCTTGCCCTCGGCCAGCGCGGTGTTTTTCAGGATCGACAGGTCCCAGTTGTTCAGCGGGTCCTGCCGCAGCCAGCCGAACCGCAGCGGGAAGGTGCGGAGCTGCCGCCCGGTGTCGATCAGGTCCGCGGAGCGGGTCACGAAGCCGGCCGTGTTGAACCAGCCTTCGATCGACTGGTTCTCTTTCCGGATGGTGCTCACGTCCCCGAAGAACATGACGCCGCGGTTGGACCCAACCTGCCGCACGGGGTCGACAGTGCGGTCAAAGGTCACCGGCACGCCGCTCTGGAAGACGTAGATCCCCTGGAGCTGCCAGCCGCTCACCAGCACCGAAGCCGCCGCGGGCAGCGAGGCGCCGAACGCCTTGCCCCGTCCGAAGGGAAGCTCCCAGATCCCGCTGATGCTGATGCGATGGGGCGTATCGAACTCCGAGATAGTTTCCAGCGGCCGGGGATCCGTAGCATTCAGATACTCCACCGCCTGCATGAACTTCGAGAACGTGTAGCTGCCCATCAGGGTGTAGCCGCGCGAGAAGCGCTTCTGCACGCTGAGTTGCAGGGAGTGGTACCAGGTGTAGCCCTGGTTGGTGCTCATTGAGATAGTGCCGAAGTGCGGATAGGGGCGCAGTAGCCGCTCCACCGAGATGGTCGAACTGGTGTTCAGCGTGGTCCCCGGCAACACTCCGCGGAACGGGTTGGCGGTATTGCCGCTCAGGCGCTGGATGACGGGGTTGTCGCGGAAGAGGCTGGTGCTGAGGAACTCCCGCGGGGTGGCGTTGATGTCCCGCAGGATCTCGATATGGGTTCCGCGGTTGCCGACGTAAGCGATATCGGCCACGAATCCGCCGGCGAGTTCCCGTTGCACTCCGAATTGCCAGCGCTGCTCATAGGGCGAGAGCGGCAACTGGTCGAAGGGCCGCAGGTTCTGGTTCAGGAAGGTGGCGCCGCCGCCCGCCGCGCCCAGCGGCTCGACGACCTGCGGGAAGGGATTCAGCATGGAGTTGGGGAAGGTGAGGCCGCCGTCGTCGGTGGGGGAGTAATCCGTGATGCTGCTGAACCCGTGCTGCACCACGTCGCCGCGGCGCTGGCCGAGGAACCCGTAGAACAGCCCGTAGCCGCCGCGCAGCACGGTCTTATCCCGGAGCTGGTAGGCGAAGCCGACGCGCGGCATGAAGTGACGCCAACTGGTCTCGTACAGGCCGCGCGACTGGCCATCCACGCCGGCGAAGTAGTAGCCGCCGCGCACCCGGAATGCGGAGGCCGGTAGTTCGGGAATGGCGTTAGCGGCATAGGCCGCCTGGGCGGCGGCTTCGCTGGGCTGGATGAAGTTGGGGTCGAAGCCCTTCACGCTGCGGTTGAAGCGCTCGGTGAGGGGACCTTCATACTCCCAGCGCAGTCCCAGGTTGACGGTCAGCCGCGGGGTGACCTTCCAGTCGTCCTGCACGAATAGGCCCCAGGTGGGGGATTGCTCGGCGTAACTGGCCTGACGGGTGAGACTGGCCGAAGTCGGCAGCCCCAATAGCAGCGCGGCCACCGAGTGCCCCATCGGCGGGTTGGGCATGGAGGCGGTGTTGGTCTCCCGCGTCCAGTTGGCGTCGAAGGTGAACCGGCCGACGCCGTCGTTGCCGAAGAAGCTCTGGTTTTCGCGGTAGACCCTCAGCTCGATGCCGGTCTTCAGCGAGTGCGAACCCCATTGCTTCGTCAGGGTGGAGGCGAAGGAGTGGGT
>JAWLGN010000187.1:0-10961 GCA_041685075.1 Bryobacteraceae bacterium
ATGCCACCCCGCTCGGTGAACTTGATGGCGTTGCCCGTAAGGTTCAGCAGAATCTGGCACAGCCGCACGGCGTCTCCCAGGACCCACTCGGGAACGTCCGGGCGCACATCCCGCACCACCACCAGTCCTTTCTGGGTGGCGCGCACAATCAGCGCTTTGAGCGCGTCCTCGAGGAAAGGCCGCACGGCAAGCGGCGCCACTTCGAGCGCCAGCTTGCCGGATTCGATCTTCGAGAAATCCAGCACTTCGTTGATGATCGACAGGAGCTGCTCGGCCGAGGAGTGGATGGTCGCCAGGTACTCGCGCTGCTCCTCGTCGAGCGGGGTCTCGATCAGCAATTCGGTCATTCCCATGAGGCCGTTGAGGGGCGTGCGGATCTCGTGGCTCATGTTGGCCAGGAACTCGCTCTTGGCGCGGTTGGCGGCTTCGGCGGCGTCCTTGGCGAGCTTGAGTTCGGCCTCGGCGCGCATGCGGTCGGTGATGTCGCGGCCGATGCTCTCGATTTCCGGCTGCCTGCCGGGACGGCACAGCAGGTGAGCGCCGATTTCGAGCGTGCGGCGGACACCCGCGGGGGTGATGAGGTCGAGGGCGAAGGGGGGTAGCTTTTCTCCGGCGGCCAGGCGCGCGAGCCATTGCCCGGCGCGGCCGCGGTGCTCGGGCGCCACGAACTTCAACAAGCTGGTGCCGGCCGCCTGCTCGCGGCGGCAGCCGAAGGCACGCTCGGCGGCGCGGTTCAGAGAAGAGATCGAGCCGTCCGGAGCGCAGGTGAAGATCAGGTCGTTGGCGTTGTCGAACAGGTCGCGAAAGCGCTCCTCGAGCGCCGCCTCGGCCTCCAGTTTCTGGCGCAGGATAGCGGTTTGGGAACGCACGCGCCGGCGCAGGACGAAGCCCCAGGCGAGCACCGCCAGGATCGCCACGGCGGATCCCGCCAGAACATGGGCCGGGATGCGCCCTACCGCTTGTCGGACGGGATGCGCGGACGCAACCGCGCTGAGGAGCAATAATCCGGCAATATGGCGCAAGCGTAGCTTCTATCGGCGGGAACGTCAGGAGAGTTTAACGAGGTGGGAGAGTTCGGGGAGGGCGGCCTGCGGGGGCCGCCCCCCCCGGGGACACAGGCTTACGCCGCCAGAGCTTTCTGAGCGTCGCCGGTCCCTACCGAGATGGGTATCTGCCTGGGTTTCACCGCGTCGGCAACGGGGATGCGGATGTCCAGCACTCCATCGTGGAGATGAGCCTGTAGTTTGTCCATATCCAGGCCGGCAGGCAACTGGAGTGTGCGTTCGAAGCGGCCGTAGAGCATCTGGTTGTAGACAGTGCCCTTCTTGCCGAACTCCTCCGGAGCGCGCCGCTCGCCCTGGATAGTGAGCTGGTTGCCTTGCACCGTGAGCTTGAGATCCTCTTCCCTGACGGCGGGCAACACGACCCGAAGATTCAGGAAGTCGTCGGTCCAGCCGGTCTCCACGGCCGGAGCGAATGACCACTCGGAGCCGGAAAGACGCCGCTGTGGACCGAAGGCATCGAAGATCTGATCGAAAGTACGGCGAAAATCCGCCAGTTCATCAAAGATCGTCCTTCCAAACATGCTGTACCTCCTTGAACCAAGATTTCCTGGGTTTGGGGGTCATCCCAAACCCATCTCACTCACAATATATAAAATGATCTTAGTCTTGTCAACTCATGTTTGCTTAGACAAGTAGAGGGATAAAATTTTTACAAATGGGTTCTCGAGGCCCTACCGGACCGAGTCGACTACGTTCCGGATCAGCCGCAGACCCGCATCCCCCTCCGCCGTGAGGATGGATTCCGGGTGGAACTGCACGGCCGTCACCGGTAGTTCGCGGTGCCGTACCGCCATGATCACGCCGTCCTCGGTCTCGGCCGTAATCTCCAGGCAATCCGGGAAGGACTCCCGAAGGGCGAACAGGGAGTGATAGCGGCCCACCGGGAAGGGTTCCGGCAATCCTTCGAAAATGCCTGTCCCGCAGTGCTTTACGAGCGAGGGCTTGCCATGCATGGGGTAGTCCAGGACGCCTAACTGCCCGCCGAAGGCCTCCACCACGCCCTGGAGCCCCAGACAGACCCCAAAGACCGGCAGCCGGAGGTCGGCGGCATGGCGTACCAGCTCCGGGACGCCGAACTCGGCCGGGCGGCCGGGGCCGGGGGAGATCAGGACCAGGTCCGGGCGGAGTTGGTCGAGCAGCGACCGCGGGAATCCGGCGCGGTAGGTGACCACCTCCGCCCCCGCCTGCCGTGCATAGTTGGCCAGGGTGTGGATGAAGCAGTCGTCGTTATCCACCAGGAGCATCCGGACCGGGCGCGCCTCGGCGGCGGCAGGGGAAACCACAGCCGCGGCGGCGGCGGGCTCCGGGTGGGCCTCGGGCTGGATGGCGCGGAAGAAGGCCGTGGCCTTGAGGCGCGTCTCGCGCTCCTCCATGGCCGGCACGGAGTCGTAGAGCAGGGTGGCGCCCACGGGATAATGCGCCATGCCGTCGCGCAGGTAGACGGTGCGGATCAGGATGCCTGTATTGATGTCGCCGTTCATCTGGAGCATCCCGATGGCCCCGCCGTACCAGCCGCGGGGGTCGTTTTCGAGCCGCTCGACAGCCTGGGCGGCGGCCTTCTTGGGCGCGCCGATCACCGTGACCGCCCACATGTGGCTGAGGAAGGCGTCCAGCGAATCGAAGCCCTCCTTGAGCTGTCCCTCGACGTGGTCCACGGTGTGGAAGACCCCGGCGTAGGATTCGATGAGGCGGCGGCCGATCACCTGCACGCTGCCGGGTTCGCAGACGCGCGACTTATCGTTGCGGTCCACGTCGGTACACATGGTGAGTTCGGATTCTTCCTTGGCGGATTCGAGCAGCTCCCGGATGTTCTGCGCGTCGCGGATGGGGTCGCCGGTGCGCTGGGCGGTGCCGGAGATGGGGCAGGTTTCCACGCGCCGGCCCTCGATCCGCACGAACATCTCGGGCGAAGCGCCCACGAGCTGCTCATCGCCGAACTGGAGCAGGAACTGGTAGGGGCTGGGGCTGGCGTGCTGGATGCGCTCGAACAGGGACGAGGGCGTGCCGGAGTAGGGGGCGCGGAAGGTCTGGCGGAGCACCACCTCGTAGTAGTCGCCGCGGCGCATGCCCTGGCGCACGTCCTCGACCTTGGCCATGTACTCTTCGGGCGTGTGATCGCTCGAGATGCCGGCCGGCTCGCGCGCGGGCGGCGGGGCGACCGGCTCGGCCGAACGCTCGAGCGCCAGCGTCGAGTAGCTCTCGTAGTCGAAATCGTACTGGTAGCGCTCGATCACCTCTTTCTTGCGGTCCATGAAGCAGATGTCGTCGCAAAGAAAGAGGTGCAGATCCTTGTGACCGGTGCGGGGGAGGCGCTTTTCGATGGGCTCGAACTGGAACAGCAGGTCGTAGCCGAAGGCGCCCACCAGCGCCAGGTAGGGGTCGCCGGGGTCGCGGAACTCTTCGGTCAGTGCCCGCAGGATGGAAAAGACCGAGGGCTGCTTGCTGCGCTCCTCCTCGGGAAAAAGCGGAGGCAGAGGCTTCAAACGGCCGATCAGGGTGCTGCCGTGCGGGCCGAAGCTCTCCCAGTGGGGATGATCGGCCAGCAGCGGCCAGAGCATCTGGTTGAGCATTTCGCCCCGCAGGTTGAGGGGGCGAAACTCCACCCGGCGGTCCCAGGCGACGATTTCGAGCGGCGGGCGCGTGGCGGCGATATCCCAGCGCGAATAACGCCCGGGGTACTCGTAGCCGGAGGAGAGATAGATGCCGCGCCGGGTATCCAGTTCCCGCAGCAATCGCCGGAGCCCTCTCCGATAGGGCATCCTGGACGCCGTGCGGGTGACGGCAATCCCGTGTGGGGTGGTATAGCGGTAGACGCGCATGATGGGGCCGCGGTCTGCGGGTTGAGATCCCAGGATAGCATGCGGCCCGGAGGGGTCAGGCCGCCGCTCCCGGAACCGGCGCGAGCGGCCAGGTGTCCAATGCTCATGCGTCGTGTGGCCTGGTTTGTGCTCCTTGCCGTCCGGGCGGCCTATCCCGCCGAATGGGGTCCGCCGGTTAACGGCCTGCGCCTCTCCCTGGCGCTCGAAGGCGAGGAGGCGGTGGTCGCCTTCCGGAACACGGCCGCAAACCAGGCGCTGCTGCTCCCGCTGGGCCAGATGCTCGGGGGAAGCCTGAGTCTGGATTTAGTGCGGCTCCACCTGGTTGCGCCGGATGGAACCCGCCGCCGGCTACAGTATGTAGGGGGTCCTGGAGTGATGACCGGGCAGATTCTGCCCTACTTCGTGCCCCTGATGCCGGGTTCCGTCTACACCGTGAGGACGCCGCTGCGGCACTGGAGGTTGGGAAGCGGCCTGAAGCGGGTGGAGAAGGATCTGGCGCGCGGGGCGGCACTCCAGGCAGGCATCGAAGCCCCCGAGTCCCTGCTCTGGAAATTCGCCCAATACTACCCCGTGAAAAAGTTCTGGAGCGGCGAAGCCTTCTCCAAGGTGGTGCGTGCGCCGCCGGTCCGGCCTTAGTGATGGCGCGCGCCCGCTACCGCCGGGCCCGGCCGATGCCGGTGCCGCTATAGAGCAGCGAAAACGCCTTCAACGCCGCCAGCCACGCGGTAAGGGTCAAGGCGTGCCGCAGGTAGTTCAGATTCCCCCATCGCATGGCGGCCGCTACGGACTCGAGCGAATCCGGACTCTCCATCAACCCCAGCATCGTGGGGATGAAATAAGAGAAAGTGAACGCTCTGTCCGCCAGAGCAACCACGGCCGCGGTAAGCCACCAGCGGCGCAGTGTGCCGGCGCTGCGCCAGCCCGCAACCAGATTCGCCAGCGTCAGGATGGTCAGCGGCCCGGTAGTCACGAAAGCCCAGAACCGCAGGCCGGTGTTGTGCCGCCGCGCCGCCTCGGCATTCCAGTGCCAGGCGGAATCCGGAGATGAAACCAGCCAATCGGCAAAAACAATGCGGCTCTCGTAGATACCGGCGCCGAAGGCTATGCCCAGATTGATGACCAGGAGCCACAACAGGGCTTTCCGGAAATGGCCTCTGGCGCCCATAGGTTCAATCGTAGCGCGAGGCTACCACCGCGCCGGGCGTGCTCAGATCTGCGTTTCGGCTTCGCGCTCCAAACCCTCGCGGTCCGCAATGCTGACCATGCGGCCGTCGATGCGGATGAGGTTTTCGGCGCGGAAGCGGGCCAGGTTGCGGGAGACCACTTCCCGCACGGTGCCCAAACGGGAGGCGATCTCCTGGTGGGTGGGGAGGGGGAACTCGTCGCAGCCGGCCTCCTGGCGGCCGTCGAGCAGCAGGCGGGCCAGCCGCTGGGTGACGCTGCCGAAGGTCATGCTCTCCACCACCATCACGAGATGCCGCAGCCGCTTGCCCACAATCGCCAGCAGCTTCAGCCCCAACTCCGGATATTGCCGGCAGACCTGCTGGAAACCGGTTTTGTCGATGAAATAGGCGGTGACGGGGCTGATGGCCCGTACGGAGGCGGGGTAGGGGCCGCCGTCGAACAGCGGCAGCTCCGCCACCGTGCAGGGCGCGGTATCGAGCGCCAGCATCATCTCCCTGCCGCTCGGCGAGGTCTTGAAGATTTTGACCGAGCCCTTGGCGATGAGGAAGATGCCGGCGCAGGGTTCGCCCTCCCAGAACAGCATCTCCTCGGGCTGATAGCTCTTCTCGACGGCGCGCTGGGCCAGGGCGTTCAACTCCGCCCCGCCCAATCCGGCAAAAAGCGGCATGCGCGCCAGGATGTCTCTTTTAGCCGGCACAACCCCAGTATACGGTGAGCGCTCAGGTCCATGCCGCCTCCCCACCTCGGGCTGGTACGAGACTAGTACCTTCCTCACGCCCGTAAAACCGGAGGTCGAGGTATGATAAAAGGCCGCAGAATTCAGGCTCCCATTCACCATGGAATTCATCAACAATCTCACCGGCAAGAACATCGCAGAGAAAGTGACCGAGTACAGCGAGCTGTACGGCGAGGTGCTCCTTGGCCTCCATAGGGATGTGGTGGAACTCCAGTCCCGGCTGGGCGACGCGCCCGGCGTGGAGGTACTGCGGCAGAAGGTTCTGCGGTTGGAAGACAGGCAGAACGTCCTGGAGGAACGCCTGCGAAAGGCGGTTCGCACGGGAGCGTGGCTGATCGCCCTTCTATGCGTGATCGCCGGGTGGGTTCTATGGACCAGATTCGCCGGCTAGCCCGGCACTACTCTTCGCAAGCCTCGGATCGCGGCCCTGTTCGGGAGCAAATCCGAGAGCTGTATACGAAATACCTTCAGAGCCGCGAGACGACGTTGTTGGATGCCGTCGCGGCGGCCGCCGGCATCTCCGGGGTGGTCCTCTCCCCGCGCTTCGATCCTTCCGATCTCAGCCCGCAGATGCGGGAGGCCTTCGAGCTTGCCTACCCGAGCATCCCCATCGAATCCCTGGCGGACTACTCCCCCGAGCAGCTCGGGGGATTCATCCACGGATGGAAAGGCAAGCTCTTTGAAGTGATCGTCCGGGATCGCCTGAACGACGGCAAGTGGGTCGGAGAGCTGCACCTGAAGCCCGGGCAATATGCGGAGCTTGCGAAGGACCCCAGCCAGCCGGGTTGGGACCTGGCGATTCTGGACGAAAACGGCGCCGCGGCGGACCAGCTCCAATTGAAGGCCACCTCCTCACTGCAATACGCCAGGGAGGCGCTGGAACGGTATCCGCATATTCACGTGATCACCGCGCAGGAGGCGGCCGGCGGGGATCCGCAACTCCTGGAACGCCTCACCAATAGCGGCATTTCCGAGGAGGAGCTGGAGGGGCAGGTCGAATCGGCGCTCTCGTCCGTGACGGACCATTCTGCGGCCCAGGGCTGGCTGGACGACGTCTTTCCCTTCCTGCCCTTCGTCATCATCGCCGGTACCGAGGGTATGTGCCTGTTCCTTGGGAAGACCAGCCTGGAGAAGGCGGCCAGGCGGGGTGCCGGGCGGGCGCTCAAAGCAAGCGCCTCCATGGGGGTGGGCTACCTGGTGTACACACTCGATGGGGGCCTGATCAGCATTCCGGCCACGATGATCACGCGGCTCTCGATCGACCGGTTCCGGAACCTCCGGAGGGCCGGGCAGGACATGACCGCCAGGCTCGAAACGCTGCGGGCCATCGGCGCGGCGCGGAATGCCGCGGGATATCTGCCCTCGCCGACCGCATGACCTCCGGCCGGCGCCGCGGCCTCACCGCGTAATCCGCAATCCCGCGGTGAACAGGTGGGTGCGGAACTCCTCGTAGCGGTAGAAGGGCTGGCCGAAGCCATACCAGCGCCACTCCGAGATGATCGCCAGCTTCGGGTGCACCGGCAGTGCGATCCGCCCCACAGGCTGCCAGAAGCGCGTCGGACGGCTGCCCGAGGAGCGAAACAGCGAGCCGCCGAACGCCACCCGTGGGTTCAACCCCGGCCGGATCTGGGCCGGTACAGCCAGCTCCGCCAGCGCATAGGCCGTGTGCGCGTTATCCCGGTAGAAAGAACTCTCCGGCTGCAGATCCTGAGGGGCCAGGTAGAAGATATCGGACCGCAGCGTCGAGCGGGTGTACTCGGCCAGCACGCTGTACTTCTGGCCGCCTCCGGGAGTCCAGAAGACCGAGAGCGAGTTGTTGCGGCTGAGCAGGCTGTAGTTGATGCCCGGGGTGGGGTTGTCGTTGTTCAGGTAGGTGAAGTTGGCCTGGAAGCCCAGCGAGGGGAAGGCCTGGTAGCGCGCCCGCGCGCGCATCCACTGGTAGTCGTGCAGGCTGGTGCGGAAGTAGCTGCGGTCGGCTGCCGCGCCCTGGAACTCGAAGTTGGCGGAAACCTTGCCGCCGGCGCGGAAGTTGAGCCCCGCGATCCCCACCTGGCGGCGCAGCTCGCCACGCTGGGCGGGGGTGAGGCTCGAAGGCGGCACCAGCGCGTCGCCCCAGACGTAGCGATAGCCGCCGCGCAGGGTGAGATAGCGCGTCAGATCGTAGAACGCGTCGATCTGGTTTTGGTTGTAGTTGGTCACCAGCCGCTGCGCCTCCACTACGTCCGGCAGCACCACGCTCGAGCCGTTCGGGAAAAGCTGCTGGGCCAGAATGCCCGTGCTGGAGGTGTGGAGCCGGTCCGTCATCCAGCTCTGGAGAATACGCAGCCGGGCGAAGGGCCGGGCTTCGAATCCCGCCGAGCCTCCGGTGCGCGGCATGCGCGAGACACCGGAGAAGATGTCCTCCTGGGCGGTGAAGAACAGCAGCGGGGCGAGCTGCGCGAACTGCCCGGTGTTGTGCTGGGTGAAGTTCACGTCGTTCTCCGAGAAGCTGTAGAGGAACTGCCCGAAGAGGTTGAGCCAGGCGAAGGGGCTGGCCGTCAAGAGGCCCTTGCTGTAGATGCTGTCGCCCCGCACCCCGTAGGCCTGCAACAGGTCGGTGAGGAACAGCTCCCGGCCGATTAAGGGGGTGCGGCGGTTGCCGGTGTTGAACGTGCTGGTGAATACCTGCTGGTCGTCCTTCAGCGTCGTGCCGCCCTGCTCCAGCGTGATGTGCCAGCGGTTCAGCTCCAGGCGGACGCCGCCGCGGTAGTTGTCCAGGTGGTCGCGGATGCGGTTGCTAACGGGGTACTCGTTGCCGCTCGAGACGAAGGTGGTGATGCCGGTGCCGAAGTTGGAGTTCCGCGAATAGGCCAGGAAGGGGATGATGCGCTTGCCGGGCCGCAGGTCGAGCTGGATGTCGCTCACGCGACGGTGGATGTCATAGGAACGCTGGTTCAGCAGCACGCCCTGGTCGCGGAAGGGGTTGGCGAAGGAGGGCAGGAAGTTGAAGTAGATGATGTTGCGGTAGGTAGCGCTGAGGTCGTAGAGGCCCTGTTTGCGGGCGCCGATCTGGAGGGTGTTGTAGGGATCGCCGCCCCAGTTGTTGGCGCGCACGTCGACGCGGTCGAACAGCCGGCGGTGGGGATCCTGAAGGAAGACTTCCCCGGCAAACAGGCGCAGGCCGCCGCGCAGATTGACCACGCTCCGGTAGGTGTCGATGTCGCCGCCGGTAAAGTCGCGCCAGCGGTTGCCAATGTCCAGTGTGCCGGAGAAGAAGGGTTCGGCGGCCGGCGCGGCATCCGGGGCCGGCTGGTCCTGGGGGGCCGCCGGGGCGGCTTCCTGGGTCTGCTCCGGCGCGGCGGGCGGCTTGGCCGTTTCCTGAGCGGCCAGCGGAAGGGTCAGGAACAGGAGGACGAGAGTTCTCATCGCAGGAAATTCCGGTCCACGTGGGAGCCGTGGATCTTCTGGTGGCAGATGGTGCAGTTGCGGAAACGCGGATCGCGCAGGTCGTGAAAGGCCGGCGGCACGACGCCCAACGCCGGCGGATTCGGCACCGGCAGGTTGGCATGGCACTCCAGGCACAGGTTGAGGACCTCGTGCCGCACGATCATGCGCGGGTTGGCCGAACCGTGCACCTCGTGGCAGACGCGGCAGCCCTCCAGGCGCACAGGTGGATGCTCGAAGGTGAAGGGGCCGCGCTTCTCGGCATGGCACTGAACGCAGGCCTTATGGTTGCCCTGCACCGCGCGCACGGAGCGGGGGAAGAACGCGCCGTGCGGATCGTGACAGTCCGTGCAGGACATGGCGCCCTCCGGCAGAGGGTGGCGGTGGGGACGCTGGAACTCCGCCCATATGGCCTGGTGACAGGCGGCGCACTGCGCGTTCACCGCGGTAGTGGTGCGGGGCACCAGGCCCTGCGGCCCGTGCTTATGGATGGCGTGGCACTGCACGCACCCGACGTTATTGCGCGCATGGCTGTTGAGAGGACGGTTGACCTGGTTCGGCTGGTTGAGATGGCACTTCAGGCAGTTCTTATCCGCCTCGGCGGGGCGCAGCTTGGCCGGATTGAGGATCAGGGCGGGGTCGCCCGATTCGGCGTGCAGGCTGCCCGGCCCATGGCAGGATTCGCAGGCCTGGCCCTCCCAGCCGCGGCGCTTATCGGTTTCCACGATGGCGTGGGGGTTCTTCTGAAAGGCGTTGAAGACCTCTTCGTGGCAGAGCTGGCAGGTATCGGAGCCGACGTATTCGGCCTTCGCGGGCGCCTGCGGGGCGGCTTCGGCGGGCTTCGCTTCCTCCGCCGGCGCCGGGGCGGCCTCCGGCTGCTGCCCCGCGGCCCGGGTGCCGTTGATCGTGATGGAAGCCGCCGCGGCCACGACGAGCGCAACGGCAAGCGCCGCCCTCAGGCGGCGCTTGGAAATAGGGCTGGAATGCAACGGCAACATGAGCATAAGAGCGCAGCTTCAGGGGGGATGCCTACCAGTCTACTACCTGGCGTGCACCCGATTCACCGAGAACTGCGAGTTCCCGCCGTGGCAGACATCGCAGCTTTCGCCGAGCTGTTCGCTGGTGTTGAGCAGCGCGTGCGATGCCGCCGCCGTGCTGACGTGGCAGGCGGTGCAGGCCGCGGTGGTCTTGCCAGCCGGGTTGATGAGTCCCTGGGGATCGGTGACCTTGTGCAGACCCGCCTGCACAGGCAACTGCTCGGAGCCGTTCACGTGGCACATGCTGCAGTTGCGCAACTCGCCGACCGAGCCGCTGGGCCCCTGGGCCGGATAGCGCACGTGGGTGAAATCGTAGTCCCGGCCGCCGTGGCCGATGACCGTGTAGGTGCGGTCGTATTCGCGCAGCCGCTCGCCCGCGTGGATCTTGTGGATCATGACCGCCATGTCCACCGATTGCGGCGGCAGGGCCCGCTCGGAGTCCTTCACAGCGTTGGCGCGGGCGCCCGCGTCGGTCATGCCGGGGTTATGGCACAGCACGCACTGCTCCACCTGGTTGCGATTTGCGCCATGCAGCGACAAAAAGCCGTGACAGTTGTTGCATTTTTGCGTATCCACCACGGCACGGCGCGCCATCACAGGGGTGCCGTCCACCGAAAAGTGGAAGACCTTGTTGATGCCTCCGAACTGGGCGGCGGTCTCCTTCCGGGTGCCCGGCAGGAGAGTGAAGCCGCGGCGC
>JAWLGN010000188.1:0-10933 GCA_041685075.1 Bryobacteraceae bacterium
CATCCGCCGCGCGCCTTATCCATCCGCCGCGCGCCTTATCCATCCGCCGCGCGCCTTATCCATCCGCCGCGCGCCTTACCCATCTGCTGCGCGCCCGTTTGACTTCGTTGGATGGGCCGCATATACTTCAGGCATCAGGGTCTTAAGGTTACGTTTAGGGCAGCCGGCTCTGGAGCGCCGGCGTGCCATCCCCCCCGTCGGGCTCCAGGGATCAGCTCTTTCATAAACAGGAGTCACAGACACTATGCTTACTCGAAGTGCAACTCGTCTTGCATGCCTGATGGCCACTTTCGCCTTCGTCCTGTTGTTCCCCGTAATGTGTCCCGCACAGGGTACCGGGGTTATCTATGGCACCGTGACGGATCCCAGCGGAGCGGGGATCGCCGGAGCCAGTGTTGAAGCTGTTCTGACGGAGCGCGGAACCACCCGGAGCGGCACCACCGGCGCTACCGGCGACTATGTTTTCGCGGCGATGCCCATTGGCACCTACGAAATCCGGGTGTCCGTGGCGGGCTTCCAGCAATTCAACCGGCAATCGGTGACGCTCACCGCCAACCAGAACCTCCGGGTGGACGCCATGCTGACGGTTGGCAACGTCAGTGAATCGATTACCGTTCAAGCCGAAGCGCCGCTCATCGACAGCCGTACCGCGGTCATGGGCACCATGATCGACGACCGGCGGCTCACGGAACTGCCCACCAATGGCCGCAACATCATCTCGCTGGCCCTGCTGGTACCCGGGACGTCGTCCGTCAGCGACCCGCAGACGTTCACGGGCGATCGCAGCGGCCCGACGGTTTCCATGTCCGGCACCAAGGCGAATTTCAACCTGTTCCTTTTCGACGGCCAGGACTACCAGGCGGTGTTCCGCAACACGGGACTGAACTACCCGCCGCCGGACGCCTTGCAGGAAGTGAAGGTGTTGACCAGCAGTTTCAGCGCCGAGTACGGGCATAATGCCGGGGGTGTCTTCAACGTGGTCACCAAATCGGGCACCAACGACTTGCACGGTTCCGTTTGGGAGTTCGTCCGCAACAGCAGTTTCAATGCTCGCAACTTCTTCGCTAAAAGCACCCCTCAGCTCGCGCAGAACCAGTTCGGAGCGGCCGCGGGCGGACCCATTCAGAAAGACAAGCTCTTCGTCTTCGGCTCCTACGAAGGCCTGCGGATCAGGCAGGAGTCGCTTGCCACGGGCGCCTTTCCGCTCACGGCGAACGAACGCGCCGGCAACTTCAGCGGGCAGAAGGCCGTCAACGACCCGCTCACCGGCGCTCCTTTTCCGGGGAACATCATTCCGACCAGCCGCTTCGATCCCGCGGCGCAGTCCATTCTCGACCGTCCCGGCCTGATGCCGCTGCCCAACGCCGCGGCCGACAGCCTGATTCAGACCTACGCGCGGCCGCAGGACAACGACCAGGGTTTGATCCGTGTGGATTACAGCCTGGGGACCAAGCATCTGATTACCGCGCGTTATAACCACAGCTACGCCACCCAGATTTCCATCGGCGGGGACGTCCCGACCTACGAAACCATCTTCAACTGGGCGCGGGTGCAGGCCACCACGGTATCGGACACCTGGACCGTCACTCCCAACATGGTGAACGAATTCCGGCTGGGCTACAACCGGTTCACCCCCACCTACGAGGTTCAGAATGGATTTTCGCTGCGCGACCTGGGCGGCAATTACCCCGTGCTGAACGAGGTGCCGATCCCGCCTGTGATTGATATTCAAAGCCGCCTCACCCTGGGGACCGGGTCCAGCATTCAAGCCCAGCTTGTGAACGAAACCCAACAGTTGAAGGATATTCTCAACTGGAACCACGGCCGCCACTCTTTCAAGTTCGGATTCGAGGTTTTCCGGAAGCGCTATCTGAACCGCGGCTACTACCAGTCGATGGGCGTCTTCGACTTCAACGGCGAGATTACCGGCAACTCCGCGGTGGACTTCCTGCTTGGCAGACCCAGCACCGCGCAGGTGGCCATGCCCCTTACCGAACAGGGTGGCGTGCAGACGACGTTCAGCCAATTCATCCAGGACGACTGGAGGGTGAACTCTCGCTTGACCCTGAGCCTTGGGCTGCGCTATGAAGTGCCGCTGCCGTGGGTGCACCCCCAGAACTACTGGGCCACGTTCCGCCTCGGCCAGCAGTCGAGGGTGTTTCCGAACGCTCCCCTTGGGTTGGTCTATTACGGCGATGAGGGAATACCGCGCGGCATGGTGCAGACCGACAAGAACAACTTCGCGCCGCGCGTCGGCTTCGCTTGGGATGTGTTCGGCGACGGCCGCACCTCCGTGCGGGGCAGTTTCGGCGTCTTCTACGACCTGATTTCGGCCAACATCATCCAGAACTTCAGCCAGCCCTTCCGCTATACCTACACGTACAACACACCCTACAGCCTCTCGGATCCGCTGCGCGGGCAGGCGCCGCTGCCCCTGACGACGAACATGAGCAACCCGGAGTTCTTCGGGCTGCCGACCATGAAATTCCCGGATCCCGGGTTGCGCACACCCTATGTGGAGCAGGTCAACCTGTCGGTGCAACGCGAGATCCTGCGCAATACAGTGCTGGAAGCGGCGTACGTGGGCAAGTTCGGGCACAAGCTGCCTTACACCAACGAATTCAACCCGGCCATCTACACCCCGGGTGCGACGTTGAGCACGCTCGACAACTACCGCATGATTTACGGGTGGGGCAGTCTGGGATCCATGCAGACCTCCGCCAACTCGAATTACCACGCCTTGCAGGTGCAGGGATCGAAACGGTTCGCGAACCGCTTCTCGCTCCAGGGCGCCTACACGTTCTCGAAGGCCATCGACCAGAACTCCTCCACTTCGGGTGAGTCGCCGATTGCGCCGAATCCGTTTGATCTGCGGGCCGAGCGGGGACTGGCCGGCTTCAACGCCAAGCACATTGCATCCCTGTCGTGGATTGTGGAGCTGCCGTCGTTTGCCGGACAATCCGCGATTGTGCGCTTCGTTGCCGGAGGGTGGCAATGGAACGGCCTGCTGCACGTGCGCTCGGGGCTGCCGTTGAACCCGACGGTCGGTTCGTCCGATATCGCGTTGAGCGGGACAAAGAGCCAGAGGCCGAATGTCGTCGGAGAGTGGCGCATCGAGGGCGACCGGGCGCGGGCGGAGAAGATTGCCCGCTGGTTCAATTCGGGCGCATTCGCCAGACCCGCCACCGGCACCTTCGGGAATGCGGGCCGCAACGTCATCATCGGCCCGGGTTCGGCCGCGGCCAACGTGGGCCTGTTCAAGAATTTCCCCGTGCCGCTGCGAGAGGGTATGAAGGTCCAGTTCCGGTCCGAGTTCTTCAACGTTTTGAACCGGGTAAACCTGGGCAATCCGAACACCACCGTAGGCGGCAGCATGGGGCGCATTACTTCGGCCGGCTCGCCCCGGGTACTGCAGTTTGCGTTGAAACTCATGTTTTAGGATGGCGAGCGACCTTGTCACGGGGCTGCTTGCATCGAGCGGCCCCGGGCGAAACTGGAACGGACACTGACCGCTGGGAAGCAAGCCGTGCGTGCGGAGAGGGGCGGGCTGGTGAGCGCGGAAGGAATCGAACCTTCAACCTACTGATTAAGAGTCAGTTGCTCTGCCAGTTGAGCTACGCGCCCGCCAAACCGCATTATAGAACAGCGGCTTAGCCCTGCGCTACCCGGAAGAAGACGGCCAGGCCCAGCCACCCGCGTCGCCCCGCGTCCCGCGCCGGGCGCAGCCGATGGATCCCCCATCGGAATCAAGCGCGCCTGGCGAGGCGGGAAACGGTTCGCCAGGAAGTTCGGATGGCCATGACCGCGAGCCAGCCGAAGCCCCAGAGCATCCCGAAACCGCTCAGAACGATGCGCCAGGACGCGACGAAGAAGATGTACACAAGGAACAGCGCCAGGATCGAGAGCAACAGCAGCGCGAGTTCCATAGGGCAAGTATAGTGCCTGGCCGACGCTGTTGGAGCGACGTGTGCGCCGCAGCACACTGGCGATGCCGCGCATGCGCCATCGGTTGGCCGCGGCGAACGGCTGTCCTGGATGGAACACGCGCCATCCGCGGTACTATCAAATGGAGGATATCGGAGGATTTCGTTTGCGAATTGTGATTTCCGGCGCGGCCGGGTTCATCGGATCTCATCTGTGCGATCGCCTGCTCCAGGACGGACACGAAGTCATCGGCGTCGATAACCTGAAGACCGGAAGCGAACGCAACATCGCGCACCTGGCCGAGCACCCGCGCTTTTATTTCGCGCTGCACGACATCACCAAGCAGTTCGACATCGAAGGGCCGGTGGACGTGGTCCTCAACCTGGCCTCGCTCGCCAGTCCCAAGGATTACATGGAGCACCCCATCGAGACCCTGGAGGCCGGCTCGTCGGGCACGCGGAGCATGCTGGAACTGGCGCGGACAAAGGGAGCGCGCTTCCTGCTGACCTCCACTTCGGAATGCTACGGCGACCCGCAGGTGCATCCGCAGGTGGAGACCTACTGGGGAAACGTCAACCCCGTGGGGCCACGCTCCTGCTACGACGAAAGCAAACGCTACGCCGAGGCCCTCACCATGGCCTATTGGCGGAAGCACGAGGTGCGCACCACCATTGCCCGCATCTTCAATACCTATGGCCCGCGCATGAAGCTCGACGACGGCCGCGTGGTGCCCGCCCTGATCGACCAGGCGCTGCGCAACGAGCCGCTGACGGTCTTCGGCGACGGCACCCAGACCCGCAGCTTCTGTTACATCAGCGACATGGTGGAGGGCCTCTGCCGCCTGATGCTCTCCGACGAGCGCTATCCGGTGAACCTGGGGAACCCGCGGGAAATGACCATCCTGGAGTTTGCCGATACCATCCGGCAGCTCACCGGCGCGACGGCGCCGGTGGTGCACCGGCCGCTGCCGGTAGACGACCCCAAGCAGCGCCGGCCGGATATTTCCAAGGCGAAACGCGTTCTCGGCTGGGAGCCCCAGGTGCCGCTCGAAGAGGGGCTGCGCCTGACCATCGACTCCTTCCAGCGCCGCTCGGCGGCGTAAGCGCCGCAGCCGCCGTTATTAGCCGGCGAGACTGGGATAGGTCACGCGCGTTCCCTCCACCCGCGCGAAGGCGGTGAACTGGTGGGGCTTGGGGGCGCCCTTGCCGGTGATATGGCCCACCTGGATCCCGCGTACCGCCAGCGCGTCGGCGATCAGGGAACGGTGGCAGCGCCAAGGCACCGACTCGGCGCACATGACGGCCAGGCGGTCGCGGGCGGCGGCCATCAGCTCCTCCAGGGCGCGCTCGAATTCCGCGGTCTGCATGTAGTCGGCATAGCCGCGAAAGGAGGCGTTGCGCCAGCCGGTGTTGACCGAATCCGGGCGCGCGTGCCGGAGGCCGCCCAGCGCCGGCATGTGCAGGTAGCGGATGCCGGCGGCGGCCAGCGCGCCGGGCAGGGCATCGATGTTGAACTGCGGGTTGCGCCGCGAGCGCGGGATGGTGCGAACGTCCACCAGCAGCTCCACGCCGTGCTCCTGGAGCAGGCCGAGAAACTCCCCGATGGGGCGCGTCGAGTGCCCGATGGTGAGGATGTCCGCCGGCGGCGTCAACAATAGTCCGGGTAGAGGCTCTTCAAGCATTCGGGGCAGATGCCGTGGGTAAACGAGACGTCGGCGCGCGCCTGGAAGTAAGCCTCCAGGCGCGTCCAGTATCCCTGGTCGTCGCGAATCTTCTTGCAGTTGGCGCACATGGGCAGCAGGCCGCTCAGGGTCCTTACTTCGGCCAGGGCCTGCTGGAGTTCGGTAATCAGGCGCTCCCGTTCCGCGGCGGCGCGCTGCCGTTCCGTGATATCCCGCTCGAAGCCCCAGGCCCGCGCCAGGCAGCCGTCCTCCACCACCCCCGTGAAGCTGGCGGAGATGAACCGTGAGCTGCCGCCGTTGCCGTCGCGGCGAATCTCGTTTTCCGACATGCGGTAGCCGGAGCGGACGAAGGCGCGCACCAACGCAACCCCATCGGGCGCTGTGCCGGCGAGAAAGGCCGCCAGCGGCGTGCCGATAACCTCCTCCGGCCGCGCCGCCTCGTGCATGCGCGCGTACACGTCGTTGCATTCGGCCAGGCGGGCGTTTTCGAAGATGCGGCGGACCTGCTCTTCCGCTTCCAAATCCACGGGCACCGGCGGATGCATCTCAAAGCGGCAGATGCCTTCGGAACTGTTGGCCACCAGGGCGCGGTAGCGGTCGTCGCTGCGCCGCAACGCGTCGATGGTGCTGCCGAGCTTCTGGTTGGCAGTGCGCAGCGCGGCCTCGCTGTGGGCCAGGTTGCGGAATAGCAGGTCGTTCGGCCGCACCAGCCCGGTGACGATCACCGCCTGGTAGGTGAGGCAGAAGGCCAGAAAGCGCAGCAGGTGCCCGGCGGTGTTGGCCATCCCGTAGACATCCAGGTAGAGGGTGAAGGCCAGGGATGCGGCCGTGTGCACCAGGATGGCGCCGGTAAGCTGCACGACTACCGGGGCTTCGAAATGCTTCTTCTGGCGGAGCAACAGGAAGGCCGAGGCCAGCAGCAACGCGGCGATGATGTACTCGCTGGCCATTTTGAAGAGGGTGAGGCCGGCGCCTTCGACGTAGCAGGCCGGAAACCAGCCGCCCAGGATGAACCCCAGCAGCAGCGCCGAGGCGGCCGCCAAGACACCCAGCGCCATGCCGGTATGCAGCTTCCTGCGGATGAAAAACGGCGCGGCCAGGAAGGCCAGGCTTTGCAGGTAGCGGCCCGCGATCCATAGCTGGGTGGGCAGGTCGGCATCGGCTTCGGGAAAGACGCCCATGCCCTTGTAGGCCAGCAGGTGCAGCGTGTCGATACCGCCCACGAACAGGGCGGCGATGCCCACCAGCAGCAGGTAGTGATGATCCAGGAAGCGGCGCGCGTTCCAGGCCAGAAAAAACAGGCTCCACCCTACCGCCACGGTGAAGGTCTCCACGAGGGTATGGAAGAGCAGATAGCTGACCAGCCGCGTGAGGGCCAGCCCCAGCAGCAGTGCCGCTATCAGCCAGGTCCCCGGCGGGGCCATTGCACGCCTGCGCGTCTGGACCATGAACAATCCGTTGTCATCACCTTATCCCGTTTCACCGGCTGATACAATGCGGCTTCGGCCTGTGGGCCGATGGAGAGTCATGAACAGGCGACACTTTCTGATGAGCACCGGGGCGGCGGGCGTTTCCCTGCGGGCCAGCAGTCTGGCAAGCCCCAACGACACCGTACGGGTGGCCTGCGTCGGCGTACGCGGCCTGATTATCGACCATGTCAAGCCCTACCTGGCCATGAAGAACGTGGAGGTGGCGGCCCTGTGCGACGTGGACGAGAGCGTGCTCGACAAGCGGCTGGCCGAAGTCGAGAAGGCGGGTCACAAGCGCCCGGCGCGGGTGATCGATATGCGCAGGCTGCTCGACGACAAAAACATCGATGCCATCTCGATCGCCACGCCGAACCATGTCCACACCATGCAGACCATCTGGGCGTGCCAGGCGGGCAAGGACGTCTACGTCGAGAAGCCCTGCTCGCATAACATGTTCGAAGCGCGCCAGATTGTGGCGGCGGCCAGGAAGTACAACCGCATCGTGCAGCACGGAACCAACCAGCGCTCCCGCGAGGCCGTGCGCGAGGCCGTGCGTCAGGTGCAGAGCGGGCTGGTGGGGGATGTCTACATGACCCGCGCCCTGTGCTTCAAGTGGCGCGATACGATCGGCCGCACCCCCGAGGAGCCGGTCCCGCCCGGCGTGCACTACGACCTCTGGCTGGGTCCCGCCCCCAAGCGGCCCTTCACCCGCAACCGCTTCCACTACAACTGGCACTGGCACTGGGACTACGGCAACGGAGACATCGGCAACCAGGGGCTGCACCAGATCGACGTGGCGCGCTGGGGCATGGGGGTGAAGTACCCCGTGAAGGTCAGCGCCGTGGGCGGCCACTTCATGTTCGACGACGACCAGGAGACGCCCAACGTCATCACCGCCACCTGCGAGTTCGAAACCGGTGGAAAGAAGAAATTGCTGGTGGTCGATGTCCGCCACTGGATCAGCAACAAGGAGGCCGATATCAGCCTGCGCGACAGGGACGGCAACTGCATCGGCAACATCTTCTACGGCAGCAACGGATACGTGGCGGTGGAAGCCAACGGCGCGTACCGGTCTTTCATCGGGCGGGAACAGAAGCCCGGGCCCTCCATGCGGGGCGGCGGGAACCTCTGGGAAAACTTCATCCAGGCGGTGCGCAGCCGCCGGTGGGAGGACCTGTACGCCCCCATCGACGAGGGCGCCATCTCCACCACCATCGTTCACCTGGCCAACATCTCCTACCGGCTCGGCCGGACCGTCTACTTCGACGCCGAGGCCTATAAATGCAAGGGCGATGACGAGGCCAACCGCATGTTTACGCGAAAATACCGGGCGCCGTTCATCGTTCCGGAGAAGGTGTAAGCCGGCGACCGCGGGGCCGCCGGGTGGCCCCGCTCGTCATCTTATGTAAGGAAACATACACCTTCGCGTAAACAAATTGTTGACACAGTACTATATAGGGCGTCTATTCTATAATCCCTGGTCAATAGGGACTAGGAGTTACAGGAAAAGTCTGAGCCGTGGCACTCCAAGCCCTCTGCCTGTACGAGAAAAGCCGGAACTCCTCGGTGGCATCGGCAGTGATGAAGTCGAGGGAACGCACGCTCCAGCACCTCTATATGCGTCGAACGGCCCTGGATAACCTGATTCGGTCGCTGGAGACGTATGACCGTTTGTCGAAAACGGAGCAGCCCAAAGTCGTCGTTCTACGTTGAGGAGGTGGAGATAAGATTCTTCTCGATCGCAAACTTCACCAGCTCGACGAGATCCCGCACGTTCAGTTTCCGCATGAGGCTGGCGCGATAGGTATCCACGGTCTTGGGGCTGATGGCCAGCAGTGCGGCGATATCTTTGGGCCGCACGCCGCGGACCAGGTGCGAGAAGACCTCGTACTCCCGCTGGCTGAGGGTGGCTAAGCTGTCGGGGGTTTGGTTACGGTCGGCTCCGGTGAACGTGCCCGGGCGGCGCAACAGAGGGGAAACATAAACGCCGCCGTCCTGAATGTAACGGATGGCATCGAGGAGGTGGCGGGAGGGTCCCTCTTTCAGCAGGTAGGCATCTGCGCCGGCGCGCAGGACCTCCCCCACGGTGGTTTCGTCGCGGCAGATCGAGAGCACCATCAGGCGGGTGGGGCAGCCCGAATCCCGCAACCGCCGGACGACCTCCAGGCCCGAAAGTTTGGGCATGTTCAGATCCAGGATGGCAAAATCGGGTTGCAGGCTGCGGATCAGATCCACGGCCGCCTCGCCGTCGGAGCACTGCCCGATGACGGAGAGTTCGGGGTTGGCGGCGCACAGGGCTGCGATGCCTTCCCGCACGATGGTGTGATCGTCGGCGATCACGACGGTGATAGCGTTGCCTTCGCTCATGAGGGTTCGGGCAGCGGCACGCAGGCGGCGACACGCGTGCCCCAGGTTCCGCTCTCGATACGCAATTCCCCCCCGGCCCGGCGCGTCTGCTCCCGCATGGAGCGCAGGCCGATACCGCCTGAGGCGGGTCCGCCGGCCCGCGTGGCGGTGGGATCGAAACCCTGGCCGTCGTCTTCGACGGTGAGCCGCAGAAAGTCGCGTCCGCCCGTGAGGGTGAGGGCGAGGCGCCGGGCTCCGGCGTGGCGGATGGCGTTGGTCAGAGCCTCCTGCGCCACGCGGTAGAGCAGCACGCGCACCTCGTGCGGCGGTTCGGCGGGTAGCGGAGCCAGAGAAAGCGCCGCCTCGAACCTGCCGGGGATGCCGCAGTTCTCCCAGAGCCGCTCGAGAGCCTTCCGCAGCCCCAGGCGCTCCCAGTCGGGAGGGTGGACGCGGTGCGCGACGGAGCGCACCTGCCCGAGCGCTTCCTGAGTTAACGAATGAATGCGCCGGAGGCTGTTACGGACCTGCTCGGGAGGGTTCTGGAGGTGAGTATCGATCAATTCCAGGTGGATGGCGATGCCGGCCAGGGCCTGCCCCGCGCTGGAGTGGAGTTCGTGCGCCAGCCGCGCGCGCTCGGTTTCCATGTAGGCGACCGCCGCGGCGGCAGGACCGGTGGGACGCCCGAGGCGCCGGTCGAGGCTCTGCTGAGCGCGCAGCAGCCGGAAGTAGTGGCGCATCATGCGGTCCTGCACGGCGGCCAGTCCCTCGACCTCCGCGCCGCACGCGTGGGGCAGTTCGGGAACGGGGATTTGCAGGAGCAGCTCCCTGGCGGCTCCCGGGTGCAGCCGGGAGGAACCGTCGATGCACCGGCGGTGCGGAGATGTCCTGGCGGAGATTAATGGCGTGGACCGCTGCAATGTTTCGGTTCCTTGCCGCGCGCATCCGCTCGAAATGCGGGCGGTACCCACCTTGTAGCCTCCAGACAATTCCGACCGGATCTTTTGAACAAACCTTAAGTTATTATAAGAAGTCAACCGATGCAAGCAGATCGCGCGCAGATATCGCGGCTGGCCATTTTAGCCGCCGGATTCGCCGTTGGAGCGTTATCGAAGGCGCTTGTGAATACGCGCCAGGCGCGCGAAATTGCCGCTTTGAAAAGCGCACTCGCGGAAGCGGAAAGCCGTTTTCTCGTTCGGCAGCAGGAGCGCGAAGCCGAGTGGCGGACGCGGTGCGAGCACATGGAAGCGCGCCTGGAAGTGCATGAGGCCAGGCTGAACGAGTTGCCCTCAGCGGGCCAACTGGTGGCCGTAGTGGAGGAGTTGCTTTCCAAAACCATGCATTCGCTGGACCAGCGGCTCTCGGCGCAGGCCGATTCCATCGACGTTTTAAAAACTACGGTATCCCAGACCGACGCGCTTCTGGAGCGCGTGCTGGAGTCGCTTGAGACATTGCGCCAACCGCCGGCGGCGGCGGTGGATGCTTCGGAAAATCGCCGGTAGGATGCGCGCCGCCC
>JAWLGN010000189.1:0-10930 GCA_041685075.1 Bryobacteraceae bacterium
TGCTGGAGATACTGCAGGATACGGCGGCCGAGCGCAACGTGGAAGCGCTGTTTGAGAAGGTGACGTTGCGGCTGCGGGCGGCGGCGCATTTCGACCTGCTGGTGGTAGCGCTGCACGAGGTGGGGCGCAACATGTTCCGGTACCGGCTCTACGAGGCCGGAGCGCGGGCGGCGCCGGGGGAAAGGCTGCCGCTGGAGACGTACGTGGAAGAAGCGCCCGCGGGAGTGGTTTGGAATACGCAGCGCCCCTGGATGCACCCGGATATCGCGCAGGAGCCCCGGGGCACCCGACTTCTGGATCTGGTACGCAGCATTGGGATCAAGTCGGTCGTGGCGCTGCCGCTCACCACGCGGAACCGGCGGTTGGGGGTGCTGGCGCTTTTGAGCTATTCGCCGAACGCCTACCTGGAAAGCGATCTCGAGTTTCTGGAACTGGCGGCGGCGCAGGTAGCGGCGGTAGCGGACGGAGTGCTGGCCTTCCAGGAACTGGCCGAAGCCAGCGAAAAGCTGGACTGGGCGCGGCTTTACCTGGAGGAAGAGGTCGGCGCGGAGTACGATTGCGCCAGGATAGTAGGGATCAGCCCGGCGTGGCGGCGGCTGATGCGGGACGTGGAGACGGCTGCGCCGACCGACTCGACGGTGCTGATCCGCGGCGACTCGGGATCGGGCGCGGAGCTGGTGGCGCGGGCGATCCACAGCCGCAGCCGGCGGCGCGAGGGCGCCTTCGTCAAAGTCAACTGCGCGGAGCCGGAAGAGGAACTGCTGGAGCGCCTGCTGTTCGGGGGCGGGGGCAGCGTGGCCCGGGTGGCGCTGGCCGACGGCGGCACGCTGTTTCTGGACCACATCGGCTGCCTGCCGGCGGCGATGCAGGCGCGGCTGCTGAACATTATGCGGGAGCGTGAATTCGAGTGCCCGCTGCGCGGGCGGCGCAGCCGGGCGGACGTGCGGGTGGGGGCCGCCACCACCCGCGACCTGGCCCCCATGGTGGCGGCCCGCGAGTTCCGCAGCGACCTGTTCTACCGCATCAACGTCTTCCCGGTGACGCTGCCCTCGCTGGCCCAGCGCCGGGAGGACATCCCGCTGCTGGCCGAACATTTCATGCGCCGGTATGCGCGGCGGCTGAACCGGCCGGTGGAGCGAATCCCGGCGGAGGTGCGGGAGGATCTCGTGCGGCGGCCGTGGCCGGGCAACGTGCGGGAACTGGCCAACCTGGTGGAGCGGGCGGTGATGCTATCGACGGGGCCGGAGCTGCGCATCGCACCGCCTGCCGGGGCCGAGCCGGTGGGCGGCACCCTCGAGGAGGCCGAGCGGGAGCACATCCTGCGGGCCCTGCGATCGAGCGGCTGGACGGTGGGGGGCCCCGGCGGCGCGGCGGCTAAACTGGGGATGAAGCGCACCACCCTGCAATCGCGCATGCGCAAGCTGGGGATCGACCGGCGGGCGGCCGAGGCGGCGGCACGGTAGCCGGGATTCGGTGCGGCCGGGCACGTTTTCCACCGGGCGCGAACCGGCGCTTACTATTGACTGCACGGCTACGGTAAATTAATCTACAGGTTCGACTTGGCCTGCGCGGCCGTTGCAATCGGGAGAGCCTACGGGCGGCGAAACCGAAATGGTGCATATACTGGATTCCACGTTGGACAGCGTGGACAGCGCCGAAGCCCTGGCGTTGGGAGCGGCACGCACCGCGGGATTGAACGAAGAGGAGTTGCAGAAGGTGGCCATGGCGGTACGGGAGTCCATGGTGAACGCGGTGGTCCACGGAAACCGCTACAGCGCGCACAAGAAGGTGCGGCTGACGATTGCCAGCCGGCCGGAACGGCTGACCGTGAAGATTGCCGATGAAGGCGAGGGATTCGACTACGACCGCCTGCCGGATCCGCTGGCGCCGGAGAACCTGCTGCGCAGTTCCGGGCGCGGCATTTTTCTGATCCGTGCCTTCGTGGATGAGTTCAAGATCCGCCGGTTGGAGCCGGGCGGCACGGAAGTAACGTTGGTCAAGTATCTGGGCGGAAGATAGCGGGGCGCAGTCCCGGCCCGGCGGAACAGTTCCTAACGGAGGCAAAAGCTCATGAGCGTCAAATTGAATGTCAGGCAGATAGGGGATGTGAACGTCATCGACGTAGCCGGCAGGATTACGCTGGGAGAGGGTTCCAGCGCACTGCGGGACACGATCCGCGAGATGGTGGGGAAGAACCAGAAGAGGATTCTGCTGAACCTGGGAGAGGTCTCCTACATCGACAGCTCCGGGATCGGGGAGCTGGTTTCGGGGTTCACCACCGTCACCAACCAGGGTGGCCAGCTCAAGCTGCTCAACCTGACCAAGCGGGTGAAGGACCTGCTGCAGATCACCAAACTGTACACCGTCTTCGACGTGCACGACGACGAGGCGGCAGCGGTCCGCAGCTTCTCGTAGGGCAGCGCGGGCGGCTTAACCGCCGCCCACGAATTGCACGATTTCCACCCGGGCGCCGGGCTCGACCGCGGTCTCGGCCCAGCGCTCGCGCTTGACGATTTTCCGGTCCAGTTCTACCGCCACGCGGGCCGGATCCACCCCCAGGGTCTCCAGGAGTCCCAGCAGGGTCTGTCCTTCGGATGCGGGACGGCTCTGGCCGTTCACGGTGATTTCGGACATAAGCGAGGAAGCAGGGGTTCATTGACACCCCCGGATGACGATTATTATAGTCAAAAGAAGCCGCGCCCGTAAATGCGCGCGCGGAACGCCGGTCTGTCTGTATCGGGCGATGTAGCTCCAAAGATCCGCGCCGGTTCCTGTACGCGGAGACCGGTTCGCCTGGATCGGGCGATCTGGCCAGGAAGCCCGCGCGGGTCGATCTCGACGGAGGCCCGGTCCGTCTGTATCGGGTGACCTAGCTGAAAAGAGTTGCGCCGGTCGGTGAGGGCCAAGGCCCGGTTGGTGCGCGCGGGGGCCAGGTCGGTGTGCGCGGAGGGCCGGTCGGCGTGCGCGGAGAGCCCGGTCGGCGCGCACGGAGGGCCGGTCGGGAGTGATCGGATGCCCAGTTCTTCTATTGAGGTCTATTTTCCTGTTCTGATTCAGGCACTGATTGCAGTGGGTGTCGCGGCGGCGATGCTGGGCGGCTCGTACCTGCTCGGCAGGCGGGTGCGCAGCCGGGTGAAGGACTCGCCGTACGAATGCGGCGTGGCGCCCACGGGCGATGCGCGGGAGCGCGTGAGCGTGAAGTTTTACGTGGTGGCGATGCTGTTCATCGTCTTCGACATCGAGGCCATCTTTCTGTTTCCCTGGGCGGTGGTCTACAGGGAACTCAAAATGGCGGCGTTTGTGGAGATGGCGCTGTTCGTCCTGCTGATTCTGGCCGGATTCTTTTACGTGTGGAAGAAGGGAGCGCTCGACTGGTCCCGCCAGAATCGAGCCAACCGATGACGCGTACCGAAGGGATGCTGTTCGAACCATTGTCAGACGACCCCATCGCCGCTGCCGTGCACGACTTCGACCCGGCGGCCATCGCCGGTGGCGCCCTGGCGCGGGGCGAGCTGACGCTGGAGATCCGTCCCGAGGCCATCGTAGCGGTCTGTCAATTTCTGAAGCGCGAGCAGGGCTTCGTGCGGCTCAGCTCGATCACCGGCGTGGACCGTCACCCGGCCGAGCCGCGCTTCGAGGTCGTCTATCACCTGCACTCCCTCCAGCCGGAGCGGCGGCTGCGGCTGAAGTGCCGGCTGCAAGGAGAGGCGCCGGAGATCGATTCGGTCACGCCGGTATGGCGCGGGGCCGACTGGTACGAACGCGAAACCTTCGATTTGTTCGGCGTGCGCTTCCGCAACCACCCCTGCCTGCGCCGCATCCTGCTACCCGACGACTGGGAAGGCCATCCGCTGCGAAAGGACTATGCCATCACCGGAACCCGGGTCTAAGACCCGCACCATGCTCCTCAATATGGGGCCGCAGCACCCGTCTACCCACGGGGTGCTGCGCCTGGAACTGGAGCTGGACGGGGAAAGCATCGTGGACTGCCGGCCGGAGATCGGCTATCTCCACACCGGGATCGAAAAAGAGTTCGAGGTCAAGACCTACCAGCAGGCAGTGACCCTGACGGACCGCGTCGATTACCTGGCGCCGCTCTCGAATAACCTGTGCTACTGCCTGGCGGTGGAGCGGCTGCTGGAGCTGGAGGTGCCGCCCCGGGCCCAGTGGACGCGGGTGATGCTGACCGAACTGACGCGCATCGCGAGCCACCTCGTTTGGCTGGGCACCCACGCCATGGACGTGGGCGCCATGACGGTCTTCCTTTACTGCTTCCGGGAGCGCGAGGAGATCCTGCGGCTCTTCGAAATGTTCTCCGGGCAGCGCATGATGACGAGCTATTTCCGCATCGGCGGGCTGGCGCTCGAACCGCCGCGCGGGTGGCGCGAGCGCGTCGAGAGCTTCATCCAGACGATCGACTCCCACATCGACGAGTACGAAGACCTGCTGACGGAGAACCGCATCTGGAAGCAGCGCACCCGCGGCGTGGGCCAGATGGCGCTGGAGGACCTGCTGGATTGGGGAGTGACCGGCCCCATGCTGCGCGCCGCGGGACTGGCCTGGGACATCCGCAAGGCGCAGCCGTACTCCGGCTACGAGCGCTTCGATTTCGAAGTGCCGGTCGAGACCGCAAGCGACGTCTACGCGCGCTACCTGGTGCGAATCGCCGAGATGCGGCAGAGCGCGCGCATCGTCCGGCAGGCCATGGAAGGGATGCCCGAGGGGCCCTGGAAGGCCGACGCCCCGGGGATTGTGCTGCCCGACCGCGAAAAGATGAAGACCCAGATGGAGGCCCTGATCTACCACTTCAAGATCGTGACCGAGGGCTTCCGGGTGCCGGCGGGCGAGGTCTACCAGGCGATTGAGTCGCCGCGCGGCGAGCTGGCCTGCTACGTGGTGAGCGACGGCGGCCCGAAACCCTTCCGGGTGCACCTCCGCACCCCCAGCTTCGGCAACCTGCAGGCCGTGCCGGCGATGGTGCGGGGGGCCCTGATTGCGGATGTGATCGCCGCGCTGGGCAGCGTGGATTTCGTGCTGGGCGATACGGACAGGTGATGGAGGCATGACATTTTCTCCCCAACTCGAAGAGCGGTTCGCCAGTCTGATAAAGCGCTATCCTCCGGACCGCCGGCGCGCCGCACTGGTTCCGATGCTGCTCTATGCGCAGGACGAACTGGGGCAGGTTTCAAAGGAACTGGTCGAGGAGGTGGCGCGGAGGCTCGAGGTGCAGCCGCTCGAGGTGGAGGAGGTGGTGGGATACTACTCCATGCTGCGGCGCCAGCCGCTCGGCCGGCACCACGTGCAGATCTGCACCAACGTGAGCTGCATGCTCGAAGGAGGCGCGGAGCTGTGGGAGCACGCCTGCAAGAAGCTGGGCATCGGCAACCGCCAGACCACGCCCGACGGGCGGATCTCCCTGGAAGAAGTGGAGTGCCAGGGAGCCTGCAGTTGGGGACCCGCCCTGCTGGTGAACTACCGGTATCACCACCACATGACGGTCGAAAAACTCGACCGGCTGCTGGACGATCTCAGGAAACTCGAATAGCCGATGCTCTACAACGAACCCAGCCCACTCGAGGTGAAGGTCCTGACCCGGCGCTTCGGCCTGCCCGATTCGGCGTCCCTTCAGACCTACCTGGCTCACGACGGCTACGTGGCGCTCCGCAAGGCGCAGGAGATGTCGCCGGAGGAGATCATCGAGGAGGTGAAGCGGTCGAACCTGCGGGGACGCGGCGGCGCGGGCTTCCCCACCGGCTTGAAGTGGAGCTTTGTGCCGCGCCACTCCGAGAAGCCGAAGTACGTGGTGGTGAACGCCGACGAAGGGGAGCCGGGAACCTGCAAGGACCGGTTGCTGATGGAGTACGACCCGCACCAGTTGATCGAAGGCGTGCTGATTGCGGCGCGGGCGGTGGGGGCGCGCGCGGGCTACATCTACATCCGCGGCGAGTACCGTTACCTGATCGAGATCGTGGACCGCGCCATCGACGAAGCGCGCGCGGGCGGCTACCTGGGGGAGTTCGAGCTGTACACCCACACGGGGGCGGGCGCCTACGAGTGCGGGGAGGAGTCGGCGCTGCTGGAATCGCTCGAAGGCAAGCGCGGGGTGCCGCGCATCCGGCCGCCCTTTCCGGCGGTGGCGGGGGCGTTCGGCTGCCCCACGGTGCTGAACAACGTGGAGACGTTCAGCGCGGTGCCGGCCATCATCCGGGACGGCGGAGAGGCCTTTGCCGCGCTGGGCACGCCCAAGAACGGCGGCACGCGGCTGTTCTGCCTCTCGGGACACGTGAACCGGCCGGGAGTCTACGAGCTGCCCCTGGGATTCAACCTGCTGCGCATGATCGAGGAAGTGGGCGGCGGCGTGCGCGGCGGCAGGAAGCTGAAGGCGGTGATTCCGGGCGGCTCCTCCTGTCCGGTCCTGAAGGCCGATGAGTGCGATATTGCGATGGACTACGACAGCCTGGCCAGGGCGGGCAGCATGCTGGGCTCCGGCGGCGTGATCGTCATGGACGAGAGCACCTGCATGGTGCGGGTGGCCGCGCGGCTCATGCGCTTCTACGCGCACGAAAGCTGCGGCTGGTGCATTCCCTGCCGCGAAGGCACCACCTGGCTGCGCAAGCTGCTGGCGCGCATCCACGAGGGCGCCGCGCGGGCGCGCGATATCGACCTGGCGGGCGATGTGGCGCGGAACATGTTGGGGCGCACCTTCTGCCCCCTGGGCGATGCCGCCGCCATGCCCACCATCGCGTTCGTCGAAAAATTCCGGGAAGAGTTCGAAGCGCACCTGGAGGGACAGGCGTGCGCCTGCGAGGTGGCGCATGCCTGAGATGGTGAAGCTCACGATCGACGGCAAAGAGGTGAAGGTGCCGGCCGGCACCCTGGTGATCGAGGCGGCGCGCGCGGCGGGCATCGAGATTCCGGCCTTCTGCTACTACCCGGGGCTGAGTCTGCAGGCCGCCTGCCGGATGTGCCTGGTGGAGGTCGAGCGCATGCCCAAGCTCATGACCTCCTGCACGCTGCCGGCTGCCGAGGGGATGGTGGTCCGGACCGACACGCCCGTGGTGGCGGCGGCGCGCAAGGCCATGCTCGAGTTCGTGCTCACCAACCATCCGCTCGACTGCCCGGTTTGCGACAAGGGCGGGGAGTGCGAGCTGCAGGACATGGTCTTCCGCTACGGCGCCGGCGAGAGCCGCTTCGACGAAGACAAGCTGCACATGCCGGAGCGGCAGTGGTCTCCGGTGGTCTACTACGACGCCCCGCGCTGCATTCTGTGCTACCGCTGCGTGCGGGTGTGCGACGAAGGCATGGGGGTGGGGGCGCTGGGGATCGTCCACCGCGGGGTGCACGCGGAGATCGCGCCCAACGGCGGCGACCACCTGGAGTGCGAACAGTGCGGCGCCTGCATCGACATCTGCCCTGTGGGGGCGCTCACCAGCGGCACCTACCGGTACAAGACGCGGCCCTGGGAGATGACCCACGTGCCCACCATCTGCGCGCACTGCGCCGACGGCTGCACGACCACCCTGGGGGTGCGGAACAACCGCATTCTGCGCGGCAACAATCGCGACCGCGCCGGCATCAACGGCGAGTTTCTGTGCGTGAAGGGACGGTTTGCCTTCGATTTCTACGATCACCCAGAGAGGTTGACGGCGCCGCTGGTGCGCGTCGACGGGAGCTTCGAAGCGGTGGACTGGCCGCGCGCCCTGGATACGGTGGCGGCTGCTTTCCGCGAGGCGCTCGGCCGCGGCGGCGCGTTCGGGGTGATCGGCGGCAGCCACACGACCAACGAAGAAAACCGCGCGCTGGCGCGCTTTGCCCGCCAGGCGCTCGGTACGGGCAACATCGACCATCACCGCACGGGCGACCTGGCGACGCTGCTCGAGACGGGCGCGCCGCTGGCGCGGGCGGCGGACCTGTATACGGCGGGCGCGGTGCTGGTGGTGGGGGCGAACCTTTCCGCCGAGCATCCCTTCCTGGCCTGGCAGGTGCGGGCCAACCAGCGGCACCACGGCGCGCTCGTCCGGAGGGTGGCGTCTCTCGAAGAACTGCGCGATGGCGCGCTGCGCGGTGAGCTGGCCGCGGCAGGCGATTTGGTGGTAGTGTTCAACGACGCGGTGAAGGGCGCGGGCGTGCGGGAGCTGGTGGAGTTCGGCGCTGGGCTGGGTATTCCGGTGAAGTACGTGGCGCTGGTGGACTATGCCAACTCGCGCGGGGCGCTCGAAGCGGGGCTGGTGCCGGATGCCGGCGGGTTGGCGCTGCCGGAGATGCTGGCCGCGGGATTGGACGTCCTCTGGGTGGTGGGAGCCAACCCGCTGAAGAAGGCCGGCGTGGAGTTCCGCCGCCCCGGATTCATGGTGGTGCAGGATCTCTTCCTCACCGAAACGGCGGCGGCCGCCGATATCGTGCTGCCGGCCGCTTCGGCCTATGAAAAAGACGGCACCGTCACCAGCGTGTGCGGCGAAGTGCAGCGGCTGCGGCGCGCGGTGCGGGCCATGGGTCCCAAGACGGATCTCGAGATTATCGACTGGCTCGCGCACCGCATGGGTGTGGAGCTGCGGTGCGACAACGCGGCGCCCCCGGCGCGCCCGGACGGGCGGCCGGATTTGGTGTGGTCGTCGCGCGACGGGTTGTTCACCTCCGGCACGCTGGGGCGGTACTCGAAGATTCTGGATGCGGTGAAGGCATGAACTACTTCGTCCTCAGCCTGGTGAAGGCCGCGGTGGTGGCGGGCGCGCTGCTCACCACCCTGGCATACCTGCAATGGGTGGAGCGCAAGGTGCTGGCCCATATCCAGGCGCGGCTGGGACCGTGGCGCGTCGGCCCGCACGGGCTGTTGCAGCCGCTGGCCGACGTCATCAAGCTGCTCACCAAGGAGGACCTGCTGCCGCCGCACGTGAACAAGCCGCTGTTTCTGGCGGCGCCGTTCATCGCGGTGACGACGGCGCTGCTGACGGTGGCGGTGATCCCCCTCGGCCCGGAAGTGCGGGTGGGGGGCGTGGTGACCGCCATGCAGCTTGCGGATCTGAACATCGGGGTGCTGTTCGTGCTGGCCGTCTCGTCGCTGGGCGTCTACGGGATCGTGCTGGCGGGCTGGGCGTCGAACAACAAGTACTCGCTGCTGGGAGGGCTGCGCAGTTCGGCGCAGGTGATCAGCTACGAGCTGCCCCTGGCCTTCGCCATCGTCGCCCCGCTGCTGCTGGCCAACACCCTGAGCCTGCGGGGCATCGTGGAGAACCAGGGCGGGTACCTGCTGGGCGTGCTGCCCAACTGGCACATCTTCCAGGGGCCCTGGCCGCAGTTGCTGAGCCTGGCGATCTTCGTGGTGGCCGGGTTTGCCGAGGTCAACCGCATCCCCTTCGATCTGCCGGAAGCCGAGAACGAGCTGGTGGCGGGTTACCACACCGAGTACAGCAGCATGAAGTTCGCCGCCTTCTTCATGGCCGAGTACGCCAACATCCTGACCCTGTGCCTCATGACCACGGTGCTATTTCTGGGTGGATGGCACGCGCCGTGGCCCTCGCGGCTGGGTTCGGATTACGCGCCCGCGCTGTTGTTCGGCCTGGCGGGTGCGGCGGCGCTCCACTACGGCCTGCGCGCGCGGCGGCGGCGCGACCGCAAGACGCTGCCCGCGGTAGCGGCGGTGTGGTTCGCAGCCGCGGCGGTCTTTCTGCTGCCGGCGGCGCGGGCCTACCTGCTGCCGCTCTTCTGGTTCGGCCTCAAGACGGCGCTGGTGATGTTTTTCGTAATCTGGGTGCGCGGCACGCTGCCACGCTTCCGCTACGACCAGTTGATGAGCTTCGCATGGAAAGGGCTGTTTCCGCTGGCGCTGGCGAACCTGTTTCTGACGGGCCTGCTGGTGGCCCTCTCCTGAGTGCGTATGGATGTCATTCTGTTCTTGATCTTCGCGGTGCTGGCGGTGGGCTGCGCGGTGAACGTGGTCCTGCAGCCGCACCCTATTGCGAGCGCCGTATCGCTGATCGGGGTGATGGGATCGCTGGCGGTGCTGTACCTGCTGCTGGGCGCGGAGTTCGTGGCGGCGGCGCAGGTGATTGTCTACGCCGGCGCGGTGATGGTGCTGTTCATCTTCGTCATCATGCTGCTGAACGCGGGCAGGGAGGAGCGGCGGGGGCGGTCCTACGTGGTGCGGCTGTTGGGGCTGCCGCTGCTGGTTTCGCTGCTGGGGCTGTTGGCGGTGCTGGCGCGCGGGCTGGGCGGCGATACGGCCGTGAGCTTCGGCAACTTTACCGCCGGCGCGGGCGAGGTGGGCCGCGCGCTGTTCACCCGCTACCTGCTGCCGTTTGAAATCACCTCGCTGCTGATCCTGGTGGCCATCCTGGGGGCCATGGTGCTGGGGCGAAAGGAGATCGACTGATGCAGGCGGTGCCCGCCTCCTGGTACCTGGCGCTCAGCGCGGTGCTGTTCGTGCTGGGCGTTGCGGGGTTCCTCTTCCGGCGCAACGTGATCACGCTGTTTATGTCCATCGAGCTGATGCTGAACGCCGTCAACCTGAGCTTTGTGACGTTCTCCTACCAGTTGCAGGAGGTGAACGGGCACATCTTCACGTTTCTGGTGATGGTGGTGGCGGCGGCGGAGGCGGTGGTGGGGCTGGCGATCATTCTGGCGATCTTCCGCAGCCGCGGAACCCTGAATATCGACCAGGTGAATTCGATGAAAGACTAGCATGCAACTCTGGCTCATCCCCGCGTTTCCGCTGGCGGGGTTTCTGATCAACGGAATTTTCGGGCGGCGATTCTCGAGGCGCACCGTCAGCGCGGTGGCGATCGCGGCGGCGCTGCTTTCCTTCGCCTGGGTGCTGCGCGTGTGGGTGGGGCTCGACCAGCCCGTTATCGAACGCTACGGCACGTGGTTTGCGAGCGGCGATTTCCGCGTGGGCTTCGACTTCGCGGCGGACCGGCTCTCGGCGGTGATGCTG
>JAWLGN010000190.1:0-10907 GCA_041685075.1 Bryobacteraceae bacterium
GGAACTAGCGCACCCGCGAGCGCTCTACAGGAAAACCCCATGAGACACACCACGCTACTCCGTCAGTACATCCTCGCTCCCGAGATCCTGGTCATTCCCGGAGTCCCCGACCCCCTCTGCGCGCGCATCGCCCGCCGCGCCGGCTTCAAGGCCGTTTTCGTGAGCGGCTATGCCGCCAGCGCCACGCTGCTCGGAGCTCCCGACATCGGCCTCCTCACCATGACCGAGATGGCCGGCTGGGCCGCTCGCATCGTGGACGCCGCCGAGTTGCCCGTCTTCGCCGACGGCGATAACGGCCACGGCAATACCTCCAACGTCCGGCGCACCATGCGGCAGTTCGAAAAAGCCGGGGTGGCAGGCATCTTCTTCGAGGACCAGGTCTCCCCCAAGCGCTGCGGCCACATGGGCGGCAAGCAGGTAGTCCCCGCCGCGGAGATGGTGGGGAAAATCCAAGCCGCGGTGGACGCCCGCGTCGATCCCCACCTCATCGTCATGGCCCGCACCGACGCCCTCGCCATCCACGGCATCGACAAGGCCATCGAACGCATGCACCGCTACCTCGAAGCCGGCGCCGACATGGCCTTCATCGAGGCTCCCGAATCCGTAGACCAGATGCGCCGCATCCTCTCCGCCGTCTCCGCGCCCCAGATGGCCAACATGGTGCCGGGCGGCCGCACCCCGCTGCTCACCGCTGCCGAACTCCAGGCCCTCGGCTTCGCCTGCGTGGCGCATCCCACGGCCCTGACCTACATCATGGCCCGCGCCGCCGGCGAACTGCTGGAAGAACTGCACCGCAGCGGTACCACCGCCGCTCTCCAGGACCGCATGCTCTCCTTCACCGAGTTCAACGACCTGGTAGGGCTGCCCGAATACCGCGCCCGCGAAGCGCGCTTCGAGCAGAGCGGCCTCGATGCACTCCAGGCGCTATAATGGCCACAACCGCGGGATACCCATGATTACGGCTATCGTTCTGATCAACACGGAGCAGGGCCGCACCCCGGAGGTCGCCCAGGCTCTGCTCGACCTGCCAGGAGTTACGGAGGCGTATTCCGTAGCCGGACCTTATGACCTCGTCGCGATGGTACGGGTGCGCCGGCACGACGAACTGGCCGACCTGGTGGCAGGGCGCATCCAAAAGGTCTCGGGCATCGAATCCACCAACACCCTGATCGCGTTCCAGACCTACAGCCAGCGTTCGCTGGAAGCCATGTGGGATATCGGGAACGAGGAACTAACCAAGCAGGACTCGTAGCTTTCGGCAAACGCTACCGCGCGAGCAGCCGCCGCACGGTCTGGCTCGACTCCAGCTCCAGCGCCTCCCCGGCCAGCGCTTCGGCGCCGGCGGCGCTCGTGCGCGCGATGGCCTGCTTCAGCTCCGCCACCAGTGGCGGGCTGACGCTGAACTCCCGCAACCCCATCCCCACCAGCAGCGGCAGCGCTGCGCAATCGCCCGCCAGCTCGCCGCACAGCGTTACCCCGATACCCGCTTCGCGCGCCGCCCGGACCGCCTGCCGCACCAGCCGCAGCACCGCCGGCTGATAGGGATCGGCAAGCGCCGCCACGCGCGCGTTGGTGCGGTCCGCCGCCATGGCGTACTGCACCAGGTCGTTGGTTCCTATGCTGAAAAAATCCGCGTGACAGGCCAACTGGTCCGCCGCAACGGCCGCCGAGGGCACCTCGATCATGGCCCCCACCTTCATCCCCGCCTGGAACGGCACACCCTCGCGCACCAACTCGGCTTCCGCCGCCGCCACTTCCGCCCGCGCCGCCTTCATCTCCTCCACCGAGGAGATCATCGGGAACAGGATCTCCACCGCGTGCCCTGCACCTGCCCGCAGGATGGCCCGCAGTTGCGTGCGCAGCAGATCGCGCCGGCCCAGCAGCAGCCGAATCCCCCGCCATCCCAGGAACGGGTTGGCCTCCGCGCCGGACTCGATATACGGCAGGCTCTTGTCGCCGCCCACATCCAGCGTGCGCACCACCAGCGGCCGCGCTCCCATCACCTCCGCGATGGCGCTGTAGGCGGCCAGTTGCTCCTCTTCGGGCGGCGCGGTGGCGCGGCCCAGAAACAGGAACTCGGTGCGCAGCACCCCGATGCCCTCCGCCCCCGCTTCCAGCGCCTCTGCCGCCTCCGCCACCCCGCTGATATTGGCCAGCACCCGGATGTTCACGCCATCCCGCGTACGCGCCGGCCTGTGCCGCACCGCCAGCGCCGCCCGCCGCGCCTCCAGCCACGCCGCGCGCCGGCGTTCGATCTCCCGCCGCTCCTCCCTATCCGGCGCAATCCAGGTGACGCCGCGCCCGCCGTCCAGCGCCACCAGGGTTCCCTCCGGCACCGCGGCCAGCGCCCCTCCCAGCCCCACCACGGCCGGAATCCCCATGGCCCGCGCCAGGATCACGCTATGGGCGCCGGCGCTGCTCCCTTCCAGGCACAGCCCCAGCACCATCTCCGGGTCGAGCGAACGCACCTCCGACGGCGTCAGGTCGCGCGCCGCCACTATCGACGGCTCCCGCAGCGCCGCCCTGCCGCCCTGCCCGCCTGCCAGCCTGCGCAGCACGCGTTCCGCCACATCCGCCACATCCGCCGCGCGCGCCGCCAGGTAGTCGTCCTCAAGCGCCGCCAGCCGCGCGGCGAACTCCCCGCACGCCTCGCGCCACGCGAACTCCGCATTAGCCCGCCGCTCCCGGATCGTCCGCAGCGCCGCGTCCGCCAGTTCCTTGTCTTCCAGAAACAGCTCCTGGGCGTCGAAGATGCCGGCCTCCTCGTGTCCTGCGTGCGCCTCGGCCCAGGTGAACAGCGCGCGCGTCTCCTCCCGCGCCTCCCGGATGGCCGCTTCCAGCCGGCGTGCCTCGGCCTCCGGATCGTCCACCGTCCTTTCCACTACCTCGACCGCCGCCGGCCTGTAGCGCGCCAGCGGGCCCATCGCAACCCCCGGAGAAGCCGCCAATCCCGCTGCCGCACCGCGCTCCGGTGCCGGCGCGGCGTCCCGCTCCCCACAGCCCGAAGCCAGGAACTCCCGCACCGCCTCCACCGCGGCACGCGCCTCGGCGCCTTCCGCGTGCACCCGCATTTCATCTCCCTGCCGTGCCCCCAGCGCCAGCACCCCGTGGATGGCCGCGGCATCCGCCGCACCACCGCCGCGCGTGAGGTTCTCCACCGTAACCCTTGCCTGGAAGCGCCGCACCAGCCGCACCAGTTGCGCCGCCGGGCGCGCATGCAGCCCCAGCCGGTTCGGCAGCCTCACCACCGCCTCGTGCGCCTCGCCGCCGCCGGCCTGCTCCGGACGCCTCCCCGCCAGGATCTCCTCCACCCCGGCGCCGGCGCCCGCCTGGCTCGCCGCCGCCACCGCGAGTTCCACCACCGGGCCCTCGCACAGGTGCACCCGCGCCCGCCGCTCGTCTTCGAGCATCCCGAACGCCGTCTCCGCGCTCAGCACGGCGCTCCCCAGGTCCATGAAGACCAGCACGCCGTCCTCGCTCCACACGGATTCAATCGCCCGCAGCACCCGGAAGGCATCGGTCCCGATGGGCTGCTCGGGGTCGTCCGTGCCGCCCGCCGCCGCCAGCCGAACGGCCCCTTGCCCCACCTGCCCGGCGAGTTCGCACACGCCCTCGGCCAGTTGCGCGCTGTGCGACACCACCACCAGCCCGATCATTTTCCGAAGGTCTCTGCCGCCGCCCGCAGCAGCAGCCAGGCGGAGGTCGCGCCCGGGTCCTGGTGCCCCACGCTGCGCGGCCCCAGGTAGCTCGCCCGCCCCTTGCGTGCCTGCATGGGCGTGGTAGCCAGCATGCCGCGCTCGGCCGCCGCCGTAGCGTCCGCCAGGATGACGTTCAACTCCGTCCCGTTCTCCAGGCCCTTGCGCATTGCTCCCAGGGCGGGCAGCAGCGCGTCCAGCATGGTCTTATCGCCTTCCGCGGCCTTCCCCAGTTGCTGGATACCCTTGATCCCCGCCTGAAACATCGCCACCACACCGGCCGCGTCCAGCGTCTCCTTTCCCGCACAGGCCGTGCTGGCCTTCAGGAACAGGGTGCCGTAAAGCGGGCCCGAAGCGCCGCCCACCTTTCGAATCAGACTCGCGGCCGCCACCTGCAGCACCCCCCGCAGGTCCCCGGGCGCGTTTTGCGCCGCCTCGGCCCGCGCCGCCGCGAACCCGCGCGCCATGTTGGCCCCATGATCGGCATCCCCGATGGCCGCGTCCAAATCCGTCAACCACGACCGGTTCTCGGCGTAGGTCCGCTCCAGCGCCTCCAGCCATGCCAGCAGGTGATCCCTGGTCACCGCCATCGGCCTCACGCTCCCCACCGGAAACCTGGGGTCAGCACCGGGTCGTCCCATAGCGAGATCATCTCGTCGTCGGCCCGCAACAGCGTGATGGAACAGCCGGCCATATCGAGGCTGGTCATGTAATTCCCCACCAGCCGCCGCGCCGCTGCGATGCCCTTCGACCCGAGCACCCGCTCCAACTCCCCGTAGACCAGGTAGAGTTCCATCAGGGGCGTCGCGCCCATGCCGTTGACCATCGCGATCACGCGGTCGCCGCTCTCGAACGGCAGGTCCGCCACGATCGCCACCGTCATGGTCTCGACGATCTCGCGCGCGGGAGCCAGCGGCATCCGCCGCCGGCCCGGCTCGCCGTGGATTCCGATCCCCATCTCCATTTCGCCGCCGCCCAGTTCGAAGGTAGGCTTGCCCGCCGCCGGCACCGTGCACGACGTCAGCGCCACCCCCATCGACCGCCCGCCGTCGTTGACCTTGCGGCACAAGGCTTCCACCCTCGCCAGGTCCCAGCCGCGCTCCGCCGCCGCTCCGCAGATCTTCTCCGCCAGCACCGTCACGCCCACGCCGCGCCGCCCGGCCGTGTAGAGGCTGTCCTCCACCGCTACATCGTCGTTGATCACCACGGAGCGCACTTCCACTCCCTGGGCCGCGCACAGTTCCGCGGCCATCTGGAAGTTCATGATGTCGCCCGTGTAGTTCTTGACGATGTGGAGCACGCCTGCGCCGCCATCCACCGCGCGCGTGGCCGCTTCGATCTGGTCCGGCGTCGGCGAGGTGAAGACCTCCCCGGGACACGCCGCGTCCAGCATCCCGCGTCCCACGTACCCGCCGTGCATCGGCTCGTGCCCGCTGCCGCCGCCCGACACGATCCCCACTTTTCCCTTCACAGGCGCGCCGGCCCGCACCACGTAGAGCGGCTCCATAACCACCTTCACCAGGTCCGCGTGCGCCAGCGCCAGCCCCGCCAGCGATTCCCGCACCACCGTCTCCGGGCAGTTGATCAGCTTCTTCATATGCCTATCCCAGCAGCATAACAGCGTACGCTCAGCGCGCCGCCACCCAGGCCGCCAGCCGCTCCAGATTCCTGGCGAAGGCCACGGAACGAATAACCCGCTCCCGCGGCGGCAGCGCCCCCTGAAACAACTCGAGGCGGCTGTTCTCCCGAACCGGAATCGCCCGGCCGTTGATCGTCAGCACCATGTCCCGCGCCGCGAAGACCGAGAGGATCCCATCGGGCCTGCCGATCACCGCCTGCTCGGTCCAGGCGCCGCGTTCGTCCAAGGCATCGAGCAGCGCCCGCACCTCCGCCGCGCCGGGCCGCGCCTCGAGCGGCGGCCGCTGGCCCGTCCACGGCGACAGCCCATGCAGCCGCTCTGGCCTCGGCTCGTTCTCTCGCCGCAGCCGCTCGTACTCCTTCCGGATCGAGCGCAGCGGCCGGCCGCTCACCAGCACGCTGTAGTGCGTGATCACGGACGCGTCCGAGTAGCTCAGCTCATAGCCGTCAATGCGCGCCGATCCCAGCCCGCGCGCATCAATGCGCGTCCCCTTGGTAAAGTACAGCGGCCGGTTCGTGTGCAGTTCGTAGAACCGCGCCAGCACCGGCTCGTCCGGCGCGAACCGCGCCCGCGCCTCCGACGGCTTCTCCACCGGCGGCAGCACCGACCGCTCCAGGTACTCCAGCGCGCGAGGAACCGCGTCCAGGTACTTCCGTTTGCCGGTCTCGCGATAGAGCACCAGCAAGGTCCGCAAAATACCCTGCGACTCCCCGCCGGTCACCGCCGGAGGCTCAAACACCCGCGCCCACGCCGGATGCATCCCGGCATCGTACTGCTGCGCCCACGCCGGCTGCGGCTCCGGCATCTGCGCCAGCAGGATGAAATCCCCGCCCTTCTCCGCCGATGCCCTGTAGCGCGCATCGCCGTAGATCCGCGCCGCCTCCAGCATGACGTCGATCATGTCCTGGATCGAGCCGTCGTTGAAGGTGTAGTGCTCATGGTAGGGCCGGTTGGGCCACTTGCGCTCCCAACTCTCCGGATAGGACGCCCGCCGCACGGGAAAACGCGCCGCTTCCGGCGGCCGCGTGAAGCGCTGCGGCCAAGCGCCGTTGGGATACTGGGCCCGCATCAGGCCTTCGAGCGCAAACCGCGCCGCCTCGTGAATCGCGCGGTCCTGGAAGCCCAACTCCCGGTCCACCCGTATCAGCACGCGCAGCGCCGCCTGCGTCACGTTATCGTCGAGCGTGGTGGGCGGGCGATCCGGCACGCCCGCTTGCCCGCAGTCGTACTCCTTGCGATACGGATACTGCTTCCGCTTCGCCGGATCGAACTCGATGTCGTAGGTCCAGCCTCCGCTGCAGAGCTGGCCCCGCACCAGCGCGTGCGCGCCCTTCCGCGCCGCCTCCAGGTAGAAGCGGTCGCCCGTGGCCTCGTACGCCTCCAGATATGCCATCAGCACCGAAGGCGTACCGCTGCCCTGCAACTCCGGCCGCGTAGGGCTTTCGGAATGCTCCGAGCGCCCGTAGCTCAAATCGTCCGAGTAGACGAAGTGATACGCGCCTTCCCTGGAGACCGTGCCGGCGTAGAACGCGGCCGCCTTCCGCATAGCAGCCAGCACTTCTTCCCGCGAGGGCGCCCTCTCTTCGGCGGCGCCCGCGCACAGCGCCGCCGCCGCCATCCACCATGCCAGCCGTCTCATCGCGCACCACCGCCGGCCGGAGGCTGCGAAGCGAGCAGCATCATGGCCTCCACAACGCGGTCCGCCCGCTCCGGCCGCAGCACCAGGTAGCGGCGCGTCCCGGACGCCTCCGGCCGGAACGTCGTCCGCCCCGTGCCGTCCACCCGCACCACGCCCGGCGCCGAGAGATCGAAGTAACCCGCCTCCGGCCGCACCGCCTGCAATACCGCGGTGAGGTCCCAGGTAGGCTGGTCGTAGGGCATCTTCTTGAACGCCCTGTACGCCTCCACTACCGGGTGCCACTTCGCGTAGCCGAAATGCCGTTCGATGCTGCGGGCCGGGTAGAGCAGCGCCCGGCCGACTTCGAATCCGCTGAGCACCACCGGCGCCGGCCAGTCCTCAATCACGCGCCGCGCCGCTGGAACATCGATTCGCACGTTGTACTCCGGCCTCCCACCGGCGAAATCGCCCGCCATCGCCGAGAGCAGCGCCACCTTCTCCCGCACCAGCGCCATCCCGTCCAGCGGGCTCTCCTCGTCCGGCCCGGAAGCCAGCAGCCCAGCCAGGTTATCGCTGAAGCCCACCTGCACGATGACCACTTTTTCAGCGCTCGATGCCAGCAGCCTGCGCAGCAACTTCACCGCCGGCGGGAACACCGGCTGCGGCCCCTCGCGCCACTTCCCCGTCGCCGCCCGCAGCGCGGCATCCGGGTAGCCTCGCGCGGCGCCCTCGGTTCGACGCGCGGCGGAAACCCCCACCGGCAGATTCGCCCGCCCGTAGAACCGATTCACCAGATGCGTGAATGGCGCCGCTGAAGGCGCGGGATTCGTCAGGGTCACCCCCAACAGCCGGCACTCCCCGCGGCTTTCGAGCGCATGCAGCATGGCCAGCGCCAGCACGTCGTCGATATCGTTGCCGATGTCCGTATCGAAGATCACCGGCACGGGGGCGGCTCCGCACAACGCGCCCGCCAGCGCAATCAGCAGAGCGGCGCGCGCAACCCGGTGCACGCACGGCAAAGGCAATGAACCCATCTTCGGAATGTCCTTCTACACAGGAGAATCAGACGGCCGATCTACATCGTATCACCGGCGCCAGCGCAGCCCGCCGAGGCCGCCCACGTCGATGATGGCCGCTACGATCAGAATCAACAGGTACACCCCCTCCACCGCCGTCCCTGTATTCGCCATCCAGGCGTAGGCCAGGGTCGTCAGGGGCAGGAAGATGAATCCCAGTACCGGCAGAATCAGGTTGTCGTAGGCCCGGTGTATGTACTCCGTGAAGAGGAACAGCACCAGCAGCACGATGCGCGGGAAGGCAATCGCCAGGATGGCCACCAGGCAGGGCATGTCTTATAGCTTCCCACACGCCCGCCGCTTCGGCGCGCTAATAGGGCGGGATAGGAGACTCCAAGACCGGCTCCTCGTCCGGAGCCGCCGCCTGCACCTCCTCCGCTTGCGGGGCCTGCGCTTCCGTCGCCGCCTGCACCTCCTCCGCTCGCGAGGCCTGCGCCTCTTCCGCGGCCCGCTCCGCCCAGGCTGCTGCTTCGCGCTGCCTGCGGCGCTGCTGGGCCGCGTAGTAGCTCAGAAAGCTGTGCACCCGGCACTGCGTCAACCCCTGGCTGCCGTTGATGAACACCTCTACCCGCGTGGACGGGCAATAGGGCGATGCCAGCAGCCCGGAAGCGTTGCATATCCGCATGCTCCCGATGCCCTCGGGCCGCTCGAAAGCCCTGGCTTCGCTGTAGGGCCGGAACTCGTGCGCGCGCTTCATAAACTCCGTCCAGATGGGCAGCGCCGCCTTCGATCCCTCCAGCTTCAAATCCCGGTGATCGTCAAACCCCACCCACACCACGCACAGCAACTCGGAGGTGAACCCCGCGAACCATCCATCGCGCGACGTCCCGGTCTTGCCCGCGGCCGGAAGCCGGAATCCCCGCGCCCGCACGCCCGCGCCGCTGCCCCGGTGGATGACGTCCTCCATCATGTTCACCATCACGTAAGCGATGCGCGGGTCGATGGCGCGCCGCTGCCGCGGCACATGGCTGTAGAGCAACACCCCTTCCGGCGACTCGACCATCGAGATCAGCGCCGGCTCCGTGTAGATCCCGCCATTGGCAAATACACCGTAAGCCGCCGCGATCTCCAGGGGGGTGGCTTCGTAGGCTCCCAGGGCAACCGCCGGAGTGGGCTGCAGGTTTCCCTTGAGCCCGGCGCGCCGCGCGATCTCCACCACGTACTCGTAGCCCACCGCCTCCGCCACCTTCACGGTCGCCACGTTCGCCGAGGCAGCCAGCGCGCGCCGCAACGTCACCCTCCCGAGGAAACGGCTGCCGTAGTTGTCCGGCTGGTATGGCTTTCCGCCGAACTGGAACACCGTGGGCTCGTCCACCACCGTGCTGCCCGGCGTGAAAATGCGGCTACCGCCCTCCACCGCCGTGCTCAGCGCCGCCGCATACACGAACGGTTTGAACACCGATCCCGGCTGCCGCTGGGCCATCACGTGGTCCAACTGGCTCTGCCCGTAGTCGCGCCCCCCCACCATGGCCTTCACCGCGCCCGTGCGGGGGTCCAGCGCCACCAGCGCTACCTGCGGCTGGTTCTCTCCCATCGCCTCGCCCCGCCGGCGCCGCCACCCGAGCCGCTGGTCCACTTCCTTCATTCCCCGCGCGATGGCCTCCACCGCCGCGCGCTGCAGGCGCGGGTCGAGCGTCGTGTACACTCGCGCGGCGCGCGTCTCCCGCTCCGCGAACCGCGTCGCCAGACGGTCGTTCACCCGGTCTATGAAGTATTGCGCCTCCACACCCAACGGCCCCTCGCCGCCCGGCGCAATCTTCAGCGGCTGCCCGACCGCCTCCCGGTGCTGTTCTCCGGTAAGGTGCCCGTTCTCCCGCATCAGCCCCAGCACCACGTTCCGCCGCTGCCGTACCCGTTCGGGATAGCGGAACGGATTGAAGTAGCTGGGCCGCTGCACCATCCCCGCCAGGGTGGCCGCTTCCGTCAGGCTCAGATCCGCGATGTCCTTGCCGAAGTAAACCCTGGCGCCCTCACCGAATCCGTTGATGTTGAACGTGCTGCGCCGCCCCAGGTAAACGTGGTTGCAATAGATCTCAAAGATCTGTTCCTTGCTCAGCCGCGTTTCCAGGTGGAGGGTGATCAGCAACTCCCGAAACTTCCGCAGGAAGCTTTTGTCCGGGTGCAGCCACAACCCCCGCGCCAGTTGCATCCCCAGGGTCGACGCTCCCTGCCGCCTGCTGCCCTGCCGCAGGTCCACGTACGCCGCCTTCAGAATGCGGGATACGTCCACCCCCGGATGCCGGAAGAAGTTTTTGTCCTCGGCTGAAGTCACCGCCTCCACCAGCACCGGCGGGATCTGCGCGAAGGCTACCGGCCGCCGCCTCTCGCGCTGCTCTCCGGAGACGTTGGTAATCAGCAGCGGCTCGATCTCGATCTCCTCCCACTCCCGCCCGTCCTCGAGCGAGATGATCCGGGCGATGCTGCCGCCCTGAATCCGCACCGCCGCCGGCTTCCGGCGCTCGAAGTACGACCGCGGCCCGGGAAAGATTTCCACCCTTCGCCCGCGCACCCGGTACCAGCCGATGGCGTCCTCCGGAGAGGTGCTATAACCCGCCAGCCTGAGGCGCGCCACCAGTGCCTCCACCGTGATGGCATCGCCCGCCGCCAGCCTCTCCGGCGCCGCATACACGTCCACCGTGTGGGAGAACGGACCCACGCGCAACTGTGCGTCCACCCGGCGCGCCAGCCGCAGGTACTCCGCGGCAACCAGCAGCAACGCCGCGCCCGTGGCCGCCAGGAGCATGAAAGCGGCCACCCGCCGCCGCCCGGTTCTCCGCCGTGCCTGCACAACCTGGGAGCCGCACGCGGATTGCAAACGTCCCCTCCCGCACACTCCGGGTGGCAGACGAGCAGTTCATCGTTATCCGCGTGTAGCGCCG
>JAWLGN010000191.1:0-10725 GCA_041685075.1 Bryobacteraceae bacterium
GCGCCCCTTGCGGCCCCCACCGGGCGTCGAGTACGACCCCTGGATCGAACACCTCGCCTGGCTGATGGACAGTTCCATCGGGATCGGCCGGTGGTCCATAGGGCTAGACGGGTTGCTGGGACTCGTGCCGGGCCTGGGAGACGTGGCCGGCTCCCTCATCTCCATGGCCATCGTGATGCGCGCCGTGCGCGCCGGAGTCCCCCGCATCGCCATCGCCCGCATGGTGGCCAATATCGCGATCGACACGCTGGTGGGCGCCGTCCCGCTGGCCGGCGACCTGTTCGACTTCGCCTACAAGGCCAACATGAAGAACCTCCGGATTTACCGCCAGAGCCTGGAAGGCGGCCGCGGCTCGACCGCGCGCCACTGGATGTTCTTCGCGGTGCTGGCCGTGGGTCTGCTGGCCGTTCTGGCGGTGCCCATCATCGTGCTGGTGCTGCTGGTCCGCGCCGCCGGAGCCCTGTGAACCGTCGAGCGACATCCAGCTTGCCGGACGGCTATCTTACGAGAGCACCGCGGTAATGCTGGCGGCGCACTCCTTGACCTGCTCCGAGATGGCGGCGAGGTTCTCCGAGGTGACCTGCACGGTGGTGCCGGAGACGCTGACGGCGGCGACAACCTTGTTCTGGCCATCGAAGATGGGCGCCCCGATGCACCGTGCGCCCAACTCGTCCTCTTCATCGTCGAGGGCATAGCCCAGCCTGCGAGTGCGCGCGATCTCTTCGCGCAGGCGGCGCAGCGAGCAGATGGTGTTATCGTTGTGGCGCGGCAGACCGCGCTCGCGCACCAGGCGTTCCACTTCCTCCTCCGGCAGGTGCGCAATCAGGGCCTTGCCCACGCCGGTGCAGTGAACGTCCATGCGCTTGCCCAGCCAGGTGGCCAGGCGATAGACGTTGGGCGGTTCCACTTTCTCGATCAGCACCGCCTCGCCCTGCTCCAGCATGGCCAGGTGCACGGTGAGACGGGTGCGGGCCATCAGGGCCTTCAAAAACGGCAGCGCCTTCTCCCGCAGCCCGATCCCGCTCAAAGCCATGTTCGCCAGGCCGAACAGTTTGAGGCCGAACAGGTAGCGGCTCTTGGCGTTGCGGTGCAGGTAGCCGCGGCGTTCCAGCGTCAGCAGCAGGCAATGCACGGAGCTTTTGGGCAGCCCCATGCGGCGCGTCACCTCGCCGAGCGTGAGGCCGGTCCGCGACTGCGCCAGCAACTCCAGCGCGCTGAGCGCCTTGTCCACAGCCGGGACCGAGGGGGTTTTGATGCCGTTCATGCCATCCCTCCGTTCAAAATCCTGGACGAAGAGGCATTGTAACAGGCGGAAACGTCAGGCGCCGCGTTGCCGCGCCGCCAGGGGATTGTGGGGCATTCCCAGCTCATCGAGCAGCGCCAGCACGCGGCCGTTGAGGAAGCGTATGTGCGCCAGGTCGTGGGAGTTCAACTCCACGGTGGCCTCCCGGACCGCGGGGGAGCGCAGCAGCCCGCGCGCCTCCAGCAGTTGTTTTTCGGCGTGGTGGAAGAGTTCCATGTTCTGCAGGCTGAAGACGATCTGGGGCAGCACGCCGCGAAAGACGGCGTAGGCGCCTTCCCGGTCGCCGCCCGATGCCAGGCGGAAGACGCGCGCCAGCACGTCGGCAATGGCGAGACCGGGCATCACCCCGCAGATGCCCGCATCGATCAACTCCAGGATGTACATGCCCCCCCAGCCTTCGATCACCCCCACGCTGCCTCCGGTAGCCTGGAGGATGCGGGCGGTCTTGGCGGCCATGAGGGCCTCTTCGAGCTTCACGTAGCGGAAATGCGGGTGCTGGGCGTGGAGCGCGGCCACGAACTCCGCTCCGATGGTGGCGCCCCCGGGGTTGAAATCCTGGATCACGACGGGCAGGTCCACGGCGCGCAGGATGGCATCGAAGTAGCGCGTCAGATCGCGCTCGGAAAGCGAAAAGAGCCGCGGCGTCCCGAGGTTGATGGCGGTGGCGCCGGCCTGCGCGGCGCGCACCGCCGCTTCCCGCGCCAAACGCAGCGAAGGCTGGTTCACCTGGGCGATGACGGGGATGCGGCCGCGGCCGGCGTCGATGGCGGTAGCCAGCGCCTCTTCGCGCTCCCGCTCGGAAAGCTTATAGAACTCGCTGGCGTAGGCCGGCAGGCACACCGCGCAGGCGCCCGCCTCGGCGGCGAAAGCCACCAGGTCCCTGAGCGCCTGGTGATCGATGTTGCCGTCTTGGCCGAACGGCGTTGGCAGCACGGGTACGACTCCCCGAATCGAGAACTCAGCCATAGCAGCGATTATAATCGGGCACGCGATAGGCGGCCGTTCAGAATGGTGGATGGGCCGGAAAGCCGGAACCGCCCTGCAGCCCTGGCCGCGCGATGATAGGATCTAACCTTATGAGGCAAAGATGGGTGATAGCGGCCCTGGGGATGGTGCTGACGGCCGCAGTAGCCGCACCGCAGAATAAACCCGCTCCCGATTTCGCCGACGTGAAGTACGGCCCGCACGAGCGCAACGTCCTGGACTTCTGGAAAGCCCGCGCGGCAACGCCGGCGCCCCTGGTTCTCTTTATTCACGGCGGCGGTTTCCGGCGGGGCGACAAAAGCTCGCTTTCCGCGGCGCGTCTGAAAGAGTATCTCGAGGCCGGCTTTGCCGTCGCCGCCATCAACTACCGCCTCACCGATACCGCGCCCGCCCCGGCCCAGTACATGGACTGCGCGCGTGCGCTGCAGTACATCCGCTCGCGGGCCGAGGAGTGGAAGATCGATCCGAAGCTGGTGGCCTCCACCGGCAGTTCCGCCGGGGCGGGTACCTCCCTCTGGCTGGCCTTTCGGGACGACATGGCCGACCCGAACAGCGACGACCCGGTGGCGCGGCAGTCCACGCGCCTCACCTGCGTGGCGGTGAACAACGCCCAGTCCTCCTACGATCCCCGGTTCGCCGAGAAGATCGGGATTCCGCGGCCCAACTTCGAGCGCCACGAGTTCTTTCTGCCCTTCTACGGGATCACTCGGGAGGAGATCGACAGCCCCAAGGCGTACAAGCGATACACCGACGCCGCCCCCATCACCTATCTCACGGCGGACGATGCGCCGGTGCACCTCTCCTACAACTACGCGGACGAGCCGTGCGACAGCACCTCGGACATATCCCTGGTAGTGCATCACCCGCGGCTCGGCCTGGCCCTGAAGCGGGAGATGGATAAGCTCGGCATCGAGTGCGTGGTGCAGTACCGCGGCCAGCAGGGCCCCGAACCCATCAGCGCGCTCGAGTTCATCAAGAAGCACATCGAGCGGGCTCGCCGGGCACGCTGAACGGCAGGCCGGCGACGTAAACCTGCGGATGGCCCGTCCGGTCGCTGGTAAAAGCGATCTGGCGCTCGGAGTGCGACCACGATGGGTGCGGGTGCGTCCACTGCGGGCCGTAAACGCTATCGGTGGCGTTTTCCATCCAGCTCAGGGTGGCGGCGGCGCTGCGCGCGGCGGCGAAATCTTCGGCCAGGGCGTAGCAGTCCCGTTTCCACTGCGTTCCCTGATTGGAGGACTCGGGCAGGCACACGGTCCGGATCGCCCCCGTGGCTACGTCGATCGTTTGAATGCCGCGGTCCGGATGGTTGGTGTCGCAGAGGATGGCGGTGCCGGCACGGTTCGGGGCAATGTGCCAGGCATTGTGCTCCGCGATGGTGCGGATCTGCCGCGTGGTCCAATCCATGCGGCAGAGGCGGTAGGGCCAGACGGTGAAGACGATGTCGCCGGTCGAGCCGAGGAAGGTTTCGTGGACGACGAACTCGTCGTTGCCGTGCTCGTAGAGGCACTCCAGGCCGGTGCCGTCGCGGCGCACGCGGTGCATGCGGGGCGCGGGGTCGCCGGCGAACTCGATCCACTCGGCTTCGAGCGGATGAAATTGCGGGTGAATCACGGTGCGGGGGAAGGGGATGACGTGGGATCCACAGCCGTCCATGCGCCCCACCACCAGGCCCTGCCCATTGGGCCCCTTGAAAGCGGCGACCAGCCAGTCCCCATCCGGGCTGAGGGAGCACTCGCCCAACTGGGCTTCGGGGAGCTCCAGCAGAAGCCGTTCCGAGAGGGTGGCCAGGTCGAGCGCCAGGATGGCGCTGCCGCGGGTGAAGACGATCTCCCGGCCGGCGGGGTGAAGCGCCGGGGAGAAGGGATGGATCGCCACGCCCTCCGTTAACTGCCGCAAGGTGCCGTCATCGAGCGAGGCTTCGAACAACTGCGCCTGCCCAGTACGGTAGGAGGTGAAGAAGAGCGCTCGATCGCCGGGCAGAAACGAGCATTGCAGGAAATAGGACGGGTGGTTGATCGAGGGCGCCGAGGTGAGTTGGATGATGGCGGCGCCGGTTTCGGGGTCGCGGGTATGGGTCCATTCGGCCGCGAAAGCGGCTCCCCGGCCCCCGCTCATGACGCCGCTCCGGCGGCATCGGCCATCCCCGCGTACAGGTTCCGGCCGGCCACCAGGGCCTCCATCTTGCGATCGGCCACCGAGCGCTTCAGCATCCAGAAGCCGCAGTCGGGGTGCACCCAGCCCAGGCGTCCCGGACCCAGGGTGCGTTCGATGCGCTCGATGCGGCGGGCCACCTCGTCGGCCGTCTCCACGGGATTGACTTTGATATCGATGACGCCGAAACCCAGGGTGATGCGCCGGTCCACGTCTTTGAAGGCGGCCAGGTCCTCGGCGGGGCGGTGGGCGAGTTCCAGCACCAGGTGGTCGCAGCGCAGACTGTTCAGAAAACCGATCAGCGCCTTCCATTCGCCGCGCTGGATGGTCTGGCCGCCGTAGTTGCCGAAGCAGAGATGCACGGCCTTCTGGCCTTCGAAGGCGTCCAGCACGCGGTTGATGGCGGCCGCGGCAACCGGTGCGTCGGCAGGGTTGCCGGGCAGGTTGGCCTCGTCCACCTGGAGACAGGCGCAGGGCAGGCCGCGCACCTGTTCGGCGAGCACGCCCGCGATGGCGTCGGTGAGGGCGAGCGGATCTTTGTAGTGGCGATCGAGGAGCGTGCGGGCGAGCATGTAGGGGCTGGTGACGGTGAACTTGAACGGTCCGCCGGCGACTTCGGCGGCGCGCCGGCAATCGCCCGCCAGGTCGAGCCAGCCTTCGCCGAGGGCCCTCTCCACCACGCCGGCGGGCTTGCCGCGGAAGCGCATGCGGTCGAGCGCGGCGAAGGCCTCGCAATCCGACCGCCCCAACTGCGTGCGGACGCCGCCCATGCGCCCCACGAAGTAATCGATCATGCCGTTGGTGCCGGGGTGGTTGACGTCGAAGCGGTAGAGCTCACCGTCGGTGGGCAGGTCGATGCCGATCTGCCGCTGAAGGGCGAATACGACGCGCGTGGCATCTATCAGGGCCTGCTCGCTCGGCAGCGCAACCAGCCAGTCGGGAATCGGGTAAGAGCCTACGGTAGTAGTCCGGATCATTAAAATAGATGATGCTGGAACCGGCGCAGAGGTTCTGGATATTTGCCTTTCGGCTCCACCACCCTGGTTGGCTGGCCACACCCCTGGGCCGGGCGAACCAGGGTATGATTATTAGCTCCGACCATGCCCATCCTCACGCTACTGCCCCGGTTGCGGCTCGAAACCAAGGATCGGTTGCGGCACAATCGCGTGATCCGCGACTGGATGTCGCTCGCCGCCGCACTTCGCGCCGGCGGCGCCAGGCACGACGCGCAGGCGCTCGCCCGCTCCATCGCCCATCTGTGTGAAGCCGCGCGGCTCGCGGGCAGCGAAGACCGCAGAATCGAGATGGAGCGCCGCATTTCCGAACGCATTGCGGCACTCCAGGGCCGGAACATCAACTGGGAGCCCTTCACTCCACTATGGCGGACGGACGCCATCGAGAAGGCCGTTGTGTTGAAACGGTGCGTCGGACCTCGCGAGCGCGGCGTGCTGCTGGTGTTGTTCGAGTACCAATGGGCCCGGTTGATGCAGCTTTCCAACCTGGAGGAGTTTGCGCGCAGCTACACGCTGGTCGTAGCGCCTACATGGAGCGCGCCGCACAGTCTGCCGAACTGCCTCTTCCCGGCGCTCTACCCGGATTCGCTGGTGTCGCTGATCAGCGACCCTGACGACTTGCCGATTCTGCCTCGCCTCTCGAGCCGGACCCGCGTCGTTCCGCTGTACTGTTCCAGTTGGGTCAATCCGCAATGGTTCCAGCCGAAGGAGTTCGCGGATAAGGATATCGACATCGTCATGCTGGCGAATTTCGCCACCTACAAGCGTCATTTCGCGCTGTTTCAAGCACTCGCGGAGATGCCGCGCTCCACACGTGTGGTGCTGATCGGCCAATCGCTGAACGGTCGGACGGCCGAAACCCTCAGGCGCGAGGCGGCTCTCTATGGCGTCCAGGACCGCTACAGGCTCTATGAGAACACCAGCGACGCCGTGGTTTTCGACATGCTCGCGCGCGCCAAGATCAGCCTGATTCTCTCGCTGCGGGAAGGTTCGTGCGTGGCCGTGGTGGAGTCGATCATGGCAGACACTCCGGTAGGCCTTTACGAGGACGCGGCGGTCGGCTCACGGGTTTTCATCAATGCGCAGACCGGCCGCTTGCTGCGGCGAAAGGGCCTGGCGCGCCAATTGATGGAGTTCATAGAGTCTGCCGATCGATTCAGCCCGCGCGCGTGGGCTTTGGAAAACCGGATCGACTGCTTCGGCAGCACGGAAGTTCTGAACCAGGCGCTGAAGCAGCACGCGCTGGAACGGGGCGAGGAATGGACCGAGGATATCGCCGCCCACCACTGGCGGCCCAATCCGACGCTGATCTTCGAAGCCGATCGTCACCGGCTGCAGCCGGCCTACGACGACATACAACTCCGCTTCGGTTTTCGCATCGGCGCTGAGCCGCAAGCGATGGCCCGCGCTGCGGGGAAGTCATGACGGATGGATGTATCCATCGGGTGCAGGCACTCTACCGCCCGCCCAGCCCCTGCGCCTATTCAGGACGCCGCCCATGACGCGCGGGTCCCACCGGGCAACTATCGCGGAAACCACGCCACCCTTCTGCCCGGCCCTGCAATGGGCGCACCACGCAGGCGGGCGCGACGTGGACCGGCTGTGGCTCTTGATCAAAAACGGGGGCAGACCGTGATCCCAGATTGGTAAAACAATCTTGGGCGATAACGTTTTGACCGAATCAGAGATCGTCTTGGGTCTGCCCGACCTTCAGATTGCCGATATTCAACGCAAAGAGGGAACCGTGAGGATCTGGGCCCGGTATACCGGGCCCAGATCCTGCGCGCATTGCGCCAGTCCCCGGCTGCGGAACAAGGGATGCGTCCGGCGGAGCGTGCGTCATGAGGACTGGGGACTGCGCCACTGCCTCCTGTTCGTCGAGGCCCCTAAGCACCGCTGCCTGGATTACGGGCGTTACTTGCGCCAGCCGCTGCCCGGCATTCTGCGCTGCCAGCGTGCCAGCGAAGCCTTTCAGCGAGCCATCTACCAGCAGCACCTCGAGGGCATCAACCGCAGCCGCCTGGGCCGCCGCGAGGCCATCGGTGCCGCTACGGTCGAACGCTACTTCCGCCGCGGTCTTGAGCGGCAGTTCCGTGAATGGCATCCGCCGCGCTGCCCCTTGCTGCTCGGCCTCGACGAGCACTTCTTCACCCGCCGCGCCGGCTATGCCACCACCTTCTGCGATCTCCGCAACCACAAGGTCTACGACGTCGTGCTCGGCCGCTCGGAAGCGGCCCTGGAGGCCTACCTGGCGCGACTGGAAGGCAAGGCCGCCGTCCAGGTGGTGTGCATGGACCTGGCGAGCACCTACCGCTCTCTGGAGCGCAAACACTTCCCCAACGCGCGCATCGTCGCCGACCGCTTCCACGTGATCCGCATCATCCATCACCACTTCCTGGCCTGCTGGAAGGAACTGGATCCGCACGGCAGCAAGAACCGCGGCCTGCTCTCGCTGATGCGCCGTCACCGCCATAAACTCACCGCTGAACAGCAACTGCGCCTGGCCGCCTACCTGGCCGCCTTTCCCGCCCCGGAACTGATCTACCGCTTCAAACAGCGACTCTGCTCCCTGCTGCTGAAAAAACACCGCACCCGCACGCAATGTGAGCAACTGGCCCCCAGGTTCCTTCGCGCTATCGCGCAGCTACGCCAGGCCGGCTTGCCACAACTGGTGCAACTCGGCCAAACCTTGTTCGCCTGGCGTGCCGAGATCGCCGCCATGTGGCGCTTCACCCGCAACAACGGCATCACCGAAGGCTTCCACAACAAAATGGAGCTCATCTCCAGGCAGGCCTACGGCTTCCGCAACTTCGAAAATTACAGACTGCGGGTGAAGGTTCAGTGTGGTTAAACTGGCTTGGGATTCGGGTCTGCCCCCGTTGTTGGCGTAGAGCCTCGATCTTGTGGTTGGCTGTAAGCGTTGGAAAATTTTGGTGGACCTGGTGAGATTCGAACTCACGACCTCTTCCATGCCATGGAAGCGCGCTCCCAACTGCGCCACAGGCCCACAAAAATTCCCGGTGCCCTCTACTATACCACAGCGCAGCCACGGTTGACACGGCGCTTGGATCACCCCATACAATGAAATAGTGACGTCCAGGTCCGCTCCCATCCTGACACTTCTTCTCTGCCTGTACGTCCTGGTCTCGACATCGTGCCTGGCGAGGCGCCGGGTCATCTCCCGCAATGGCGGCGCCAAGCAGACTCTCCAGGTGGCCGATAAGCAAGCCCTGGTCGATCGCGTGGCCGAAACCTACAAGGTGGTCCACGATATCAGCGCTACCGTCGATATGACCCCCGCGCTGGGAAGCGCCGAAAAGGCCAAAATCACCGAGTACAAGGACGTCCGGGGCTATGTCCTGTTCCGGAAATCTTCCGACATCCGGATCATCGGGCTGTATCCGGTGGTGCGGAACAAGGCCTTCGACATGGTCTCCGACGCGGAAGCCTTCAAGCTCTATATCCCCGGCCGGAACCGCTTCGTCACCGGCCGCAACGAAATCATCGAGCCTTCGGCCAACCGCCTCGAGAACCTGCGGCCCCAACACTTCCTGGAAGCCCTGCTGGTACGGCCGCCCGGCGAAAACGAAGAAGCCGTGCTGCAAAACCTTACCGACGAGGAGACCGCCCACTACATTCTGCACCTGCTGGCGCGCGGTCCCGACGGCGAACTGCGGCTTTCCCGCAGCATCTGGTTCGACCGCGGCACGCTGGCGCTCACCCGCCAACTGGCCTTTGACGAGGCCGGCAACATCCTCAGCGACGCCCGCTACCGCGAGTGGCAGAACTGGGACGGGGTGCCCTTCCCCCGCCAGGTGGAGATCAACCGCCCGCGCGACGAATACGCCGTGGTGCTCCGCATGGTTAAGTTGGATATCAACAAGGGCTTAACCGACGAACAGTTCGTGCTCGAGCAGCCCGCTGGAACGACCCTCCAGGTGCTGGGCGCAACGCCAGCCGCCGCGGTCTCCACCGCCCGCTCCAGCCGCACAGTGAAGTGAGAACGAAAACGACGTGACGACCAAACTCGTCCTGGAAAACCTGAAACACAGGCCCATGCGGAGCCTGTTGAGCGTCTTTCTGATCGGCATCCCGGTAACCCTGATCCTCTCGCTGGTGGGCATTACGGAGGGCCTCCTGGCCGACTCCGCGGGACGCGCGCGCGGCACCGGCGCCGACATTCTGGTGCGCCCGCCGGGCGCCTCCATTCTGAGCTTCAGCGGCTCCCCGCTGCCCGAAAAACTGGTCGCCACACTGGCCGCGCGGCCCCGCGTGGCCGTAGCCACCGGCATGATGAGCTATCCGGTATCGAGCGTCACCTATGTGGCCGGTATCGACCTGGAGAGCTTCAACCGGCTGAGCGGCGGATTCGAATACATCGAGGGCGGCCCCTTCCGCAGCGACCGCGACATCATCGTGGACCGCTATTACGCCGAGCAGAACAAGCTCCAGGCCGGCGCCACCGTGCGGCTGCTGAACCAGGACTGGCACGTAGCCGGCGTGGTGGAGCCCGGAAAGCTCTCCCGCCTCTTCGTGCCCATCCGGGTGCTCCAGGACCTCACCGCCAATACCGGCAAAATCAGCCAGGTGCTCATCAAGGTCCAGCGGCCCGAGGACGTCGAGGCCGCGGTGGCGGATCTTAAGACCCTGCTCCCCGGTTACCCGGTCTATTCCATCGAGGAGTTCGTCTCCCAGTTCACCGCGGAGAACGTGCAGGGCGGCGCGGTGAACACTTTCATCAACGTGGTGATCGGCATCGGCGTGGTGATCGGCTTCGCCGTGGTGCTGCTTTCCATGTACATGGCGGTCTTGCAGCGCACGCGCGAGATCGGCATCCTGAAATCGCTGGGCGCGGGCCGCGGCTTCATTCTCCGGCTGATTCTGCTCGAAGCCGTGGTCATGGGGATCGCGGGCACCATCGTGGGAATTCTCATGAGCTTCCTGGGGCGGTGGGTGATTATGGCCACCATGCCCGCCTCCATCATCCAGGCGGTAGTGCCTTCCTGGTGGCCCATCGCCGGCGCCATCACCCTGGTAGGCGTGGTGTTGGGAGCGCTTTATCCCGGGCTGCGCGCCGCCCGGCAGGATCCCATCGAGGCGTTGGCTTATGAGTAACCCGGTGATTCAGATCCGCGATCTGCGGAAAGTCTACCGCGTGGGCCAGGTGGACGTACCGGCGCTTCGCGGCGTGAACCTGGAAGTACAGGCGGGAGAATTTCTCTCCATCGTGGGACCTTCCGGCTCCGGAAAATCCACCCTCTTCCACATCAT
>JAWLGN010000192.1:0-10668 GCA_041685075.1 Bryobacteraceae bacterium
ACGTTCTCCCCGTGCTTGCGATGTGTGATCCATTGCACGGAACACCTCCTGTGCGGTTCATCACGCGCGTGGCGGCAGGGTCCCCGGAGGCCGGAATTTCTTCTATGATCCGGTAGTTTATTCCCCCGATGAATCCCGCGCCGCGTGCGTTGTTCTTCGTGTCATTCGATTTGTCCGCGCGCTGAAGCCTGTCTCCGGCGCGCGGCAATTCTTCGCAGCACTTGCACGGCCAAGGTTCTCTCGATGTCAGCCGGCGCTGGCCGGCACGCGGGAGAACAGCGCCACCATCTCGCGATTGAAGGCGGGCAGATCCGCGGGTTGCCGGCTGGTCACCCAGTTGTCGTCCGTCACCACTTCCTGGTCGATCCAGTGGCCGCCCGCGTTGTGAATATCGTCCTGGATGGTGTAGTACGCCGCCAGCCTGCGCCCGCGCACCACGCCCGCCGACACCAGCAGCCACGGCGCGTGGCAGATGGCGGCTATCGGCTTCCCCAGTTCGTCGAAGGATCGCACGAACTCGCGCGCCTTCTTCTCCATCCGGATGGCGTCCGCGTTCAAGGCTCCTCCGGGCAGCATCAGGGCATCGTAATCCTGCGGTTGGGCTTCGTCGAAGGTGCGGTCCACCGGAACGCTCTCGCCTTTGTCGAAGTGGCGCACCCCCTGAATGCGTCCGCCTTGTTTGGAGATGATGTGCACGGTGGCCCCGGCCTCGCGCAGCACCCGGAGCGGCTCGGTCAGCTCGGATTCCTCGAAACCGTCCATCGCCAGGATGGCCACCCGCACGCCATTCAAACTCTGCATGATTTCCTCCATCTGTGAAGAAAAAAACAAAGCAGGCCGCCGCAAAAACAGCGGCCCGAACGTTCGTACAGGGGCCATAAATGCACGCAGACAACCATTTGCGAGCAGGCCCGTGCAGCGGCGCCGCCTCTTGTATTCCGATTGCTTCCTCCTGCATGGCCGTGGTAGTGTGCGAGAAATATAACGGACTCTGGGGCGGTCACCCTCAGGACTGAAGCATGCTCGACCCGCCGGCCCATGTGGGCGGCCCTCGAGCGTGCGGGCGCGCGTAACGGGGTTGCAGAAACAATAACGGAAAGGAATTCTCATGTCTCTGGCTGAAACCAGGCAGAAACTCATCCCTGCTGTGCTGATCTCACTCCTGCTTCCCGCGGCCTGCTGGGCGCAGGAATCCCGCGGCAGCATCGCCGGGCGGGTGATCGACCCGCAAGGTGCTGTCATCCCCGGCGCGAATGTCACGGTCGCCAACACCGATACCAACGCGACCACTCGCTCGGCCACCAACGCCGCCGGCTACTTCGAAGTCAACCTGCTCAACCCGGGCAACTATAGCGTGACGGTGGAGTCCGCCGGTTTCCGCCGCCTGGTGCGTACCGGCCTGGTGCTCAACGTCGGCTCGCAACTCAACCTGGAGTTCACCCTCGAAGTGGGCGATCTCGCGCAAAGCCTGGAGGTCACCGCGGAAGCTCCGCTGCTCGATACCAGCAGCGCCGCCGGCGGCCGCATCGTGGACCAGCGCCAGATCATGCAGCTCCCCATCGCCGACATGAACCCCTTCACCATGGCCGCGCTGGCCGCGGGGATGCAGTGGACCGGCAATCCCGGCTTTCGCCGTCCCTCCGACGTCGGCGGAACCTCTTCCTTCAACACCATGGGAGGCGTGGGCCAGAACGAGTACACCATCGACGGCGCGCCGGTCACCGGAACCAACCGCCGCGTCGGTTTCGTTCCGCCCAGCGACGCCATCAACGAGTTCAAGCTCGAGACCACGAGCTTCGACGTCACCTACGGTCACACCTCCGGCGCGGCCATCAACGTGGTGACCAAGTCGGGCACCAATGCCTTCCACGGGTCGCTCTACGACCAGCACTGGCAGCAGCGCTGGAACGCCACCCCGCACTTCGTGCGCCTGGCGTTCGACGACGCGGTGCGCCGCGGCGAGCGCAGCCCCGACGATCAGAAACAGGCCTCCGGCAGATCCAACTACCTTGGCGGCTCGCTCGGCGGGCCCATCCTGAAGGACAAGGCCTTCTTTTTCCTGAGCTACAACGGGCACTTCGAAAGCAAGTGGGATTCCTCTTCACCCAACCGCACGGTTCCCAAGATGGCCTGGCGCGAGGGCGACTTCTCCGACCTGCTCGCCGTCGACCCGGTCAAGTACACCATCTACGATCCGCGCAGCGCCCGCCAGGAGGGCAACCGGGTGGTGCGGCTGCCGTTTCCGGGCAACCGCGGCGTGCCTGTTCTGAACCCCATCTACGACTACTACACCGCCATCTTCCCCAGGCCCAACGACGTTCCCGGCCTGGTCTCGCCCGAGGGCTTCGACAACTACTTCGCCAGCCAGACCGTCGATACCCTCAAGTACCACTCGCTGGTCAACCGCTACGATTACATCTTCAACGACCGCCACCGCGCCTCGGGCCGCTGGCAGTGGAGCCGCCGCACGCCCAACACCCGCGACTGGGCCTACGAAACCATCCCCGGATTGCTCACCCAGGGTTCGCACCGCATCAACCACGGCGCCGGCGCCAACTACACCTGGCTGCTCTCGAGCGCCACCCTGCTGGACATCAACGCGAGTTGGGCCAGGTTCAACGAAGGTTCCAGGAGCGAGGTCCGGGCAGCCATCAAGCCCAGCGATGTCGGCCTCCCGGCCTACCTGGACGAGAAGGCGGGAGACCTCCACACCCTTCCCCTGGTCGATTTCTCCGATATCGAGGACCTCTCCTTCGACTACCCGGCCATCGCCTCCCGCGGCGCCAACGCCGAGTTGCGGGTCGGCCTTTCCACCCTGAAGGGCAGGCATTCGCTGAAGTACGGTTTCAGCGAGCGGCGCTACTGGTTCACCTCCGCCAGTCCGGGCTACACCTCCGGCCGCTTCACGTTCAGCAACGCCTACACGCGTGAAGCCGACGACACCCGCACCGCCGCCGGCCACGGCCTGGACTGGGCGGCGTTCATGATGGGGCTTCCCTCCGGCATCAGCATCGATACCGCCGATTCCGGCTACTGGTCCACCCGCGCCCGCGCCTTCTACTTCCAGGACGACTGGCGCATCACGGACCGCCTGCGCATCAGCCTCGGCCTGCGCTACGAGCGCGAAGGCGGCATCACCGAGCGCTTCAACCGCGGTCTGAGCGGCGAATTCGTGGCCGATGCGAAGCTGCCCTTCACCGACATCGCGCAGTCCGTCTACGCCTCCAACCCGCTAGCCGAACTGCCCGCCTCCGAGTTCCGTGTCCTCGGCGGCACCCGCTACCTCGGGCAGGGCTCCAAGACCTTCACCGACGGCACCCACCACCTGCTTCCGCGCGCTTCGGTGGTCTTCCAGCTTGACCGCTCCACCGTTCTCCGCACCGGCTACGGCTGGTACTACGACTCGTTCAACGCCAACAACACCCGGCCCAGCCAGCACGGCTATAGCCTGACCACCAATACCACCGTGTCCAACGACAACGGCCTGACCTTCACCGGCGTGGGCGCCGCCGGCAATCTTTCCGCCGGCAGCAATCCCCTCCTCGATCCCTTCCCCGTGCGCGCCGACGGAACCCGCTTCGACCTCCCCTACGGCGGCGCGCTCGGGCTGGTTGCCCGGGCAGGCTCGGGCCACACCTTCTACAGCCGCGACTACAGCCCCGCCCGGCAGCAACGCTGGAGAATCGGGGTGCAGCGCGAAATCACCTCCAGGATGATTCTCGACGTTTCCTACAACGGCTCCTACTCGACCATCCCTGTGAATCAACCCATCAACTTCCTGCCCCGGCAATACTGGGCCACCGGCAACACCCGCAACCAGGCCGTGGACGACGATCTCAACGGCTCCGTTCCCAATCCTTTCCGCATCACCCACCTTGCCCCGCTCGAAACCACGGACCCGCTGGCCTATCAGTACCTCGGCACGGTCGGCTTCTTTACCGGCAGCACCGTCCGGAAGAACCAACTGCTGCGGCCGTATCCCCACATGGGCTCGCTGAACGGGGTCCGTCCCGGCCTGGACTTCGCCGACACCCGCGGCGGCAACTGGTACCACGATCTGCAGGTCCAGTTCGAGCGCCGCTTCAGCAGGGGCTTCCAGACCTCCCTCATGTACACCTATGCGAACAGCTCAGTGCAGGACGTCTACCTGAACGAATTCGACCTGGAACCCTCCTGGCAACCCAGCAACCAGATCCGCCCGCACCGCTTCGTTTGGGCGGCCATCTGGGAACTCCCGTTCGGCCGCGGCAGGACCTGGCTCCAGACAGGGCCCCTTCAGCACGTCGTCGGCGGCTGGCAGTTGAGCTGGGTTTACCAGTACCAGTCCGGACCGGCGACCAACTGGGGCAACTACTTCTTCTATGGCGACACGGGCCGGCTCGAATCCCTGTTCGACCAGAAGAACGTCCACTCGCGGGATATTCACGTGTGGTTCGATCCGTCGATCGCCTACCGCGGCTCCGGCGCCGTGCCGGACGGGTTCGTGGGCTTCGAAGGGCGCTCGTCCATGCAGCCGGGCCAGTATCACACGCGTGTCTTTCCCACCCGCCTGGATACCCTGCGGGCAGACGGCATCCGCAACTGGGACGTCAAGATCCTGCGGAAGTTCGCCATCTCCGAGCGGCTCAGCACCAGTTTCTCGGTTGACCTGCTGAACGCCACCAACCACACCAACTTCGGCGCGCCGAACACCAACCCCACCAACCAGAACTTCGGGCGGGTGACGTCGCAGAACGGCCTCCCCCGCAGGCTCCAATTCAACCTGAGGATCGATTTCTGATGCCGCGCTTTTTGTTTCAGCTCGTGCTCGCCGCCGCCGCGCTTCTGCCGGCGGCGGCAACGGCGCAGGTTCCGGGCGAGGTGCTGCCGCCCTGGTCGCCGGGCGTCCTCGATATCCACCACATCAACACCGGAAAGGGCGACTCGGCGTTGCTCATCTTTCCGGACGGCACTTCCATGCTCGTCGATGCCGGGGCCAGCCAGCGCCCCGGCCCCCGCATCACCCCGCAGCGCCCCGACGCCAGCCGCGCGCCCGGCGAATGGATCGCCCGCTACGCTCTCCGGGTGCTCGAGCCCCGCAAAGCGAAGCACCTCGATTACGCCCTGCTCACCCACTTCGACGGCGACCACATGGGCGACTTCGCCCCGCAGTTGAAGGCCTCCTCCAGCGGAGCGTACAAGCTCGCGGGCATCACCGAAGTCGGTGAGCACATCGCCATCCGCAAGATGCTCGACCGCGCCTGGCCGGACTACAACTACCCCGCTCCGCTCGGCGGACCCAAGATGGAGAACTACCGCAGTTTCCTCCGCTGGCATACCGAGAACCGGGGCATGCGCGTCGAGCGCTTCCAGCCGGGCCGCAACGACCAGATCGTTCCGGTCAACGAAGCGGCCAGATACCCGAACTTCGAAATCCGCAACATCGCTTCGAACGGGGAGGTCTGGACCGGCGTGGCCGCCAACACCCGGCAGCACTTCCCTCCCGTCGAGGAGCTGTCCAGGTCCGAGCGGCCCGGAGAGAACCCCTGCAGCAACGTCTTCCGCCTGAGCTACGGGAAGTTCGACTACTATAACGGCGGCGACATTCCCGGCCTGCCCTCCGAAGGCAGCCCGGCGTGGCTGGATGTAGAGAGCGCCGTGGCGCCCGTGGTCGGTCCGGTCGAGGTGCACGTCCTCAACCACCACGGCTTTCACGACACCGCCAACGCCTACTTCCTGAGCACCCTGCGCCCCAGGGTACACATCCTGTCCACCTACGCGCCCAGCCACCCGGGGCACCGCGTGCTCGGCCGCCTGCTTTCCCGGCGGCTCTATCCGGGCGAGCGCGACATCTTCGCCACCAACATCATGGAGGCCACCAAAATCGTCATCGGGGATGCCCTCAACGCGCTCAAAAGCCAGCAGGGCCACGTCCTGGTGCGGGTGGCGCCGGGCGGCGATACGTTCCGCGTCATCGTCCTCGACGATACCGCCGAAAGCTTCAAAGTGCTCTCGGTCCACGGGCCGTACACTTCCCGCTAACCGCTACTTCAGCAGCGCGGCGGCGCGCGAGGCGAACTGCATCACCGGGGTAGGGAAGATGCCCAGCAACAGGGTGGCGGCGGCCGAAAGCGCCAGGGCGGCGCGGATGCCCGCCGCCGGCGGCTCCAGCTCGGACGCCCCCTCCCCCGGCTGCCGCATGTACATCGCCACGATCAGCCGCAGGTAGTAGTACGCCGCCACCGCGCTGTTCAACAGTCCCAGCACCGCCAGCCACACCAGCCGCGCATCGAGCGCCGCCTGGAAGATCGCGAACTTGCCGAAAAAGCCCGCCGTCAGCGGCACCCCGATGAGCGAGAACAGGAACACCGAGAGCATGGCCGCGACAAACGGCTGCCGCGCGCCCAGCCCGGCATAATCGTCGATTTCCTCGAACCGCTCGCCCTTACCCGCCACGTGCGCCGCCACCGCGAACGCCCCCACGTTCATGAACGTGTAGGCCGCCAGGTAGAACATGGCCGCGGCGGTGCCGGCGTGCGAGCGCGAGGTGAGCGCCACCAGCACGTAGCCCGCGTGCGCGATGGAGCTGTAGGCCAGCATGCGTTTCACGTTCGTCTGGTGCAGCGCGGCGAAGTTCCCCAGGGTCATCGATAGCAGCGCCGCCATCCACACCAGCGGCTCCCAGCGGTTCCCTATGGGCGCGAATGCGGTCATGAAGATGCGCAGGAAGATGGCGAAAGCGGCCGCTTTCGCGCCGGTGGAAAGAAACGCCGCCACCGGCGCCGGCGCGCCCTGGTAAACGTCCGGCGCCCAGGCCTGAAACGGCGCGCATGCCACCTTGAAGCCCAGCCCCACGAACAGCAGCGCCGCCGCCGCCCCTGCGTAGAGCGGGTCCGGCCCGCCGCGCCCCATCAGCAGCCCGCGGATGGCGGTGAGCTGCGTGGCCCCGGTCGTCCCGTAGGCGATCGCCGCTCCGTAGAGGAAAAACGCCGTGGCGAAGGATCCCAGCAGGAAATACTTCAGCGCCGCTTCGCTGGTGCGCTTGTCCTGCCGCAGGTAGCCTGCCAGCACGTAGCTCGCCAGCGAGGAGATCTCAAGGCCTATGAAGATCACGATCAGGTCGTTCGCCGCCGCCATCACGCTCTGGCCCGCGATGGCAAACAGCAGCAGCGCGTGATACTCGCCCGTCGCGGCGGCCTCCCGCGCCAGCGTCCTGTAGGATGCCAGCACCGTCAGGATCCCCGCCGCCATCACCAGCAGCCGGAAGAAGGCGGCGAAGCGGTCCACCATCAGGAGTCCCGAAAACGCGGGGCCGGGAAAGGCGGCGGTGTTCAGCGCGCACAGCGCCGCCAGCACCAGCGCGGCAATCGAAGCGTGCCCGTAGAAGCGGCTGCGCGGCGCCGCCAACGGGCTCAGCACCATGAACGCGGTGGCCGCCAGGGCCAGCACAATCTCCGGCAGAAACCGGATGATGTCGGCGGCCTCCGGAATCCAGCTACCGGACATCCGCCACCTCCACCCCCGCCGGCTGCGCGCGCTCCACATAGTGCCGCACGTTGTACTCCGTTTGTTCCAGCACCCGCGCCGTTGCCGCGCTCACCGGCGGCAGAAAGCTGCGGGTGTAGGTCCCCATCCACACCATCAACACCAGCAGCGGCAGCAACGCCGCCCATTCGCGCCGCCCCAGGTCGGCCACCCGCGCCCGCGTTTCTCCGTAGAAGACCCGCTGGTAAAGCCATAACAGGTAGCAGGCCGAAAGGATCACCCCCAGGGCCGCCGCCGCCGCCCAGCGGATGTCCACCCGCGCCGCGCCTTGCAGCACCAGGAACTCCCCCACGAAGTTGTTCAGCATCGGCAGCCCCGCGCTCGACAGCGTCGTCACCAGAAAGACCGTCGACAGCCAGGGCGCCGCCGAGGCCACGCCGCCGTAGTCTTTGATCTCCAGCGAGTGCCGCCGCTCGTAGAGGCAGCCCACCAGCATGAACAGCGCGCCGGTCGAAACCCCGTGGTTCAGCATCTGGTAGACCGCGCCGTCCAGCCCCTGTCCGGTGAACGAGAAGATTCCCAGCACTACGAAGCCCAGATGGCTCACCGAGGAGTACGCCACCAGCTTCTTCATATTCGGCTGCACCAGCGCCACCAGCGCCCCGTAGACGATCCCGATGACCGCCAGCGCCGAAATCCACCACGCGCACTCCCGCGCCGCGCCCGGAAACAGCGGCAGGCAGAAGCGCACCAGCCCGTAGGCGCCCATTTTGAGCATCACGGCAGCCAGCATCACGGAGCCCGCCGTGGGCGCCTCCACGTGCGCATCCGGCAGCCACGTGTGCAGCGGAAACAGCGGCACCTTGATGGCGAACGCCGCGAAGAAGGCCAGAAACAGCACCAGCTCCTCGCCGGGCGCCAGCCGCAGGGCCCCCGATTCCAGGGCCGCCAGGATCTGCGGCACATCGAACGACCCCGCGCGCCCGTACAGCCAGATGATCGCCGCCAGCATCAGCACCGACCCGGCCATGGTGTAAAGGAAAAACTTCACCGCCGCGTAGATGCGCCGCTCGTGACCCCAGACGCCCACCAGGAAGTACATGGGGACCAGCGACACTTCCCAGAAGACGTAGAACAGAAACAGGTCCTGCGCGGCGAACACCCCCACCAGCCCGAACTCGAGCAGCAGCAGGAAGGCGTGGAACTCCTTCACCCGCTCCGTGATGCTGCGCCGGGAGATCAGCACGCATAGCGGCGCCAGCAGGGTCGAGAGCAGCACCAGCCACAGGCTGATGCCGTCCAGGGCCACGTGGTAGCGGATGGCCGGCGCGGCAATCCACGGCAGATCCGTGACGAACTGCTCGCCCTCGCCGGTGCGGAACCCCACAGCCAGCCCCACCGAGGCCAGGAACGTCACGAGCGCGAAGGCCAGCGCCGTCCAGCGCGCCGCATCCGGCCGGCGCCGCGGCACGGCCAGCACCGCGAAGAACCCCACCAGCGGCAGCGCCAGCACCAGGTCCAGCAGGTTCATCGCAGCCCTCCCGCAATCCCCATGGAAGCCAGCAGAAAGACCGACCCCAGCAGCACCCAGGCCGCGTAGCTGCGGACGTTGCCGGATTGCACCAGCCGCAGCAGGGCGCCCAGGTCGCGCGCGCGCCGCCCCACGGCCTCCACCAGCCGGTCGATCAGCCCCACATCCACGCCGCGCCATAACACCCGCCCGGAGCCATCCACCAGGGGCCGCACCACGGCGGCGTCGTAGATCTCGTCCACGAAGTACTTGTTCGCAACCAGCGTGTAGGCCGCGCCCATCCGCGCCGCCGCGCGCTCCGCCAGCCCCGGACGCCCCAGGTAGAACAGCCAGGCCAGCGCGATGCCCGCCGCGCCCGCCGCCACCGAAACCGCCACCAGCGCGAAGCCGTGCGGCGCATGGGTTTCAGGAAACAGCGGAGCCAGGTAGGCGGGCACGTCGAACAGGTATCCGCCCGCCAGCGAAAGCGCCGCCAGCGCCACCAGCGGCCCGACCATGACGGCCGGCGATTCGTGCGGCGTGCCCTCATATCGCGGCGCGCCGTAAAACGTCAAAAACACCGCCCGAAAGACGTAAAATGCCGTCATTCCGGCCGTAATAACCGCCACCCAGTACATCCAGGGGGCGCGCGCGTAGGCTGCCAGCAGAATGGCGTCCTTGCTGAAGAAGCCCGAGAACGGCGGCACCCCGGCAATCGCCACCGCCGCCGCCAGCATGGTCCCATGGGTCCAGGGGATCCGCCGCCCGAGCCCGCCCATGCGGCGCAGGTCCTGCTCGCCGCCCAGCGCGTGGATCACGCTGCCCGCGCCCAGAAACAGCAGCGCCTTGAAAAACGCGTGCGTCACCAGGTGCCAGATGCCCGCCGAAAACGCGCCGCACCCCACCCCCAGGAACATGTACCCCAACTGCGAAACCGTCGAGTAGGCGAAAACTTTCTTGATATCGTTCTGCGCCAGCGCGATGGTGGCGGCGAAGACGGCGGTGAACAGCCCCACGGTGGCGACCACGTCGAGCGCCGCCGGCGCGTGCACGAACACCGGCCACGAGCGCGCCACCACGTAGACCCCCGCGGTCACCATGGTGGCCGCGTGAATCAGGGCCGATACCGGCGTGGGCCCCGCCATGGCGTCCGGCAGCCACACGTAGAGCGGAAACTGCGCCGACTTCCCGCACGCCCCCGCCATCAGCAGCAGCGCGATGGCCGTCAGGACGCCCGCCGGAGCTGCCGGCGCCGCGGCGAAGACGCCCCCGAAGTCCAGCGTTCCGCATTGAATGAACGTCAGGTACATCGCCAGCAGGAAGCCGAAATCGCCGATGCGGTTCACGATGAAAGCCTTGTTGGCCGCGTCGCCGGCGGACGGTTTCTCGAAGTAGAAGCCGATCAGCAGGTAGCTCGCCAGCCCCACCCCTTCCCAGCCCACGAACAGCAGCAGGTAGTTGGCTGCCAGCACCAGGGTGAGCATGAAAAACAGAAACAGGTTCAGGAAGGCGAAGAAGCGGTGGTAGCCGCCTTCGTGCGCCATGTAGCCCACCGAGTAGACGTGGATCAGGGAGCCCACGCCGGTCACCACCAGCAGCATCACCGCCGAGAGCCGGTCCGCCGCGAAGTCGAAGCCCACGCGGAAATCGCCGCTCGCAAACCACGTGCCGTAGCGTTCGATAACGGGCTGGTC
>JAWLGN010000193.1:0-10612 GCA_041685075.1 Bryobacteraceae bacterium
CTCGGGCACGAACTCGACCGGCTGCGTGTCGTCGGTCTGGGCGGCCCAGTGGCACAGGTCCACGGTATGGGATCCCCACTCGAGGATGCCGCCGCCGTGAAAGTCGTACCAGTTGCGCCAGCCGCCGCTCACGTAGGAGGGATGGTAGGGGCGCCAGGGGGCGGGGCCCAGCCAGCGATCCCAGTCGAGCACCTGTTTGGGCGGTTCGGGTTCGCCGGCCAGCCAGCCGCGTTCGGGCAGCGGCGGCCAGTATTGCCACGGTCCCACGTTGGCGTAAACGGTCTTGAGCTTGCCGAGCTTGCCGGTGTGCGCCAGTTCCACCGCCAGTTCCAGGTTGCCGCCGTTGCGGCGCTGGCAGCCGGCCTGGTAGATGCGGCCGTAACGCCGGAAGGCGGCGGCCAGGGCGCGGCTCTCTTCCATGGACATGGAGCAGGGTTTCTCGCAGTAGACGTCCTTGCCGTGCTGCGCCGCCAGGATGGAAAGCGGCGCGTGCCAGCGGTCGCCGGTGGCGATGAGGATGGCGTCGATGTCCGGGCGGGCGAGCAGTTCGAACTGGTCCATGTACATGGCGCAGTCGTTGTTGCCGTACCGCTTGTCCACCATGCTCTTGACGGCTTCGCGCCGCTCGTTGCGCACGTCGCAGATGGCTACGAAGCGCACCTGGCCGTAGCTGAGCAGGGCGCGCAGGTCGGAGGTGCCGCGCGAGCCGATACCCAGACCGGCCATCACGATACGGTCGCTCGGCGGCACCGCCCCGGCGCGCTGTCCCAGCACGGAACTGGGGACCACCATGGGCGCCGCCGCAACAGCGCCGGCCTGGGCCGCGGTCTTGAAGAACCGCCGCCGTGTTACCGAGGGGCCTTGTGTCGTCATTGATCTTCTCCGCGCTGAATTCTATTTCCCGCACAGCGGGGACGCTGGAACGAGAGGGTCATTATATCGCTTCATCGGACGCGCGAGTTGCCTATGGAACGGAAAGGCTCCGGGGCGTTTCGTTTTCGCGGGAGAAGCGCCGGCAGGCTCATGTGCCCCGCCGCACAGAGTATGGCCCCTGCCTTGCGGGATAATTGGGCAGTTTTTATGGGTTCGCCACACAGTGCGACGTTGCTGCTGTTTCAAGTTGCGGGCGAGACCTGTGCGATTCCCGCCGAGGCCGTCAAGCAGGTTGTGCCCCTGGCCGCGCTGAACCGCCCTCCGGGGTTGCCGCCCGTGCTGGAAGGTTTCCTGAACCTGGGGGGTACCGCGGTGCCGGTGATCCGCCTCGAGCGCCTCTTCGGCCTGCCGCCGCAGCCGCCGCCGCTCCATGCCCACCTGGTGGTGCTGGGACGGCAGGAGCATCCGTTCGCGCTGCTGGTGAGCCGCGCGCTGGATATCGTGCCCGTGGCGCCGGAGGGGCTGCGGCCGATTCCGAAGGGCAGCACCTTCAACGAGTGCGCCACGGCGGAAGTGGAGGCCGGCGGGCGGGCGGTGCCCGTGCTCTCGCCCGGCCGCCTCCTGCTGGAGAGCGAACGCCAGGCCATCGCGGCCTTCCAGGAGACCGCCCAGCGATATCTCGACGAGTTGGAGCCGCCCTCCGCATGAACGCGCAGGAGATTATGCGCGACTCGGGCTACCCCCGGCTGAAGGCGCTGATCCTGGTGTCTACCGGGTTGGCCTACTACCGCGACAAGGATTGGGAGGTTGCGGACCGCGTGGCCCACCGTATCAACGCGCTCGCACTGCCCAACTGCACTGCGTATATCGAACTGCTGGAATCGCAGCCCGCCGGGAGCCGCGAGATGGACGCCCTGATCGCCGAGTTCACGGTCGGGGAAACCTATTTCTTCCGTCATCGCGAGCAGTTCGACATGCTGCGCCGCACGGCCATCCCGCAGTTGCTGGAAAGACGGCGCGCGGAGCGGGCGTTGCGCGTATGGAGCGCGGGCTGCGCCACCGGGGCCGAACCGTATTCGGTCTCCATCCTCCTGCGGCTGGAGATGGCGGTGGAGATAGCCGGGTGGGAGATCTCCATCCTGGGCACCGACATCAACCGCGCCTTCCTGGCACGCGCCGAGGAGGGGGTTTTCGACCGCTGGGCCCTTCGCGAAACACCCCAACGCGTGAGAGACACCTGTTTCGACCAGCGGGGCAAGTACTGGGTGATCCGCCCGGAGTACCGCCGCGGCGTCCGGTTCCGGTATCACAACCTGGTATCCGACGCGGCTCCGGTCGCACCCGGCACGTTGGCGGGGTTCGACCTGGTGCTATGTCGTAACGTGCTGATCTATTTCGATCATGAGACGATGAAGCTAGTGGCCGTGAAGCTTTATGGCGCCATGGCCGAGGAGGGCTGGCTGGTGGTGGGGCACGCCGAAACGGGCACGGGGGTGTTTCGCTCTTTCGAGGCAGTGATGGAGGCCGGTGTGTCGCTCTACCGCAAACCCGCGCCAGGTCGTGTGGAGCCCGCGCGTCCTCCTGCCGCGTTGCCCGCACCCGGGTTGCCGCACAAGCCGGCGCCGCCTTCGCAACCGGCCCCGCCCGCTCCTGCGGCGGTCCCCAGCATCGAAGAGGTTCGGCAACTTGCGGACCGCGGGGAGTGGGAGGCGGGCGCGGCGAAGTGCCGCATGCTGCTGGCCGCCGATAAGCTCAATCCCGCGGCCCATTTCCTGTTCGGCCTCATCATGGCCCACACCGGCCGGGACAGGGAGGCTGAACGCTCGTTCCGCTCCGCGACCTATCTGGACCGCGCCTTCGCGGTCTCCTGGTATCACCTCGGGCTGTTGCTTTGGAAGCGCCGCGCGCTGTCCGACGCGAAGCGCGCCTTCGAAGTGCTGAATCACCTGCTGGACGGCGCGCCGGACGACCAACCCGTGGAGCACGCCGATGGCATGACCGCCGCGGAGTTGCGGGACATGGCCCGGCTACACCTGGAACTGCTCGGAGGTGCATGAAGGGAATGGATAAGAGCGGCAATTGGACAGGTGCTCACGATCGGTTGGAGGCCGGCCGCGATGCCCTCGAGCGTGCCTTCACCCCAACCGCGGAACAAGTGCAGGCAGTGCTCCGGGAGCGCGCTGCGCGGCTGGCGCGGGCAGCCCCTCCGGACTCCACTGGAGAGGAAACCGGCGTGCTGGTGTTCCACGCCGGCGGCGACCGCTTCGCCATCGAACTGGATCGCCTCGCCGGGGTGGTGGCGGCGGGGCCCTGCTCGCCGGTTCCCGGGGCGCCGCCCGAGCTGGCCGGGGTGATGCAGTTGCGAGGGCAGATCTGCCCAGTCTGGGAAGCCTCCCGCCTGCTCGGCCGGGAGCAGGAAGAGGCGGGAGCGCACGTGCTGCTGCTCTACGCCGGCGAGCGGCAGATCGGCGTCCGCGTGGGCGGCGCGCTGGAGATTCGGCATGTAACCCCCGGACAAAGGCTCCCGGCCAAGGCCCAACCGCCCTGGGTGCGCTACCTGCTGCCGGACCTGGTGGCGGTACTGGATGCAGACGAATTGCTGAAGCAGGGGCTCTCATGAAGAATATGCGGATCGGAACGCGGATTCTCCTCGGTTTCGGCCTGGTTGTGGGCCTGGCCGTGGCCTTGGGGGTGTATGCGCTGGTGATGCACGGGCGCGCCCAGAAGTTCAACGAAGAAATCGATACACGCGACGCGCGCCTGCTGGAAACGCTGCGGTTGCTGGCTGCCAGCGAGACCAATATGCGGGTTCTCAGGGAGCACGCCCTGGTGAACCGCCTGCTGGCCCGACAGGGGCTGCCGGCCAACGATCCTTCCGTCTTCGAAAGCGAGTGGCGGCAGAGCCGGGATCGCAATCTGCGCCTGTTCGAAGAACTCGGAACCGCCGCCGCCACCTATGAAAAGGAAGCCACCACGCGGGAACGGCAGCAGCAGTGGCGCGCCACCCAGGAGGCCGCGCGCGACGCGCAAGCTGCCCTGCAAGCCCTTTCCGCCGAGGTGGAAGCGCAATTCGAGCTGGCGCAAAAGGACCTGCCCCAAATGGTGAGCCGCATCCAGAGCACCGAGAAGCTGCGCGCGGCCTACGAGGCGCAACTGGAAGAGGCGCAGCGCCTGGTCCGGGCGCAGGTGGAGGCGGGCCGGCAGCAGATCGCCGAGTACTACGGCCACACCCGCAGGTCGCTGATCGCCGCCCTGCTCACTGCGGCCCTGCTCAGCCTCCTGCTCAGTTTTCTCATTCAGCACTCCATCACCCGGCCGCTGGGCACCTTTGTGAATTTCCTCGGGCGCGTGGGGCAGGGAGACCTCACGGGCGTAGCACCCGTGGACCGCCGCGATGAGCTGGGCGACCTGGCCCACAGCCTGAACAAGATGGTTGCGGGATTACGGGATGTGGCCATGCAGGCGCGCCACACGGCCGAAGAACTGGGGGCGGCTACGGCTGAGATTCTGGCTTCCACCCAGCAGCAGGCCGCCGGCACCGCCGAACAGGCCGCCGCCGTGCAGCAGGCCAACGCTACCATCAGCCAGATTACCCAGGCCGGCTCCCAGATCTCCGAGCGCGCCCGCCAGGTAGCCGCGGCCGCGGAAGCCACCAGCGGCGCCAGCACCGCCGGCCTTCAAGCGGTTCAAATCACCGCCAGCAACATGGAGGGCATCCGGGAACAGGGCGAGGCGGTGGCCCAGAATGTAGTGGCCCTGAGCGAGAAAACCCAGGCCATCGGGGAGATCATCGCCGCCGTAAACGAGGTTGCCGAGCAGTCTCACCTGCTGGCACTCAACGCGGCTATCGAGGCGGCCGCGGCGGGCGAGCACGGCCGCAGGTTCTCGGTAGTGGCGAGCGAGATGAAAAATTTGGCCGATCAATCCAAGCAGGCCACCGTACAGGTACGCTCGATTTTGAGCGATATCCAGAAGGCCATCAACAGTTCGGTGATGCTCACCGAGGAAGCCGTGAAGCGCGTGGAGTCGGGGCGGCAGCAGGCGGGGTCGGCCGACCGCGCCATCCGTTCCCTCACCGCCAACATCGAGGAGAGCGTGCGGGCATTCCAGCAGATCGCCGCCGGCAGCTCGCAGCAGCAGATCGGCTTCGAGCAGGTGAGCCAGGCCTTCCGAAGCATCAGCGTGGCGGCGCAGGAGACGGCCAATAGCACGCGGCAGTCGGAAAAGGCCGCCGCCCACTTGAACGCGCTGGCGCAGCAACTGCGCGCGGTGGTGGAGAGATACCAGATTTGAGTTCCAACGACCCCAGGCTGCTGGCCATTTTCGAAGCCGAGCAGCGGGAACACGTCGAACGCATCCGGGAGCTGACCAGGCCGGGACTCCGGGGAGCGGCGCTCGAAGAGGTGCTGCGGCGGGCCCATACCCTGAAGGGCGCTGCCAGGGCGGTGGGGCTGCGCGGAGTGGAGCTGCTGGCGCACCGCCTGGAAGCCGTGCTGGCCAGGGTGCGAGACGGCAGCCTGGAGCTGGACGCAGCGGCCATCGAGGCCATCCAGGGGATGCTGAACGCCACCGAAGACGCTACGGCCGCCGTACGGGCGGGGGATCCGGAGCCGGATGTCGGAGCGCCGCTGGCCGCGCTCGAGGCGCTGCTGGACGGGGGCGCCGAGTCGCCCCGGCCGGCAAGCAGAAGCGGCGCCGCCGCACCACCGCTCGAAGCGCCGCCGGCCGCCGCCGAGGACTTCGTCCGGGTGGCGGCCCGGTACGTGGATCAACTGGCAGCTTCCTCTGCGCAGTTGCTGGCCGCGGCATCGGCCGAGATGAGCGCCGCGCGGGGGCTGGAAGCCTTCGAGGCTCGCGCGGGGAGGCTCGAGCTGCCCGCCACCGCCGGGCAGCTCGAAGAGGAGCTGCGCAGTCTGGCGCGCGACCTGCGCCAGGCAGTTCGCTCCCGCCGCACCATGGCCTGGAACCTGCACCGCCTGGCCGCCGATGTCTATCACCAAAGCACGCTCATTCGGATGACCCCGGCGGATGCCGTCTTCGGGATGTTCCGTAAGATGGTGCGCGACATGGCCGTGGAAGAGGGAAAGCGCGTCGAGTTCCGCACCTCTGGCATGGACGTGCAGGCCGACCGCCTCGTCCTGCAGGCTTTGAAGGACCCGGTGATGCACCTGCTGCGCAACGCCGTGTCGCACGGCATCGAGTCACCGGGAGAGCGCGCCGCAGCGGCCAAGCCGGAGATCGGCAGCGTGGAGTTGCTGATTGAAGCGCGCGGCGGCCGCTTGTTCATTACCGTCGAGGACGACGGCCGCGGCATCGATTTCGCCCGGGTCAGGGAGGTGGCGGTGAACCGCGGGTTGCTCACCCCCGGCGGCGATCCGCGGCGGGAGACGGAGTGGCTGGAGCGGTTGCTCATGTCGCCCGGGTTTTCGACCTCCACGGGCGTGAGCAGCCTGGCTGGGCGCGGCATGGGGCTGTCGGTGGTGGAGCGGCAGGTCTCGCGGCTGCAGGGCCACGTGGAGTTCCGGCACGGGCGGGACGGCGGCGCGGCGGTGGTGCTCTCGGTGCCGCTTTCCATCGTCCTTCACCACGTGGTGCTGGTGGCCGCCGGCGGGCATACTTTCAGCCTTCCGGGCGCCGCCGTCGAGCGCCTGATGCGGGTGAGTCCGAAAGACGTGGAGACTGCGGGCGGTGTGGAAGTCATTCGTGCCGGCAGCCATGCCGTACCGCTGTTCCGGTTGACCGCGCTGCTCGGCACGGAGGAAGCCGCCCCGGAAGTGGAACGCGGCGCCGCCCTGCCCATCGTGGTGCTGCGCTCCGGCGAACAGCGGGCGGGGTTGGTGGTGGACGCCTTGCTCGACGAATGCGAGGCGGCGGTGGAAGAACTCGGGCTGCCGCCCACCGCCGGTCTCGCCAGCGGCGGCGTGGCGCTCAAGGATGGCGCCGTAGCGGTGATGCTGAACCCCGCGGCCCTGCTGTTGCGTGCCCGCGAGAGCGGCGCCCGCCCGGCCGTCATCCCTCCGACGGAAGAGAAACGGCCCGTCACAATCCTGGTGGTGGACGATTCCATTACCACCAGGGCGCTGGAAAAGAGCATCCTGGAGGCTCACGGCTATCACGTGCGGCTGGCCGTGGACGGTGTGGAGGCGCTGGAGCGGCTGCGGGCCGAGCCCGTGGATGTGGTGATTGCCGATGTCGCCATGCCGAGAATGGACGGTTTCGAACTCCTCGAGCGGATTCGCAAGGACCGGCAGTTATCCGAAATCCCCGTGATTATTGTTACGTCTCACGAAGAGAGGGAGGACCAGGAGCGGGGTCTGGCATTGGGAGCCGACGCCTACATCGTGAAAAGGAAATTCAGTCAGCGGGAACTGTTGGATACCGTACGGCAGGTGTTATGAATCGCATTCGAGTCCTAATTGTGGAGGATTCTTCGGTGATGCGGGAGCACCTGGTCCGGATTGTAAGCGCCGATAACAGGCTGGAGGTCGCTGGCGCGGTGGGAAGCGGCGAAGAGGCGCTGGAAGCGCTCGATCCCATGGCGCCCGACGTGATCTCGATGGATGTCCGGCTGCCCGGGATGGACGGGTTGGAGACCACGCGCCGGATCATGGCGCGCCGCCCCACCCCCATCGTGATGGTTTCGGCCATCGAGCCGGGGACCATGAATCTCATGATGGAGGCCTTGAAAGCGGGAGCCCTGTCGGTGGCGCCGAAGCCGCCCGCAGAAAGCCATGAGGACCATCAAAGCATGGCGGAGCAGCTATGCACGCAACTGGCGATCATGAGCGATGTGGCGGTGGTACGGCAGGTGCCGTCGAAGGCACAGCCGGAACTCCGGCCGACGACTTGCCAGCGAGGGGAGTACCGCGTGCTGGGCATCGCCGCTTCCACCGGCGGACCGAACGCGCTGATGCAGGTGCTGAGCGGAATCGGCGACGATTATCCGCTGCCGATCCTGGTGGTGCAGCACATGGAAGCGAGCTTCATCGAGGGATTCGGCGCCTGGTTGGGCGAGGTGACGGGGTTTCGCGTGGTGATTGTGCACGGCCGGTTAGAGATGCGGCCGGGAACCGTCTACCTGGGCGCTCCGGACCGGCACCTGCTGACCGATGGCCGGTATGCGTGGGCGGGAGACGGCGAGCCGGTGGTCGGCCAACGGCCGTCGGCCACAGTGTTGTTTTCGTCGATGGCATCGAGCGTCGCGGCTCAGGGGGTGGGAGTGCTGCTGACCGGCATGGGCGAGGACGGCGGCGAAGGGTTAAGGAATTTGCGTTTGGCCGGCGGCTACACGGTTGCCGAGGATCGGTCTACGGCGGTGGTCTATGGAATGCCGGCCGCCGCCGTGAAACTGGGGGCGGTATGCGAAACGCTGCCCTTGTCCCAGGTGGCCACGCGCCTGCTGTCGCTGGTGCGTAGGCAGAGTGAGGAGTGATGGAGCAGCATCAGAGAATCATGCTGATCGAGGACTCGCGCACGCAGGCCGAGCAGTTCCGCGGCCTGTTCGAGCGCCAGGGGTGGGATGTATCGGTGGCGCACACCGCCGAAAGCGCCCTCGACCAGTTGAACGATGCCCGTCCGGACCTGGTGGTTGTGGACTACCACCTGCCGGGGATGAACGGCGACGAATTCTGCCGCGAGATCCGGCTGAACGTCAACACCCGCGGTCTGCCGGTGCTGATGCTGACGGTGGAGGATACCGGGGACGCGGAGCGCAGGGGCCTGGAGAGCGGGGCGGACTACTATCTGCCGAAGTCGGTGGATCCCGAACTGCTGGTGCTGCGGATGCGCGCCATGCTCCGCCAGTCGCGCGGAAGGGAGAGCGTGCTGGCGCCCGGAGACACGGCTTTCAGCCGCGCCCGCCTGCTGGTGATCGATCCTCATCCCGCCCACCTGGATTACCTGGCCGGGCAGTTGCAGGGCGACTACTACCACGTCAGGAAGGCCCGTACCTGTGCGGAAGGACTCCGGCTCATCCGCCAGGAAGCCTTCGATTGCGTCATTGTGGATCTGGAAGCGCCGGCGGCGGGCGGGTTCGAATTCTGCCGCCGCCTCTCCGAGGAGCGCAACGCGCCCCGCGAACCGGTGGCCCTGCTGGCCGTCGCGGAGCACGACGATAAGGAGTTCATGCTGCGCGCGCTCGAGGCCGGCGCCGACGACCTCATCGCCAAGTCCGTCGATATCGCGGTGTTAAAGGCGCGCATCCGTGCGCTGCTGCGCCGCAAGTTCCTGCTGGAAGAGAACCGCCGCATCGCCGAGGAGCTGAAGGAGAAGGAACTGGCCGCGGTGCGTGCACGGGCCGAAGCGCAGGCGGCGGCCATCCGCGCCGAGTTGGCCGACCGGCTGGAGCAAAGCAATCGCGAACTCCAGGAAACCAACCGCAAGCTGAGAGAGGCGCTCGACGTCACCCGCGCCATCACCGAGAATGCCGCCGAGGCGCTGTTCATGATGGACCGGGAAGGGCGCATCACCTTCGCCAATCCGGCGGCCGAGCGCATGTTCGGCTATCGGGGCGAAGAGCTGAGGGGGCGGCGACTGCATGAAGCCTTGCACGGGCGGCGGCCGGACGGCAGCCCCTACCCCGCCTCCGAGTGCCCGTTGCGGCAGTCGCTGGAAAGCGGCATCACCCTTACCGGCCAGGAGGAGGTATTCTTCCGAAAAGACGGAGACGCGGTGGAGGTGTCCTGTTCCAACGCTCCCATCGTCGAGGACGGCGAAGTGGTGGCCGCGGTCATGGCGGTGCACGATATCTCCGAGAGGAAGCGCTCGGAGGAGCGGATCCGCCAATCCCAGAAGCTGGAGAGCATCGGCCTGCTGGCCGGCGGGGTGGCGCACGACTTCAATAACATCCTGACCGGCATCATCGGCACAGCCAGCCTCATCGAGGAGGACGAGACGACGCCGCCGGCCATCGGCGAACAGGTGCGCTTCATCCTCAGCGGAGCCGAAAGAGCCGCCGACCTGACGCGGCAATTGTTGGCCTACTCCGGCCGGGGCCGCTTCGTCATTCGAGACGTTGATCTTTCGGCGATGGTGCGGGAGATGGGCGGCCTGGTCCGGTCGTCGCTGAGAAAGAACATCTCGGTAGAGGCGGACCTGGAGGAGGGCCTCCCGCCGGTGGCGGCAGACCCCGGCCAGATGCAGCAGGTGCTGATGAACCTGGTGATCAACGCCGGCGAGGCGATTGGAGAAGACCGGCGCGGCGCGGTGAAGATTCGTACCGGCTTCGAATGCGTGCGGGCCGTCTTCACCGACGCCGCCGGTACCGATGTCGTTCCGGGCGATTACGCCTTCCTGGAGGTGAGCGACGACGGCTGCGGCATGGACGAGCAGACCGCCGCGCGCATCTTCGAGCCGTTCTTCAGTACCAAGTTCACCGGGCGCGGCCTGGGGCTGGCCGCGGTGTCCGGAATCCTGCGTTCCCAGAAGGGTGGGATCGTGCTTTCCAGCGTGCCGGGCGGAGGCAGCACCTTCCGCGTGCTGTTCCCCGCCGCCGTGGCCCAGCACCCGACGCCCGATCCCGGCCGCCCCGCCGTCCTGGTGGTGGACGACCAGGATTGCGTACGTACCTTCCTCAGCTACGCGCTCGAACGGCAGGGCTATGCCGCCATTCCGGCCCGGAATGGCGCCGAAGCCCTGACGCGCTTCGAAGAGCAGCGAGAGCGGATCGGGGTCTCGGTCATCGATCTCACCATGCCGGTGATGGGCGGTAAGGAACTGGTGAACGAGCTGAAACGCCGTC
>JAWLGN010000194.1:0-10598 GCA_041685075.1 Bryobacteraceae bacterium
CGTGGTTCAAAAAGCGGTGATCATAGCACTCCAGCACGCGGCTCCGGAGAACCTCTTTCAGCTCCTTCAGATCCATCACCATCCCGGTCACCGGGTCGGGGTCTCCCTCCAGCGTGACTTCCAGAATATAATTATGGCCGTGCCCGTGAGGGTTGGCTTCCTCGCCGTAGATCTCCTGGTTTTCGCGATCGGAAAGCTGGGCGCTGCGGCAGACGTGCGACGCGGAAAACTCCACCTTGCGGGTGATGAACATGGGTCCCCTTTATGGACGCCCGAGACCTGCTTTCAGATACAATAATTATAGAATTCCCAAATGGATAGCGTCAAAATCAATCGACTGCTCCAAGGCGCCATCGCGGCGCTGCTTGCGGTGCTGGTGTTCGTCATCTACGACGGGCTGCGGGAGAAAGTAGTGGGAGTCGGCGACACCGCCCCGGCCTTCACCATCACCACCGACGCGGGCCGCGCGCTGTCCACCTCCAACTTCGGTGGCAAGCTCCTGGTGCTGAACTTCTGGGCCACCTGGTGCCCGCCCTGCATCGAGGAGATGCCCTCCCTCGACCGCTTCCAGAAGACCCTGGCCGGCGACGGCGTAGTGGTGCTGGGGATCAGCGTCGATAAGGACGAGCAAGTCTACAAGAGCTTCCTGAGCAAAGCCGGAGTTTCGTTCGCCACGGCGCGCGATCCGGAGTCGAAGATCAACGCCGAATACGGCACGTTCAAGTATCCCGAGACCTACGTCATCGATTCGAGCGGCAAGGTGCTGCGCAAGTACATCGGCCCGGAGAACTGGACCGACGAGCGCCTGGTGAACGACATCCGCTCCCTGCTCTAAATCCGGTACCATATCTACATGCTGCCCCCCGCGGCCAGGGCGAGTTTCGCGGAACTCCTGGGACCCGGCGGCTGCCTCGACCAACCCGAAGACCTCACGCTTTACGAATACGACGGCAGCGTGGAGAAGGCCCGCCCGGAGTTGGTGGTCTTCCCGCGCTCGACGGCCGATGTGGTCGGCATCGTCAACATCGCGCGCGAGTACGGCATTCCCGTCACCGGGCGCGGCGCCGGCACCGGGCTGAGCGGCGGCTCGATTCCCCGGATGGGCGGGGTGGTGGTAGCCTTCGCGCGCATGAATCGCATCCTCGAAATTGACACGGCGAACGAGCGCGTGGTGGTGGAACCCGGGGTGGTCAATCTCGACGTCACCCTGGCGGTCGAAGGCCACGGCTACTTCTATGCGCCGGATCCCTCCAGCCAGCGCGCATGCACCCTGGGAGGCAATGTGGCGGAGAACGCCAGCGGCCCCCACACCCTGGCCTATGGAGTTACCAGCAACCACGTGCTGGGGCTGGAGTTCGTGCTGCCGGACGGCACGGTCATGACTACCGGGGGCAAGGCGCCCGACGCGCCCGGTTACGATCTGACCGGGCTGCTCACCGGATCGGAAGGCACCCTGGCCCTGGTCACCAAAATCGTGCTGCGGTTGATGCGCCGCCCCGAGGCCGTGCGCACGGCCCTGGCCATCTACAATTCCGCCGAAGACGCCGCCAACACGGTAGCGGAGATCACGGCCCGCGGCATCACCCCGGTGGCGGTCGAGATGCTCGATGGCGTGATGCTCCGGATGGTGGAAGAGGCCACCCACGCGGGCTACCCCATGGACGCCGCCGCCGTGCTGCTGATCGAGGTCGAGGGCCTGACGGAGATCATCGACCGGCAGATCGAACAAATTGGCGAGGTCTGCCGGCAGTGCCGCGCGCGCGAGTTCCGTATGGCCGCCACCGCCGCCGAGCGCGCCCTGCTGTGGAAGGGGCGCAAGAATGCCTTTGGCGCGGTGGGCCGCGCCAGCCCCACTTACTATGTGCAGGACGGCGTGGTGCCGCGCACCCGCATCGCCTCCACCCTGCGCTATATCGCCGAGGTGGGCGAGCGCTACGGCCTCACCATCAGCAACATCTTCCACGCGGGCGACGGCAACCTGCACCCCATCATCCTGTTCGATCCCCGCAAGCCGGGCGACCTGGATAAAGCCCGCGCCGCCGGCCACGAGATCCTGGAGCGCTGCATCGAAGCCGGCGGCACCATTACCGGGGAGCACGGCGTGGGGCTGGAAAAGACCGAGTTGATGCGCCAACTCTTCTCCGACGATACGCTGGAAACGATCCGCGCGCTCAAGCGCCTGTTCGATCCGGCAAACCTCTTCAACCCCGGCAAACTGCTGCCCACGGATTAAGATGAGACCTGGAGTTTCCCGGCGCCGATTTCTGTTCTTCGCCGCAGCCACCGCCGCTGCGGCCCCGAATGCTATGACTCAAAAAGAACGCGTAGACCGCGCGCTGCGCGGCGAAGACGTGGATCGCCCACCGTTCAGCTTCTGGCACCACTTCGGGCTGGAGAAGTTTCCCGGCGCGCGCCATGCCGAGGCCACGCTCGAATTCCACCGCAAGTTCCGCACCGACATCGTCAAGGTGATGAGCGACTATCCCTACCCGCCCTCCGGAAAGCGGTGGTACGAACTGAAGGTGGAAGCCAATCCCTTCCCCGAACAGTTGCGCGCGCTCGAGTTGATTCGCGACGGCTTGGGCGGGCGGGTCCACTTCATCGAAACCCTCTTCAATCCCTGGAACCAGGCGGAGAAGCTGTCCTCGAAGGAAGAGGTGCGGCGCATGAAGTCGGAGGACCCGGCGCGGCTGCTCTCGGCGCTCGAGGCCATCGCGGAATCCGAAGCCAATCACGTGCGCAAGGCCCTGGGCGCCGGCGCATCGGGCATCTTCCTGGCCATCGCCAACGCGCAGGAGGGCATTCTCACCCGCGAGGAGTATGCCCGGTTCAGCGAGCCCTTCGACCGGCTGGTGTGGGGGGCCGCAAGCGGCGCGCCGCTGAACGTGCTGCACATTCACGGCGAGCGGCCGTACCTCGACCTGTTCTACAAGGGCTGGCCCGGGGCTGTGCTGAACCACTCGATGCACGCAACCGGGGTGCCGCTGGCCCAGGCGCGCGCGAGCTTCGACGGCGTGCTGATGGGCGGCATCGACGAGATCCGGTTTCGCAGCCTGGCGTCCGCGGAACTCCGCCGGCAGGCCGATGCCGCGCAACAGGCCGCGGGGAGCCGCTTCATCCTGGCGCCGGGTTGCTCGGTGCCGGACGACAGCACCGACGAGGAACTGCGGCGCCTGCCGGACCTGCTGGGCGCCTGAAGCCGCCGCGCGAAAATCTCGGTCTGTTCCAAGACAGAGCCTGCCGTTGTGCAAAGGGACTGGCGCCGCGCCTAGGGAGTATCCCTTCCCAAAGATGTATTGCGCGGCGCACTCCCGCGCTCGCCTGTTCGTACCCCTTTGCTACAATCGCCACAGGAGGGGTTGAGGGTTGACAAAAACTACCTGGGATTTACCCCGCACTCTGGGCACACTCCGAAAGAGTCCATTCTCCCAAGCCAAGCTGGAGAACCGGTCCGTCAAGGAAGAGGTCCGCAGCAACCTGATCTGCAAGATCCAGCGCGGCGAAACATTGTTTCCCGGCATTGTAGGTTTCGAGGAGACCGTGGTGCCGCACATGGTCAACGCCATTCTCTCGCGGCATAATTTCATTCTTCTGGGCCTCCGCGGGCAGGCCAAGACCCGCCTCATCCGCATGCTCACTACCCTGCTCGACGACGTGATCCCTTACGTCGACGGATGTGAGATACACGACAATCCGTACCGGCCGATCTGCCGGCGTTGCCGCGACCTGGTGGCCGAGCAGGGTGATGAAACGCCCATCGCGTGGCTGGGGCGCGATCACCGCTACGTGGAGAAGCTGGCCACGCCCGACGTGACCATCGCGGACATGATCGGGGACATCGATCCCATCAAGGCGGCGCGGCGGGGCCACGACATCTCCGACGAGCTGACCGTGCACTACGGTCTGCTCCCCCGCGCCAACCGCGGCATCTTCGCCATTAACGAGCTGCCCGACCTGGCCGGAAAGATCCAGGTAGGGCTGTTCAACATCATGCAGGAAGGGGACGTGCAAATTAAGGGCTACCCCGTCCGCCTGCCCCTGGATTTGATGCTGGTCTTCACCGCCAACCCGGAGGACTATACCGCGCGTGGTAAGATCATCACCCCTTTGAAGGATCGCATCGGCAGCGAGATCCGCACCCACTATCCCATTGCGCTCGATCAGGGGCTGGAGATCACCCGGCAGGAGGCCTGGATCGACCGGGACTCGCCCGTCAAGGTGCAGGTGCCCAACTACATCCGCGAAGTGGTCGAGCAACTCGCCTTCCTCGCGCGCGAGGACAAGCGCGTGGACAAGCGCTCGGGAGTATCGCAGCGCCTGCCGATCACGGTGCTGGAGAACGTCATCTCCAACGCCGAGCGCCGCGCCCTGGCCGCGGGGGAAGCCATAGCCGTGCCCCGCATCACCGATATCTACGCCGCCCTGCCCTCCATCACGGGCAAGCTGGAGTTGGAGTACGAGGGCGAGCTGAAGGGCGGCGACGCGGTGGCGCGCGAGCTGATCCGCACCGCCGTGGGGAAGACGTACGACCAGTACCTGGAAGGGGCCAACGTCTCCCAGATCGTGCAGTGGTTCGACCTGGGCGGCACCCTGAAGCTCGACGAAAGCGTCGGCTCCGCCGCCATGGTGAAGACCCTGTCCTCCATCCAGGGGCTGATGGAAAAACTGAAGGCCCTGAAGGTGGGGGCCAACGAGCCGGATTCCGTGCGCGCTTCCGCCGCGGAGTTCATCCTGGAGGGACTCTACTCGCACCGGCGCATCAGCCGCAGCGAGGAGCGCGGCTACACGGCCGAGGAGCGCAAGACCACGCCGCGCGAGGAAGCGGCTCCGCGCGGCACCATGAGGAGGCAGTACAACTAGCGGCGGGGCTGCGGCCTCGCCCATCACGAGGCGGAGAGCGTTATGAAAATCAAATACTCCCGCTATACCGGAGAGGATTTCGGAATCGGCGCCGAGGACCTCCTCCAGGCGCTCTCCGACTTCCTGCTCCAAAGCGGCTTCAACTCCCAGTACATCCCCTTCAGCGAGTGGAACCAGCACACCCTGGAGGACCTCAAGAAGGCCATCCAGCAGGCGCTCGAAAGCGGCCAGCTCTTCGACGACCAACACATGCAGGAGATGATCGAGCGCCTGGAGCAGCTTACCCCGGAGCAGATGGATAAGCTGCTCAACAACCTGGTGCAGAAGATGGTGGACGAGGGCCAGATTACCCTCGACCCACCCAGCGCCGAGCAGCAACCCTCCGGAGGCATGGGCAGCGGACCGGAAGGCAAGGTGAGGTTCGAAGTCACCGACAAATCGCTCGATTTTCTCGGGTTCAAGACGCTGAAAGATCTGCTCGGTTCGCTCGGGAAATCCAGCTTCGGGCGGCACGACACGCGCGACTTGGCCACCGGCGTCGAGGCCTCCGGCTCCTCCCGGGCTTACGAATTCGGCGACACCCTCAACCTGGATGTCTCCGAGACGCTCTTTTCAGCTATCAAGCGCGAGGGCGTGGGGGTGCCCATCAACCTCGAGTATTCCGACCTGCACGTGCACCAGTGCGAGTACCAGAGTTCCTGCGCCACGGTCCTGATGCTGGATTGCAGCCACAGCATGATTCTCTACGGGGAGGACCGCTTCACCCCAGCGAAGAAAGTGGCGCTGGCGCTGGCGCACCTCATCCGGACGCAGTACCCCGGGGACAGCCTGCGCTGCGTCCTGTTCCACGACTCGGCCGAGGAACTGGCCGTCAGCCAGCTCGCCCGCGTGCAGGTGGGGCCTTACTATACCAACACTCGGGATGGTTTGATCCTGGCGCAGCGCCTGCTCCAGCAGGAGCGCAAAGACATGCGCCAGATCATCATGATCACCGACGGCAAGCCCAGTTGCCTGACCCTCGAAGACGGGCGCATCTACAAGAACGCCTTCGGCCTGGATCCGCTGGTGATCAGCAAGACCCTGGAGGAAGTGAACCGCTGCAAGAAGCAGGGGATCCTCATCAACACCTTCATGCTGGCCAGCGACTACGGGCTGGTGAACTTCGTCCAGAAGGTGACGGAGATCTGCCGCGGCAAGGCGTATTTTACTACGCCTTATACACTTGGGCAGTACTTGTTAATGGATTACATGAACCGGAAGACCCGGACCATCCACTGAGGGATCGCGGGCGTCCTCCGAGGTTCCCTGCGTGGTCCGGGTCACCGGAAGGACAACTCACCGCCGGCATCTTCCACCCAATAGCCCGGCCTCGCCCGCACCGCTACCGGCCTGTCCTTACGCCTCACCCGGACCTCGATGGCGTGAAAGCCCGGCTCGGCGCCTTCGGGCGCGAAGCTGAGCAGGTACTGGGAGTGGAGTTCCTCTCCCAGCTTGCGAACCACGTCGTCGAGTCCCTTGCGGCGGGCAAAGGAGAAGGTGCGGCCCCCGGTGGCGCGGCTAAGCGATTTGCCGACATCCACTTCGTGCTTGCGGGTCAGTTCGCGGAGCGCGCCCAGAAAGTCCACGCGATGCTCCAGCGGCGTGGGCGGGGGGGTGTTCCGTTCCGCCGATGTGACGGGCCGGGCGTCGTTGGGGTGCTCCGGCCTCATGGGAGGCGGGGGTGGAGCGGCAGGAGCGTCTGAAGTGAAAGCGGTCCAGAAGGCCGAATAGGAGGCCGAGTAGACCGCCACTCCTGCGGAGACAACCTCGGCCGCTACGGTCTCGAGCGCCGTTTCGCTGCCACGGTCGCGGGATTCCGAGATCAACAGGAGCACGCGGCGCGCGTTGGGCTCGCGGCCCAGGCGTTCGGCGGCGGCACTGAGGGCATCGAGCATGCGGGCTGTCTTATACTGGCCGGGCCGGATCTTTTGGAAGGCGCGCTCGATGGCCTGCGGGTCGTTGGTGAAGTCCTGGAGCCAGGTGACTTCATCGGAGAAGGAGACCACGGCCGCGCGGCCGCGTTCGCCGGTAACGAGCGGCTGGATCATGCCCGCAACGCTCTGCACCTTTTCCAGGGCTGCCCGCGACAAACCCGCGGACTGCACCGCCACCACCAGCGCAACCGGCGCGATGCCCGTGCCGATGGTATCGACCGTGGCCTTGCGCCGCCGGCCGTTATCGAGCACCAGGAAATCGTCGGGTTCCAGGCCCTCCACCGGCCGCCCCCTGCCGTCCGCCACGTTCGCCGGCACCAGCACGAGCTGCGACTCCGCGGTGAACCGGGAGTCCTGGGCGGGCAGCGCTATGGCCAGCGCCAGCGGCAAGGCCCACCGGACAAGGGCCGCGGCGCGAGGCGGGCGGAGTTCCATCGCCGCTTTCGACGTAAGTACCTCCTCGGGCGTTTCAATTGCCTGCCGCCCTGGGAGGCGCCACCCAGTCTTCCGGGCTCTGGCCTTCGGGGAGCAGGACGCCTTTCTCAAGATAACGCACGGCGTGGGCGCTGCGCGCGGCGTGCGGGTCGTGGGTCACCATGACCACGGTTTTGCCGAACTCCTGGTTCAGGCGGCTCAGCAGGGTGAGAACCTCGCCCGCCGAGGCGGCGTCGAGGTTGCCGGTGGGCTCGTCGGCCAGGATGATGTCCGGGTCGGTGACGATGGCGCGGGCGATGGCCACGCGCTGCTCCTGCCCGCCGGAAAGCTGGCGGGGCGTGTGGCGCAGGCGGTCGCCCAGGCCCACCAGCCGCAGGGCGCGTTCGGCCTGCTCCATGCGCTGGCGGCGGCTCATGCGGGTGAGGTTCAGCGGCAGCTCCACGTTTTCGAGCGCGGTCAGCACGGGGATGAGATTGAAGGACTGGAAGACGAAGCCGATGTGGGCATGGCGCCAGCGCGAAACGGCGCGGTCGTCGAGTTGGCGCAGGTCCTGCCCCAGCACCCGAATCTCGCCGCTGGTGGGCCGGTCCATGGCCGCGATGAGGTGCAGCAGGGTGGACTTGCCGGAACCGGAAGGGCCCATGAGCGCCAGAAACTCGCCCTGCGGCACCGTGAGGTCGGCATCCCGCAAGGCCACCACGTGCTCCTGGTCGCGAATGAACTCCTTGCCCAGCTTGATGGTTTGGATGATGGGTTCGCTCATGCTGTCCTTACCGCCGCCGCGTGCGAACACGGCTGCCGTCCTCTAAATTATCGGGCGGGTTGACGATCACGTCTTCACCGCCGATCAGCCCCTCCTCGACGCGCAGCCCCTGGGGTGTGGCGCCGCCGGTGCGCACCGGCCGCCGGATGGCGCGGCCATCGAGCGCCAGGAATACGGCGCCGTCCTTCACCGCGGAAAGCGGCACGGTCACCTGTGCCCGCGCCGGCTCACCGTCCCGCGTCTCCCCAATGAACGCCACGCTGGCATTCATTTCGGGCCGGAGATATTCGTCCGGGTCGATCACCCGCACCTTCACCTGCACGGTGGCCTTCTGCCGGTTGGCCTCCGGCGAGATCTCCTCGATGGCGCCCTGGTACCTGCGGTCGGGATAGGCGTCGGTGGTGACGATGCCCTTCTGACGCGGGCCGAGGCGCGCGAAATCGTTCTGGTTGATGTCCAGCTCTACCTGGAGGTCGTTGAGGTCCGCCATGGAGACCACAAATCCCTTGGCGCCGCGGTCCCCGACGAACCCTGTGGTGACGAACTCTCCGATTTCGACGACGCGCTCCAGGATGGTGCCGTCAATGGGCGCGCGGATAACGGTGTTCTCCAACTGGGTTTCGAAAAACGCGAGATTGCCCTTGGCTTCCAGGATCTGGCCGCGCACCTGCTCGATCTGTTCCTTGCGCGGACCGATGCGCACCAGTTCGAAGGTGCGTTCGAGCGAGGCGACGCGCGCGGCCTGCGAATGGTAGCGCGCCTGCGCGTCGTCGAGCGCCTGGCGGGAGAGCACCTCTTCCGAGGCGAGGAGCTTGGCGCGCTCGAGCGTGACAGCGGCGTTTTCGAGATCCGCGCGGGCCTGGTCGAGATTCGCCTTGGCGACGGCGATCTCTTCGGGACGCGAACCCGCCAGCAGCTCGGCCAGCCGCGCTTCGAGGGCCGCCAGGCGGCCCCTGGCCTGCTGCAACTGCGCGCGGTATTCGTCGTCCTCCAGCCGGACGATGACCTGGCCACGGCGTACGCGGTCGCCCTTCTCGACCCCGATCCAGGCGACCTTACCCACCACCTTCGAAGCGAGCTGGATCTTGTGCGCCGCCACGATATAGCCGGTGGCGTTGAGGATGACATCCCCGCCCGGCGCGGCTCCGGTGGAGGCCGCCTGCACCCGCACCACGTCCACTTCGACGGCCCGGTTCATTTGCTGCCACGCGAGCAGCGCCGCGGCCGCGAGCAGCAGCACCGCCACAATCGCCGCCAGCCAGGAGATCAGCCGCCTGCGCGGCGGGGGCGCGGACTTGAGGGCCTTGTCGATGCGGAGATTCTTCAGCTCGTCGATGGTCTTCAATTCACACCTGCCGCAGCGCCTGCAAAATCTCTTTCCTGCTGGCGGACCAGGCCGGGAACAGCCCGCCGAATACGCCGATGATCAGCGAAAACACCACTCCGGTGGCCATGATGGCCGGGGTGACGCGAAACTCGAAGACGATCTCGCTGAAGGTGACGAAGCTGCCGATGCCGGTCTGGAGGTTGTTGAGCGGCAGCACCATCAGGCAGCCCAGCGCGCCTCCCAGCAGGCACAAAAACAGCGATTCGAGGAAGAAGCTGAACAGGATGCTGGCGCGGGAGAAGCCCAGCACCCGCAGGGTGCCGATCTCGGCGGCGCGGCGCGCCACCGCCGCGTACATGGTATTCATGGCCGCGAAACTGCTGCCCACCGCCATGATCAGCGCCACCAGCATCCCCACGGACCGGACGGGCGTCGCCGAGGAGGTTTGCATGGCGTAGTACTGCTGTTCCGGAATCACGTCGTTGTTGAAGCGGGCATCGGTCTGGATGTCGTTCACCAGGGCGCGGGCGGCCGCTGCGTCTATGGCGCGCAGCAGGACGGAACTCATGGCGTCCGGCCGGTTCTGGTCCGAGGCGAGCTGGTAGAGATCGGCGAAGATTTCGCTGTTGGCAGCCGAGTTGCCGGCGTCCATCACCCCCACCACGCGCCACTCGCCGCGGCCGAAGCGCATGACGCCGCCGGGGCGCGCGGCGGGATAACGGTTCACCAGGCCCCGACCTACCACCACCTCGCGCCGGCCGGGCTCGAACATGCGGCCCTCCGCCAGCCGGATACCGCGCATGGCAAAGCCCACCGGCGCCAGGCCCCGGAGCGTGATATTGATGCCCTGCGGATTACCCGGGTTTTCGAGCACGATGACCGTCACCAACTCGAGCGAGGCCAGCGGCTGCCCGTCCTCGCCCCGGGCAATGCCCGGCTTGGTGCGCAGCTCATGGAAGGTCGTGGGCGATACGATGCTGTTCAATTCGGCAGTAGCGCCCTTGCGCACCACCAGCAGGTGCAGCGGATGGCCGCTGGCTTCGAGAGACGTGCGCAGCCCTTCGACCATCGCCATGATGCTCAGCAATACCGCCACCGTGAGCCCGATGCCGAGCGCCGTCATGAGGGTACTGGTCTTCCGCGCCGTCAGGTTGCGGATGCTGTAGCTGATGGGAACGGCCATGGCTCAATCGTTGTAACGCAGCGCCTCCACGATGGACTTGCGCGCCGCCGCGGCGGC